>DATIYL010000105.1:0-65146 GCA_035517635.1 Allostellaceae bacterium | reverse complement strand
GCTGCCTCTTCGCGCGAAAGTCCCTCGCCAAAATCGACAGGCCGCCAGACCTCAACCCCTCCAAGCCCGCGCCCCATTCGCTCAACCAATTGGAGCTCGCCTTTGCCTGATTTTCCCCGGACAGCCCTGCGCGAAAGCGGGGACCCAGAGCACGCGCCCCAGTCGTCGCATCTCCTGGATGCCCGCTTTCGCGGGCAAAGCGATGGTTGGGTCTGTCATTCCCGCGGAAGCAGGAGCCCTATGATGTCCGAAATTTCCAATGCTCCCGGTGTACACCGGCGGCGTAGGCCCCTCCCGGTGCTTTTTGCTTGACTAGGCCAGCGACGACGCTTTGCGTCGCGCTACCTTCGCTCATACAGCGATATCGCCAGCAGCATGTCGACGGCTTTGCCGTCCTGCGCCAGCGGCAGCAGCAGGCGCTCGATCGAGCGGTAGTCCATCGGCAGCATGGCGAGGGTATGGCCGCGGCGATAGCCGACGCGGCCCTGTTCGGCCGCGGCGACGTATTGGGGATAGCCGGGCGAGGCGTAGAAATTCACATGCGTCTCGTCGAGCCAATGGCCGGTGTAGTCGCGGCCGAAGACCCGGGCGTGCTCGGTGCCGAGCAGGCGATAGCGGAAACGCAGCGGCTCGCGCTGGATATCGGCGAGCCAGACGAAAGGCAGGATCGCCGATATCGCCGACGGGTCGAGCTGCGGGCGGCCCGGCAGCCCGCCACCGGGCCGATGAATGGATTGCCAATAGGCGAAAAGCTGCAGCACGCGCCCATCGGCATTGGCCGGCGGCGCTTCAGTGAGCTCGTCGCCCGCGCTCATGGGCGACCCCGGTGATAGACAGAGATCGCCAGCAGCATGTCGACCGCGCGCCCGTCGCGGGCGAGCGGCAGCATGAGACGTTCCATCGATCGGTAATCCTTGGGCAGAAGGATGAGGGTCTTGCCGCAGCGATAGCCGACTTCGCCGCGCTCCGCCGCCACAATGAACTGGCTATAGGCTGCCGAGCCGACGCAATCCGGATGCGCCTCGTCGATCCAATGACCGGTATAGTCGCGGCCGAACACGCGCACATGCTCGGTGCCGAACAAGCGGTAGCGAAAGCGCAACGGCGCGCGCTCGACATCGGCGAGCCAAAGAAACGGCAGCAGCGACACCGGCAGTGCCACCGGATCGAAATGCTGCCGCCCCGGCAGGATGCCGGGGCCGGGATGGAGTCCAAGCCAATGCTCATAGAGCTGCCGGACCCGCGCATCGGCGGTCGGCACAGGCTGGTTAGAAAGCGCTTCCACGCACCATGCAACCGATCGGTCTCTCTACCCGGAAGCATAGCTGTCAGGCGGCGCGGCGGAAGGGATTTTTAAAATGTCTTTTAATGAATGCCGCGGTATGCGCCGGCTTGGAGAGCGCCGGAGCCGCCCTGGACGGGTCTTCGATCGCCCCTATAGTGCCACGCCATGAGCCTCAGCGAGCCGGTCCATGTCGTCGGCGGCGGCCTTGCCGGAAGCGAAGCGGCCTGGCAGCTCGCCCGCGCCGGCATCGCCTCAGTGCTGCACGAGATGCGGCCGCTGCGCCGCACGCCAGCCCATGTCGGCCCCGGCCTCGCCGAGCTCGTCTGCTCCAACTCCTTCCGCTCGGATGATGCGCTCAACAATGCCGTCGGCTTGCTGCATGAGGAGATGCGGCGCTGCGGCTCGCTCATCCTCGCCGCCGCCGATCGAAGCCGCGTGCCGGCCGGCGGCGCCCTTGCCGTCGACCGGCACGGCTTCTCCGCCGCCGTCGAAGCGGCGCTGAGCGCGGAAAAGCTGATCCAGATCCGGCGCGAAGAGATCGCCGCCCTGCCGCCCGACGCCTGGGACAGCGTCATCATCGCCACCGGCCCCCTCACCTCGCCGGCGCTCGCCGAGGCGGTACGCACCCTCACCGGTGAGGAATCCCTCGCCTTCTTCGACGCGATCGCGCCCATCGTCCATCGCGACAGCATCGACATGGAACAAGCCTGGCTGCAATCGCGCTACGGCAAGGGCGATGGCAGCGACTACATCAATTGCCCGCTCGATCGGCCGGGCTACGAAGCCTTCGTGGCGGCGCTCATCGCCGCCGACAAGACCGAGTTCCACGACTGGGAAAAAGACACCCCCTATTTCGAAGGCTGCCTGCCGGTCGAGGTGATGGCGGCGCGCGGCCTCGACACCCTGCGCTGGGGACCGATGAAGCCGGTGGGGCTGCGCGACCCGCGCCGCGAGCGCGGGCCCTATGCGGTGGTGCAGCTGCGGCAGGACAATGCGCTCGGCACCCTTTACAATATCGTCGGCTTCCAGACGAAGCTCCGGCATGCCGAGCAGAAGCGCGTCTTTCGCCTGATCCCGGGCCTCGAGAACGCCGAATTCGCCCGCTTCGGGGGGCTGCACCGCAACACCTTCCTCAACAGCCCCAAGCTGCTCGACCGGGAGCTGCGCCTCAAGGCGATGCCGCGGCTGCGCTTCGCCGGGCAGATCACCGGCGTCGAAGGCTATGTCGAAAGCGCCGCCATCGGACTGCTCGCCGGCCGTTTCGCCGCCGCCGAGCGGCGCGGCGAAACCCTCCTCCCGCCGCCGCCCGAGACGGCGCTGGGCGCGCTTCTCCAGCACATCACCGGCGGCGCCGATGCCCGGACCTTCCAGCCGATGAACATCAATTTCGGCCTCTTCCCGCCCTTGCCCGAAGGCGCCGTCACGCGCGCCAATCGCGGCGAGCGCAAACCGCTCCTCGCGCGTCGCGCCTTGGCCGAGCTGGACGCGTGGCTGGGTGCGCGAGCCGCAGCGGAGTGAAGGGCTCTACCTCAGCTCTTGCAGCCGCCGCCGCTGCTTGCCTTCCGCATCGAAATTGTCGGGCACGAGCCAGCGCTCGAAAGCCTGTTTCAGCGCCGGCCATTCGCTATCGATGATCGAGAGCCAGGCGGTATCGCGGCTGCGCCCTTTATAGACGGTCGCTTGCCGGAAAATGCCTTCGAAGCGGAAGCCCAGGCGTTCCGCCGCAGCGCGCGAGGGAGCGTTGAAGCTGTCGCATTTCCACTCGTAGCGGCGGTATCCCAATTCGTCGAAGACGCGGCGCATCATGAGATACATCGCTTCGGTCGCCGCCGGGTGGCGCTGCAGCAGCGGCGAGAAATTGAGATGGCCGACTTCGATCACGCCGACCGCCGGCTCGATGCGGAGATAGGCGCCAAGCCCGACCGGCCCGCGCTCGTAATCGATAATGGTGTGAAAGAGCGGATCGTCGCCGCGGCAGCTCGTCTCCAGCCAGGTGCGATAGGGGCCGAACGCCTCGAACGGACCGACGCCGAGATAAGTCCAGTTCCTGCCGTCGCGGTCGAGCTTGTTGGCGGCAAACAGCGCCTCGGCGTGCCGCTCGGGATCGATTGGCTCGATGCGGCAGAAGCGGCCGGTCATCACCGTGCGCGGCGGCCGCGGCCGCGGCTGCCAGCCCGGCACCGGCGGCCCGATCGGCTGGCCGAAAGCATTCACATGCGTGCTCATCGCTGGTCCTCTCAATAGCGTTTCCGGAGCGCAGCAAAGACGAGCCGCCAGGCGCGCCAGGGATCGGGCGCGGCGACCGGCGGCGCGAAAGGATCGTACCCGGCGCGGGCGAGCCTGGCCAGATCGGCGCGGGCGAGCACCGCCGGCAGCAGCGCCGGCAGCGCCGCGCGCGGCACGTCGGGTGACAGCGCGCGCGCCTGGTCGAGATGAAACGCCGCGCGCGCTGCTACCGGCGCCACGACCTGCGGCAATGCCGGCCTCGAACGCAGCTCAAACAACCCGCGATCGATCTCGAGACCGGCGCTTTCACAGAGCGCTCGCGGCAGGTAGAGCCGCCTCGCCCGCGCATGGAACGGCACGGCGCGCAGCAAGCCGGTCAGCGCATAGGCGATGCCGACGGCACGCCCGGCGGCGCGTGCCGCATCGCTGCGCTCGCCGAGCGTTTCGAGCGCCAGCAGGACGAGCGGCGCCGAGCTGCTCTCCGCATAGGCTTCGAGCGCCGCAAGGCTTTCGGGCGGCGCGTCCTCGAGGTCGCGCTCGCGCGCATCGATCAGCGCATCGAAATGGCCGCGCGTCAGCGCGCGCCGCTCGATCGCCGCGGCGAGCGGTCCCACCACCTCGTGGCGCCGCGCCGGTGCGCCGGCATAGATCTGGTCGAGGCTGTCGCGCCACCACTGCAGCCGAATGCGGCCGAGCATCGGCTCGCTCACCACCTCGCGCGTCTTCGCCACCTCGTGGTTGAAGGCATAGAGCGCGAGCAGCGCCTGGCGCTCCGCCGCCGGCGCGAACAGCGTCGTCAGAAAGCGGTCGCGATCATGCCGCCGCACCATCCGGCCCAGCTCGGAAAGCGCGGAAGAGCCCGCCTCCTCGTTCATGCGCGCGCCGCGCTCATCACATTGCCGACCCTTCGCCCGCCGCCTATGATACCGCCCGGGACGAGTGCGATCGATCGCGGGAACCTGGGCTCGACGGACCCGTTTCCGTTTTGACGATCGCCCCCGCATAGCGCAAGGCAGCAACAAGCTGCCGCTTCGGTTCCATTCCTGACAGTGCGAGGAAAAGATGGCTTTCGAACTTCCCCCGCTTCCCTATCCCATGGACGCTCTCCAGCCGCACATGTCGTCGCGCACGCTGGAGTTTCACCACGGCAAGCATCACAAGGCCTATGTCGACAACCTCAACAACCTGGTCAAGGACACGCCCTTCGCGCGCCAGTCCCTCGAGGACATCATCAAGGCGACGGCCAAGGACGAGTCGAAAGCCGGCGTCTTCAACAACGCCGCGCAGGTGTGGAACCACACCTTCTTCTGGAACTGTATGAAACCGCATGGCGGTGGCCAGCCGACGGGCGATGTGGCAAAGGGTATCGAGCAGGCCTTCGGCGGCTTCGACAAGTTCAAGCAGGAGTTCAAGCAGGCGGCGACGACGCAGTTCGGCAGCGGCTGGGCCTGGCTCGTCGCGGACGGCGGCAAGCTCAAGATCACCAAGACGCCGAATGCGGTGAACCCGCTCTCGCAAGGGCATACCGCGCTTCTCACCTGCGATGTCTGGGAGCACGCCTATTATCTCGACTTCCAGAACCGCCGGCCCGACTTCGTCCAGACCTTCCTCGACCACCTCGTCAATTGGGAGTTCGTGGCGAAGACGCTGAGCGGCGCGCGCTAGGACCGACGATTTCGGATACGTGTTCGCCCCAGCTCACCCTCCCACCGCGTCAGCGGTGGGAGGGTGAGATGGGGTGTCGCTCATCTTGCGCACTCGCATCGGAGGCAGGCATGGCCGCTTATCTCATTGCCGATATCGAGGTGACCAATCCCGCCGGCTACGACGAGTATCGCCGGCAAGTGGTCGCGACCGTCGAGAAGTATGGCGGGCGCTTTGCCGTGCGCGGCGGCGCCTCTGAAATCCTGGAAGGCGATTGGGGGCCGAAGCGCGTCGTCGTCCTGGAATTCCCGACCATGGACGCTTTGAAGCGCTGGTACAACTCCGCCGAGTACAAGCCGCTCATCGCGTTGCGTCAGAAGAACGCGTCGGGAAACGTGATCGCCGTCCAAGGCGCCTGAGCCGAGCGGCCCCGCGCTCGGCGGGCTTCGCCGCGCTGGTCGAGGGCGGCCGCAGCTTCGATTTGTCCTACGCGCCGCCGGAAAGGGCTTGCGCGAAAGGCTCGGTGAGCTTCCCGCTGATGTCCCGGAGGCGGTGGCGCGCCTCGGCATCATAGGCTTGCCGGTTGGCGCGCGCCTCGTTGAGACCGTTGAAATAGAGGCCGCTGCGCCCTTCGAGCGCAGGCTCGGCCGCGAGGTTGAGGATGGCCTCGGCCCCCTCTTCGACGCTGCTCCAGGGCGTGACGCCGGCCGCTCGCACCATGGTCGTGTTCATATAAGTGGCGGGATGGAGCGCATTGACCGTGATGCCCGAGCCTTTGAGGGTCTCGGCGAGATCGATCGCGAACATGATCTGCGCCAGCTTGCTCTGGCAATAGGCCCTGGTGCCGCTATAGCCGCGCGTCAGCATGACATCGGCAAAATCGATTTCCTGCTGCCCGGCCGAAGCGACATTGACGATGCGCGCCGGCGCACTGGCGCGCAGCAGCGGCAGCAACAGATGCGTCAGCAAAAAGCCCGAGAGGTAGTTGACGGCAAAGCGCAGCTCATGACCGTCGGCGCTCACCTGCCGGCCGGCGCCGCCGCTGGCGGTGCCGATACCGGCATTGTTGATGAGGATGTCGAGCCGCTCCGTCCGCGCTTGGACGGCTTCGGCCAGGCCGCGCACCGCGCGCAGGCTCGCGAGATCGGCGGCGAGAAATTCGGCCGCGCCGCCTTGGTTCTTGATCTCGGCGACAAGCTGCTCGCCCCGCGCGCGGTCGCGGCCATGCACCAGCAGCGACGCGCCGTCGGCGGCAAGACGCGCGGCGACCACCCGGCCGACGCCGTCGGTCGATCCCGTGACGAACGCGCATTTGCCGTTCAGCTTTGCCATCCCGAGCCTCCCTCCCCGCCCTCAGCGCGCCGGCAGCAGCGCGGCGGCGACGCGGCGATCCTCCGCCAGCAGCACGTTGTAGGTGCGGCAGGCGGCGCCGGTATCCATGGCGTCGATGGTGATGCCGGAGCGGCGCAGCGCCAAGCGCAGCTCGAGCGGCACCGGCTGCATGCGGCGGCCGCAGCCGAGCAGCAGGATCTGGACGTCGCCGTGGGCAACCACCGGCGCGAGACTTTCCGCCGTGACCTCGGCAAGCGCGGCGACGGGCCAAAGCTGCGTCGCGTCGGGGAAGACCAGGATGGCGCCCTGATAGGCCGCGCCGCTGACATGGAAACCGCCCGCGCCGTAGCTGTCGATGACCTGCCGATCCGCGGGGATGAGCGGCGTCACATCCATGGGTCAGGAGGCTCCTTGCGTCTCCGCCTGCGTGTCCTCCTTCTTGGCGCGGCTGGAGCGGCGCGGCTGGACGTAATAGAGGATCGGCGCAGCGATGAAGAGCGAGGAATAGGTGCCGACGATGATGCCCCAGAGCATGGCGATACTGAAGCCGCGCAGCACCTCGCCGCCGAAGAAGAACAGGGCCAGCACCGCGAGCGCCACGGTGCTCACCGTGAGTATCGTGCGCGACAGCGTCTCGTTGAGGCTCTTGTTGATGAGGGTGCGGAAATCCATGGTCTTGTATTTCCGAGAGGTCTCGCGCACGCGGTCATAGATGACCACCGTGTCGTTCACGGAATAGCCGGCGATGGTCAGGATCGCAGCCAAGGTCGTCAGGTTGAATTCGATCTGCAGCAGCGAGAAGAGCCCCACCGTGGTGATGGTGTCGTGCAAGGTCGAGAGCATGGCGCCGATGCCGAACTGCCAGTTGAAGCGCAGCGAGACATAAGCGGCGATGGCGAACAGCGCGAGCACAGTCGCAAGGATGCCGGCGCGGATGAGCTCGCCGCCGACCTCGGGGCCGACCACCTCGGTGCGGCGATAATCGACGCCGCTGCCCAGCGCGTGCTGCACCTTGGCGACGGCATCCATCTGCGCCTGGTCGCCGCCGGGCTGGCGCGCGACGCGGATCAGCACCTCGTCGGGGCTGCCGAAGCCCTGCAGCGACACGGCGCCGAGGCCGAGCCCGTCCAGGGTCGAGCGCATCTCCGCAAGATGGGCCGGCCCTTGGGTGCGCGCCTCGATCAGCGTGCCGCCGGCGAAGTCGATGCCGAAATTGAGGCCCTGTGTCAGGAAGAGCACGATGGAGCCGATGGTGAGCACCGCCGACAGCACAAAGCCGAGCTTGTGCAGCCCCATGAAATCGATGCTGGGGATGTGGCGGATGGTGATGAGCGGGCGCAGCATCAAATGGGAATCGCTTTCGGTTTCGTCCGCCGGAGCCAGCTGACGATCTGCAGGCGGGTGACCAGGATCGCCGAGAACAGCGAGGTGATGACGCCGATGCTCAAGGTCACGGCGAAGCCCTTCACCGGCCCCGAGCCCAGGAAGAACATCAGGAATCCCGCCACCAGAGTGGTGAGATGGCTGTCGAAGATGGTGCCGAAGGCGCGCTCGAACCCGGCCTGCAGCGACGAGATCAGCGAGCGTCCGCCGCGAACCTCCTCGCGGATGCGCTCATAGATCAGCACATTGGCATCGACCGCCATGCCCAAGGTCAGCGCGATGCCGGCGATGCCCGGCAGGGTCAGCGTCGCGCCGAGCACGGTCAAGCTCGCCATCATCAGGCACAAATTGAAGAACAGCGCGACATTGGCGAAGAGCCCGAAGAGACCGTAGAAGACGGTCATGAAGACGACCACCAGGATCACGCCGATGATGCAGGCGAGAGCGCCGGCATGGATCGAATCGGCGCCGAGCCCGGGACCGACCGTCCGCTCTTCCAACGGCACCAGCGGCGCCGGCAGCGCGCCGGCCCGGAGCTCGAGCGCCAGCTCATTGGCGGACTCCGTCGTGAAGCTGCCGGTGATGATGCCCTGACCGCCCAGGATCGGCTCGCGGATCACCGGCGCCGAGATCACCGCATTGTCGAGCACGATGGCAAAGCGCTTGCCGACATTGTTCTTGGTCGCGTCACCGAAGCGCCGGGCGCCCTCCGCGTTGAATTTGAAATTGACCGCGGGCGCGCCGTACTGATCGAAGGTCGCCTGTGCGTCGGTCAGCGTCTCGCCGCTCACCAGCACCCGCCTCTGCACGACGATGGTCGCCCCCGGCGGCGAATGGCCATCCTTCAACGGCAGCGCCTCGTCGCCCGGCGGCGGATGACCTCCCGGACCGACGCTGGCATTCTCGTCGACGAGCTGGAAGGTCATCTTCGCCGTCTTGCCCAGGATACGCTTCACGAACTCGGGATTTTCGACGCCCGGAAGCTCCAGCACGATGCGATCTTCGCCCTCGCGCTGGATGCTCGGCTCCTTCGTGCCGGTTTCATCGATGCGCCGGCGCACGATCTCGATCGATTGATCGACGATCTGCCGCTGCACATTGTTGAGCGCGACCGCATTGAACTTGAGGCTCACCGCGCCATCGGCGCCGGTCGTCATGTCGAGATCGGGATCGACCTTGCGCACGAGGGTGCGCACCTCCTCCATCCGGTCCGGCTCGCGCAAGGTGAAGTGGATCGCATCGTTGCTGGCGCCGAGCCCGACATAGCCGATCTTGGCCGTGCGGAACTCGCTGCGCAGCCCGTCCACAACATCGTTGAGGCGCTCGGTGATGACGGAGCGCATGTCGACCTGGTAGAGCAGATAAGAGCCGCCGCGCAGATCGAGGCCGAGGCTCACCTGCTTTTTCGGCAGGAAGTTGGGCCAGCGATCGACGGTTTGCGTCGAAAACAGGTTGGGGATGGTGAACACCACGCCGAGGGCGCAGATCCCGAGGATCAACGCCACCAGCCATTTCGGAAAATAGAGCATCAGTACTTACCCAGGCGCCCTCGCGCTCAGCCGCCAGCGGCGCGACGGTTGCTGCTCCCCTTGCCCTTGTCGGCGGTATCGTCGCTCTTCTCGTCCTTGTCGTCGCCCTTGTCGGCCTTGGCGGCGACGGGCTCGGTCTTGGCGAGGACGCTCGAGATCGTGCTGCGCGCGACGCGCACGCGCACGCCTTCGGCGATCTCCACCAGCACCTCGTCGTCATTCACCACCTTGGCGATCGTGCCGATGATCCCGCCCCCGGTCACCACCCGGTCGCCGCGCCGCAGCGCCGCCAGCATCTCTCTGAGCTGCTTCGCCTTTTGCTGCTGCGGCCGCATCAGCAGGAAATACATGACGACGATGATCAGGACGATCGGCAGCATTTGGACCAACGCGTCCGAGCTGCCTCCGAGGCCCTGCGCATAGGCGGGCGAGATGAACATCGACGTCTCCTCGAGTGAGTTGCCGCATTCCTAGTCAATATGGGACGAAAGAGCAACCTGGCACACGGCCCCTCACCGCTAGAGGGTGAAGCCGGCGCACCCCCGGCAAGGTGCATCCGAGCCAATGTTGACGCCACCGGGACTGGCTCCTAGGGTCCCGGCCGCTCCCACCGCCCCTCGCCCTCGCAATGACCGAAGACACCAAGCTTGAACCTTTGCTGCGCCGCATCGCCGATGCGCTCGACCGGCTCGCCCCGGCAGGCTCGCCGCGCAATGATCTTGCCGCTGCCGATGCCTTCGTCTGGCATGCCGACCACGGTTGGCTCGAGCCGGTCCCGACGGTGAACCGGGTCGATCTCGAACTGCTGCAGGGCATCGATCGGGTGCGCGACATCCTGCTCGACAATACCAAGCGGTTCGCCACCGGCCTGCCCGCGAACAACGTGCTGCTCTGGGGCGCGCGCGGCATGGGCAAGAGCTCGCTGGTGAAGGCCGTCCATGCAACGGTCAACGGCACGGCGCCCGGATCGCTGGTGCTGGTCGAGATCCATCGCGAGGACATCCCGAGCCTGCCGCGGCTCCTGGCGCTGCTGCGCAACACCAGCCGGCGCTGCCTGCTGTTCTGCGACGATCTCTCCTTCGATCAACAGGACACCAGCTACAAATCGCTGAAGGCCGTGCTCGAAGGCGGCATCGAGGGACGTCCGCCCAACGTCGTCCTCTACGCCACCTCCAATCGCCGCCATCTGCTGTCGCGCGACATGATCGAGAATGAGCGCTCAACGGCGATCAATCCCGGCGAGGCGGTCGAGGAGAAGGTCTCGCTCTCCGACCGCTTCGGCCTTTGGCTCGGCTTCCATGCCTGCGACCAGGAGACCTATCACGCCATGGTGCGCGGCTATGCCGAACGCTATGGCCTCGGCCTGCCGGCGGACCAGCTCCGCGCCGAAGCGAGCGAGTGGGCGATCACGCGCGGCGCCCGCTCCGGGCGCGTCGCCTGGCAGTTCATCCAGGACCTCGCCGGCAGACTCGGAAAGCAGATCGGGCAGGTGTAGAGCCGTATCGGGTCAGAGCTTGATATCGAGCTCGAGACGCCAGATCAGCGTGCTGGTCGGCGCGCCGGAGCTGAGGCCGAAGAGATACCCCGCGGTATAGCCGAACTCGCCCAGCCCCCCGACTTTGACCGCGCCGGTGAGCACCGGGCCGAGACGATGGTCCTGCAGGCTCGCCCGGTCGAAGCTGGGCAGCTTGCCCGGCGCCCCAAAGAACTCGACGCCAGCAGCCAGCGCATCGACAAGTTTCCAGGTGGAGGCGCCGACATAGCGCAATTGCACACCGGTCCGCGCATTGCGGCCGAGATCATGGTCGAAGAGTACGTTGAGCACGGTCGAGGACGGCCCGAAATCCTCCTGGAAGAGGCCGCCCACCGTCGTCGTCTCCGGGCTCGTCCCATCGACCGCATGGTCGTATTCCAAGAAAATAGCGCTCTCGGGCCAGTATTCATTCTGAGGCAGCAGCCGGATCGCGTTCTCGAAATCGAGCGTCCGCCAGCGCAGCCCGCGGTCGCCATCATCCCAATGCGTCTCGACCTCGGTCCACCACCAATCGCGGATGCCGTAGCCGAACTCGCCGAAATGCGTCTGACCGGCGTCGGTCGAGCGCCCGCGCTGGAGGAGGACTACGCTGTTGTCCTCGATGTCGATCTCGCCCTCCTCGATCGAGGGTGGGTTGATCTTGAGGTCGGCCGCCCGCGCCGAGGCAGCCGCCGCCAGCGCCCCCGCCACGAGGAGCTGTGCCACGCAGCGGCTGGTTTGGGCGCGAAACATCGGCGGACGATAGCATAACCGCCGGTTTCAGAGAGCCTCTAAGGCACCGCCCCGATCCCTGTTCGATCGAGGCCCACGGGTCGCCGCCTGTCGCACGCTCCTGGCAATGGGAGCACCGCTCCCGCCCAGCTCGATTTCACGCTGTTGCGCAACGCGACCTTCGCGAGATACTCGATCGAGCAGAGCGAGAGACTGAGATGAGTGGCACGCCAGGGGTCATTGCAGCCACAATCCCCGCATCGGTCAAAGGCTCCGGGCATCCGCCCGGTCGGGGTCACCTGCGCGGCTCGGATCTCAAGTGGGCGATCGCCTTCGTCGCGCCCTATGCGGCGGTGTTCTTCGCCTTCGTCGTGTATCCCGTCGGCTATGCGTTGTGGATGGCCAGCGAGCCATCGCTTTATCGAGACCTGATCGCCGATCCACTCTACCTGCCGACGCTGGTCAATACCCTGCTCTTCGTCGGCGTGGGCGTAAATCTGAAGATGTTCCTGGCGTTGCTGCTGTCGGGGTACTTCATGCGCCCGCGTTGGTGGATCAAAATCCTGCTGGCCATCTATGTCTTGCCTTGGACGGTTGCCGCGGCACAAGCCTGCATCTCATTTCACTGGATGCTGATCGACCAGCGGGGTTTGGTCGACGGGCTGTTGTCGGCGCTCTTCGGCGTCGAAGGTCCAATCTGGCTCAATGACCGCTGGCTCGCCCTCGGCTCGAACATTGCCGCCTATACCTGGAAATGGATGCCGTTCTGGACCCTGATCTTCATCGCCGGCCGGATGACGATTCCCCGGGACATCTATGACGCAGCCGCGGTTGACGGAGCCACTGGCATCCGTCGCTTCGTCCACGTCACCTTTCCGCTTCTTGCCAACCTCTATCTGATCTGCAGCCTGCTCTCAACGCTCTGGACGCTCGGCGACTTCACGACGGTCTATCTCGTTTCGGGCGGGGCGCCGGCCCTGTCCTCGGAAGTGCTGGCGACGCTCGGATTCCGTTATGCCTTCGACACCGCAAGGCCGGCGCTGGGCGTGGCGGCGGTGATGTCGACCCTGCCCATACTGATACCGGTCACGATCGTGCTGATGCGCAAGGTCCAGACGAGCGCGGTGCAGGTATGAGCCTCGCTTCCGTCTCCGTCCATCCGGCAAGAAAGCGCCGTCGGCTGCGGATGGCTCTTACGGAAGCCGGCTCGATCGCACTGGGCGTCGTCCTCCTGGTCTGGTCGCTCCTGCCCCTCTACAACATGCTCTTGGTCGCGCTCGACCCCGAGGAAGGTGAGATCGAGTTCGACGGCAATATCTGGACCCCTGAACCATCGCTCGAGAGCTTCCGCGCGGCCGTGACCGAGGAGGCGCGATATCTCGAGCATTTCTGGCACGAATTCGGGAACAGCCTCTATATCGGCCTGGCGACGATGGTTCTGACCCTATTGATCGGCTCCTTGGCGAGCTTTGCGGTGAGCCGATTGCGACCGGGCAGTGGGTCGCTGCTCACCAACGCTGCGCTTCTGACCTACGCGATTCCGGCGTCCTTCCTGATCGTTCCCTACTATCGGATCATGCATGTCTATGGGCTGTCGGACGAGCTTTGGGCGGTGATCGCGGTGCAGGTGACGTTCGCCACGCCGTTTGCCGTCCTGATCCTGGGCTTATACGCGCGCTTGATACCGTTTGAGCTGGACGACGCCGCTCGCGTCGACGGTGCCTCCGCTGTTCAACTCTATCTGCGCATCTACCTGCCCTTGATGAGACCGGCGCTCGCCGTCGTCGCCATCTACGCTCTCTTGCTCGCCTGGAACGACTACCTCTATCAGGCCGTCCTGCTCTCGGTGCGGAACATGACCGTCTCGGTCGTGCAGGGCCAGGTCTTCGTCGATGTCGATGCGGCCTGGAACGCGATGATGGCCGCCGCCATCATCTATGTGCTGCCGCCGATCGCACTTCTCTTTGTGCTTCGTCGCTATGTCGCGGCGAGTCTGACGATGGGCGGGGGCGATCGTTAGATCGTGCGCCGCCGGAACGGTGCGGGCTTTCGCGGTTGCTTCGCAACCGCTGACGCCCGCCGCGGATGACCTCGCTATGCGAGGTCACCGCGACGCCGTCGCGTCTTCTGGCGGCAGGTAATCGCCGGGATCGAGGGCGCGCGTGCCGTGGCGGATTTCGAAGTGGAGCTGCGGCTCGCCGACGGCGCCGGTCGCGCCGACGCGCGCGATCGGCTGGCCGCGCCGCACCCTGTCGCCGCGCTTCACCAGCAGCAGCTGGTTATGCGCATAGGCGGTCAGCCAGCCATTGGCATGCTTGATCAGCACCAGGTTGCCATAGCCGCGCAGCTCGTTGCCGGCATAGGCGACGGTGCCGGCATCCGCGGCCAGCACCGGCGTTCCTGCCGGCGCGGCGATGTTGACGCCGTCATTATGCGTGCCGCCCGGGCCATTGCCGTAACTGGCGATGATCCGCCCATGCACCGGCCACATAAAGGTGCGCGCGCTGCCCGGCGCCGTCTCCGCCGGCGGCGGTGGCAGGGCCGCCGTTTTCGCCTCGGGCGCCGGCGCGGGTTTGGCGGCGGGGGCCGGCGGCGGTGGCGCCGGTGGCAGGGCCGCGACCTTCTCCTCGGGCTTCGCCATCTCCTGGTGGGCTTGCGCTGGTTCCGGTGCGCGGGCCGGCGGCGTTGCGGTGGCGACGACCGGCGCCTCGCTCTGCGGCCGCGGCGCTGGAGGCGGTGGCGGAGGTAGGGGTTCCGCCGTCGCGATCGCAGCTGGCGCCGGCGCGGGCGCTGCCGGCGCGGCATAGGGGGCGGCGGGCGCGGTCGCCTGGATCACCGGAACCTCGGCCGTCTCGACCGGCGCCGGCAGCACCAGGGCCTCGCCGACCCAGATGCGATAAGGCGGCTCGAGCCCGTTGCGGCGCGCCAAGGTGCTGGTATCGACCCCATTCCCGCGCGAGATGCTGTAAAGCGTTTCGCCGGGCCGAACGATGTGCTGCTGCACCTTCGGCAATAGAAGCTTGCGGCCGGCTTCCATGCGATAGGGCGGCGTCAACCCGTTCTCTTCGATCAGCGAGCGCACCGGCACGTCATAGCGCCGCGCGATGCCGTACAGCGTCTCGCCGGATTGAACGACAACGGCGTCGGGATGCGGCACGGGCGGCGATGGACGCGGCTGATTCGTCGCCTGGCTCACCGGCGCTGGCCGTCCGACGGCATCGACCACCGGCGCCGGCGGTGCCGTTCGCGTGCAGGCGCCGAGCGCGAGCGCCAACAGCATCAGACCAAAGTGCAAATTCCGCCGACCCGCCCCGAACATCGCCGCAGTTTACCCGGGATTTCTGACAGCGTCGCGCGTCAACCGCGGACGGGATCGCTGTCTTCCTCGCGCGCTGCCGCGACGCTCAAATCGTCATATTCCTGTGCGAGGACGAGGAGCAGGTGCCGGACCGTCGAATCGCGCTCGGTTGCGGCGATGTCGCGCAGTTCAGCGGCGCGACGGCGCCAGGCCACGGCTCGCTCCCCCATTATCGCTGCCCTCCCCGAATTGTGGAGTTAACGGCAATATCGGCGGGGAGTTGCGTCGAGAATTGCTCCAAAGGTGGGGCATCAGGGTTGCGAAGCGATGCGAAATCTAACGCATCGGGAGAGGACCGCCGCGCCTCCGCCACCGTCGCGCGCTGCCATCAGTGACGTTTCTCGGCCGGCTTTGCGGCGCGCGGCAGGCCTTCCACCAGCGGCACGAAGCGCACCGGGCCCAGATCTTCGGTGACGATCCCATCCTTGGTGCGGTGGATGCGGAGGAGCTGTTGGTCGCGCCGCTCCTCGCCCACCGGCGCGACCAGAATCCCGCCTTCGGTCAGGCTGTCGATCAGCACCTGCGGCACCGCCGGCGCGGCGGCGGTGACCATGATGCGGTCGAAAGGCGCCTGCTCCGGCCAGCCTTTGCTGCCATCGCCGAAGCGCGTGGTGACATTGTGGAGCTTGAGCTCGGCGAAGCGTTTCTCCGCTTCGCGCAGCAGCGCGCGGTGCCGCTCGATGGTGAAGACGCGGCGGCAGAGCTTCGCCAAGATCGCCGCCTGATAGCCCGATCCGGTGCCGATCTCGAGCACCTTGTGGCGCTCGCCGACGTCGAGCGCTTGCGTCATCAGCGCCACCACCAGCGGCTGGCTGATGGTCTGCGCCTGGCCGATCGGCAGCGCCACATTCTCCCAGGCCTGATCGCGGAAGGCGGCGGGCACGAAAGCATCGCGCGGCACACGCTCGATCGCGCCCAGCACGCGGGCATCGGTGACGCCGAGGCCGCGCAGCTCCATGAGCAGCCGCACCATCTTCGGCGAAGGCGGCTCGGTCACGAGAACACCTTTTTGAGCTCGGCGAGCGCCGGGCCATTGGTGAGATCGAGATAGATGGGCGACAGCGACACCTTACCCTCGGTGACGGCGTTGAGATCGGTGCCTGGCATGTCCGGCGCCTCGTCGCGCAGCGGCCCGATCCAATAATAGGGGCGGCCGCGCGGATCGGCGCGCTCGACGACGCCGTCGCCGATCTTGCGCCGTCCCTGCCGCGTCGCGACGATGCCGGCGACATCGTCCGGCGCGACGGCGGGGAAGTTCACATTGATCAGCGTGTTGCGCGGCCAAGGCCCGGCGGTGAGCCGCCGAATGACCTTGGCGGCGTGCGCCTCGGCGGTCTTCCAGGGAATGGCGCTGCGGTTCTGGTAATGCTGGCTGAAGGCGATCGCCGGCACCTCCAGCAAGGTCGCTTCCATCGCCGCCGCCACGGTGCCGGAATAGGTCACGTCCTCGCCGAGATTGGCGCCGGCATTGACGCCGGAGAGCACCAGGGTCGGCGCCTTGTCGCGCAGGATGGCGTTGACCGCGAGCAGTACGCAGTCGGTCGGCGTGCCGTCGACGGCGAAGCGGCGATGGCCGAGCTTGCGGATACGCAGCGGCCGGCTCAAGGTCAGCGAATGGCTGGCGCCGCTCTGCTCCTGCTCGGGCGCCACCACCCAAACATCCTCGCTCAGCGTGCGCGCGACCTTGGCGAGAAGCTTAAGGCCCGGGGCGTTGATGCCGTCATCATTGGTCACGAGAACGCGCGCAGCAGCAAGATCGATAGGCCGGTCAAACACCGCCGATCATCTCCAGCCCGCCCAGATAGGGCTTCAACGCGTCGGGCACGGCGACCGTGCCATTGCCCTGCTGGTAGTTCTCGAGCACGGCGACGAGCGTGCGCCCGACCGCAAGGCCCGAGCCGTTCAGCGTATGGACGAAGCGCGTGCCCTTGCCTTCTTTCGGCCGAAAGCGCGCGCGCATGCGCCGCGCCTGGAAGTCGCCGCAATTGGAGCAGCTCGAGATCTCGCGATAGGTCCCCTGCCCCGGCAGCCAGACTTCGATGTCATAGGTCCTGCGCGCGGAGAATCCCATGTCGCCGGCACAGAGCAGCATGACGCGATAGGCGAGCCCGAGCCGCTTCAGCACTTCCTCGGCACAAGCGGTCATGCGCTCATGCTCGACCTCGGAGTGGTCGGGATGGGCGATCGACACCAGCTCGACCTTGGAGAATTGATGCTGGCGGATCATGCCGCGCGTATCCTTGCCGGCGGCGCCGGCCTCGGCGCGGAAGCACGGCGTCCAGGCGGTGAGCCGAAGCGGCAGCTCCGCCTCGTCCAGGATCTCGTCGCCGACGAGATTGGTGAGCGACACTTCCGCCGTCGGGATAAGCCAGAGCCCGTGTGTCGTCTGGAACATGTCCTCGGCGGATTTCGGCAGCTGCCCAGTACCAAAGACCGTCTCGTCGCGCACCAGCAGCGGCGGGCTCACCTCGCGATAGCCGAATTCGCGCGTATGGAGATCGAGCATGAATTGCGCGAGCGCACGCTCGAGCCGCGCCAACTGCCCGTAGAGCACGACGAAGCGCGCGCCCGACAGCTTGCCGGCGCGCGCGAAATCCATGAGGCGCAGCGCTTCGCCGATCGCCACATGATCCTGCACCGCGAAGGGAAAAGCGGGCGGCGTCCCATGCTGGCGGACGAGACGGTTGTGCGTCTCGTCCAGTCCTTCCGGGACATCCTCGGCCGGCAAATTGGGCAAGGCCGCCAGAACGCGATCGAGGTCAGCCTTCAACCGGCCGGCTTCCGCTTCGAGCGTCGCCTGGCGCTCCTTGCTGTCGGCGACGCGGCGCAGGATGTCGGCGGGATCGCGCCCTTGCGCCTTGGCGGCGCCGATCTCCTTGGCGAGCTTGTTGCGCTCGGCCTGGAGCTGCTCGGCGCCCGTCTGTGTCTCGCGCCATTGCCGATCGAGATCGAGCAGTCCCGCGGCGGCGGCCGGCGCGCCGCGCCGCGCGAGGCCGCGGTCATAGGCCTCGGGATTGTCACGGATCCATTTCAGGTCGAACATCGGCGCCGGCTGTTATAGAGGGATCGCCCGGTCGCGTCTATCGCGAGGGTCGCAAGGGAACGACGCTCCCCCTACTCGCCCGGCGCTTTGCCGGCGAGGTCGGCTTCTTCCTGCGCCTGGCGCTGCGCGCGCTGCTTCTCGACCATCCGGCAGGAGAGGATCGAGATTTCGTAAAGCAGGAAGAGCGGCAGCATCAGCGACACCATGCTGAACACGTCGGGCGGCGTCAGCAGCCCCGCCACCGCCGTGATGGCGACGATGGCATAGCGGCGCTTGGCCGCAAGGCCCGCGGCCGTCACCATGCCGACTCGCGCCATCAAGGTCAGCAGCACGGGCATCTGGAAGGTGGCGCCGAAAGCGAAGACGAGGCGCAGCACCAGGGTCAGGTACTCGCTGACCTTGGGAGTGAGCTCGATCGGCAACTCGCCGTTGCCGGCGGCCTGCTGGAAGCTCGCGAAGAAGGTGAAGGCCAACGGGAAGATGACGTAATAGGCGAGCGCCGCGCCCGCGATGAACAGCACCGGCGTCGCGAAGAGATAGGGCAGAAAAGCGCGCCGCTCCTGCTTGTAGAGGCCTGGCGCGACGAAGCGCCAAACCTGGAAGGCGATGGCGGGAAAGGCGAAGAATATCGATACCCAGAAGGCGACGCGCAGATTGGTGAAGAACTTCTCGGTGAGGTCGGTATAGATGAAATGCCCATTCGTCTGGTGCGCCAGGATCCGGGCGAGCGGCCGCGCCAGAAAATCGTAGATCTCCGCGCTGAAATAGACGCAGGGCGCGAAGACGACGGCCCAGGCGGCGATGGCGTAGAGCAGGCGCTGGCGCAGCTCGATCAGGTGATCGAGAAGCGGCATCTTGCCTTGCTCGAGCTCGTCTTCTTCTTCGGCCATGGCTGGCGCGGTCAGTTATGCGTGCCGGATTTCGGCGCCTCGGGATGCGGCTCCGCCGCTTCGGCCGAAGGCGCCGCCTCCGGCGCCGCTTCGCTCGCGGGCGCGGAGACGTGCTCGACGAGGGGAGCACTGTCCCGCGGCGCCGGCACTTCTTCGATCGGCTCGGCGAAAGCCTGCTTCATCTCGCCGCCGGGATCGACCGTGCTTTCGATGGTGTGGCCGACATCGATGGTGGCCGCCTTCTCGACTTCCTTGCGCACTTCCTCGAGCTCGGACTCGCGGATCATCTGGTCGAGGCTGCCCTGGAACTCGCGCGCGATCGCCCGCGCGCGGCCGACCCAGACGCCGACCGTCCGCAGCGCGCGCGGCAGATCCTTGGGGCCGATCACCAGCAGCGCCACCAGCCCGAGCAACAGGATATGGGACCACGCAAGATCGAACATCGCCCGCTATCGTCGCCGCTCCTCTCGCAAAATCGCGCGGGATAATGGCAGATGGGTTGCAGCGCCGCAATGCAGGGGGGCGCGATTGCAGGCCCTCTATTGGCGGTTTCGGATAGAGGCGCCGACCCGAGTACGCAGAATCGGAAGCTTCACTTGCAGCGCGCGACATCATCGAGGCCCCACCTCACCCACCCGCTTCGCGGGTCCCCCCTCTCCGCCCCTTAGGGGCGGAGAGGGTTGGGGTGAGGTGGGGCGAACCGCGACACTCCGTGCGAGGGTTAACCTTCGGCGCTTCTCTCTTCGTCGAAGAGCGGCTCCTCGTCCTCGTCGTCCTCGTCCTCTTCCGCCGGAGCGGCGGACTGAACGGCCTGCTCGCTCAGGACGAAATCGGGGCGTGGGCCGACGAGACCCGCCGCCTTCAGCTCCTCGAGCCCGGGCAGGTCGCGCCGGTCGGCGAGGCCGAAATGGGTGAGGAACTCATCGGTCGTGACCCAGGTCACCGGCCGGCCGGGCGTCTCGCGCCGTCCTTTGGGCGCGATCCACCCCGCTTCCATCAGCACGTCGAGCGTGCCGCTGCTGACGACGACGCCGCGGATCTCTTCGATCTCGCCGCGCGTCACCGGCTGATGATAGGCGATGATGGCGAGCGTCTCGATGGCGGCGCGCGAGAGCTTGCGCGTCACCGTCTGCTCGAGTTTCAAGCGGGGCCCGAGATCGGGCGCGGTGCGCAAGGTCCAGCCGCCGGCGACGTTCACGACATTGACGCCGCGGCCGCTGTAGTGCTCGCCGAGCTCGGCGATGAGCGCCGCGACATCGCTGCCCTTGGGCAGCCGCTGGGCGATGCTCGCTTCGTCCAGCGGCGCGGCCGATGCGAAGAGCAGCGCTTCGAGGAGGCGCAGCTGCTCGGCATGGCGATCGCTCTCCGCGGGCGCGGGCGCCGGCGTCGCGTCATCGGTTTCCGCGGCATCGGTTCCGACGGGATCGGTCTCGGCAGGCTCCGTCTCGACGGAATCGATCTCGGCGGCAGCGGTCTCGGCAGGATCGGTCATGTCGTCGTTCATGGGCTTTCCGGCAGGCTGCGGATATAGATCGGGCCGAAGGCGCTGTCCTGGCGCAGCTGGAGCCGGCCCGAGCGCACCAGCTCCAGGCTCGCGGCGAAGGTGGCGGCGACGGCCGAGCGCTCGACGATGCCGCCGTGCAAGCCCGGCGGCAGGAAACTCATCAGGCTGCGCCAGTCCGGCACGCGGCCGAGAACGCGGCCGAGCCGCTGCAGCGCATCGTCCATCGAAAAGAGCTCGGGCGCTTCGATATGCAGCACCGCCTGCTCCTTGCGCTGGCGCTGGTCGCCATAGGCGCGGAGCAGATCGTAGAGCGTCGCCTCGTAAACCGGCTTCAGCACGCGCGGCAGGCCTTCGGGCGCGCCGCGGGCAAACACATCGCGCCCGAGCTGCGGCCGCGCCATCAGCCGCGCCCCGGCCTGCTGCATCGCCTCGAGCCG
Source organism: Allostellaceae bacterium (assembly GCA_035517635.1). Taxonomy (GTDB): domain Bacteria; phylum Pseudomonadota; class Alphaproteobacteria; order ATCC43930; family CGMCC-115725; genus DAHUYF01. Next base: position 44,270 of record DATIYL010000105.1, on the reverse strand, counting down.
CTGCAGCTGATGCGTCAGCGCCGCGGCGAGCTCGGCCCCGGTCGGCTCGTCCTCGGGCGCTGGTTCCGGCAGCAGCAGCCGCGACTTGAGATAGGCGAGCCACGCTGCCATGACGAGGTAATCGGCGGCGATCTCGAGCCGCAAGCGCCGCGCCGCGCCGATATAGGCGAGATACTGATCGGCGAGCTGCAGGATCGAGATCTTGGTGAGGTCGACCTTCTGCTCGCGCGCCAGCGTGAGCAGCATGTCGATCGGGCCTTCATAGCCCTCGAGATCGACGACCAGCTCCGCCGAGACCGGACGCTCGGGCCGCGCCAGCTCGAAAGGCTCGACGTCGCTCATCCCGTCCCCGTGAGCCAAGTGATGCCGTGCAGCACGTAGGTCGCGACGAAATTGATGGAGTAGCGCACGATGTCGAGATTGAGGCCGAGATGCTCGCCCAACATGGGCAATAAGATCAGCAGCCCGATTAGAATGAGGAGGCCGTAACGCTCGAGCCGCGCCAGCGGGAAAGCCAGCGCGTCAGGCAGCAACCCGACCGCGACCCGGCCGCCATCGAGCGGCGGCAGCGGGATCATGTTGAAGACCGCGAGGATGATGTTGACGACGACCGAGACGGCGAGATTGTCGCTGGCCCAGTCGCGGCCGATCGCCGGCACGTAAGGCACGACGTAAAACAGCAGCGCCGAGACGAGGGCGAGGAGGATGTTGATCCCCGGGCCGGCCAGCGCCACCCAGATCATGTCGCGCCGCGGATGGCGGAGCTGGCCGAAATTCACCGGCACGGGCTTGGCGAAGCCGAAGACGAAGCGCCCTTGCGAGATCAGCAGCAGGAAGATCGGCATCAGGATGGTGCCGTAGAGATCGATATGGCGCAGCGGGTTGAAGGTCACGCGGCCCATGCGGAAAGCGGTGTCGTCGCCGAGCCGATGGGCGACGAAGCCATGCGCCGCCTCGTGAAAGGTGATGGCGAAGATGGCCGGCAGCGCGAAGATCGAGATCTGCTGCAGCAGCGTATCGAGCTGTCCTTCCATGCCGTGCATCAGGCCTCTCCCGCCAGCAGCGCGTCGAAGCGCGCTTCGAGCGCCAGCCGGTCCATCGGCTGCGCCGTGCCGCGCACCCGCTGAGCGCTCTCCAGCCGGACGCGCCCCGCAGCGCCGAGCGGCCGCGCCGCCTCCGCGATCTCCGTCATCTCAGCCCTGTCACCATTGCAATGCAGCACCACGTCGCAGCCGGCCTCGAGCGCAGCCACCGTGCGCTCGGCGAAGCCGCCGCCGAGCGCGCGCATGGACAGATCGTCGCTGAGCAACAGGCCGTCAAGGCCGATTTCGCCGCGGATCACTTCTTCGATCACCCGCCGCGACAGGGTCGCGGGACGCTCGGCGTCGAGCGCGGTGTAGACGATATGCGCGGTCATCGCCAGAGGCATGTCGGCGAGCGCGCGAAACGGGGCGAAATCGGTCGCCTGCAGCAGCGCGCGCGGCGCCTCGACCCGCGGCAGCACCAGGTGCGAGTCGACGGTGGCGCGGCCATGGCCGGGAATATGTTTGATCACCGGCAGCACGCCGCCCTCGAGCAGCCCCTCGCACGCGGCGCGCCCCAGCGCGGCGACGCTTTCCGGCGCGTCGCCATAGGCGCGGTCGCCGATCACCGGATCCGCCCCGGCGGCCGGGATGTCGAGCACCGGCAGGCAATCGACGGTGATGCCGAGCCGGGCGAGGTCATCGGCGATGAGGCGCGCGCCGAGCCGGATGGCATCGCGCGCCCGCGCCCCGCCCAGCGCCGCAAGCCGCGCCGGCGCGGGATATGCCCGCCAATGCGGCGGCTTCAAGCGCTGGACGCGGCCGCCTTCCTGGTCGATGAGGATCAGGGCGTCGGCGCGCCCGATGCTGTCGCGCAGCGCCGCGACCAGCCCTCGCACCTGCTCGGGCGTCTCGCAATTGCGCTGGAACAGGATGAAGCCGAGCGGATCCGCGTCGCGGAAAAAGTCGCGCTCGCTGGCGCTGAGACTCGTTCCGGCGCAGCCAAAGATGACCGCCGAAGGTTCACGGCTTGACAAGGATGCAACCCACGCCGCGCCGCTTCAACACGCTGCAATCGCGCTCGGCCTTGGCCGCATCGGCGATGGGCCCGGCTTCGATGCGATAGAAGACGCCGCGCGCGCCGAGATCGACGCGTTGCGTCGAGAAGGTGAGGCCGCCCAGCACCTCGCTATGGGCGCGTCTCAAGCGCTCCCATTCCTGCTTCGCCGCTTCGGCCGAGCGCACCGCGCCCACCTGCAGGCGATAGGCTTTGCCGGCGGCGACCGGCGCGGCGGGCGGTTTTGCCGCGGCAGCCGGCGGATGCGGTGCCGGCCGCGGCGGCACCGGCGTCGCCGTCGCCACCCGCGGCGCAGCTGCGGCAGGAGGTGCGGGCGGCGGCGCTGGCGTCGCGGCAACGACAGGAGGCGGTGCCGCCGGCGGCGGCGCGGCGGGAGTCGCCAGCACGGGCGCCGAGGGCGCGGCAGAAGGCTGCGACGAATCGGCGGCGCTGTCGGCCGGCGGCGCCGGCCGCGGCAAGGGCGTTTCGGGCGGCGGCAGAAGCTGCTCGACCTTGGGCTCGCCTTGTCCGCCGTCGAGCACCATCGTCCCCTGCCCCGGCACTTCGACGCCGCCGGGATTTTCGGGGCGATGCTGCATCGGCGTGGTATCGGCATGCAGCAGCGGCACGTCGGCGGGCGATGCGGGCCGCGTCATCGAGCGGTAGAAGGCGAGGAAAGCACCCGACGAGCCGAGCATCGCCAGCGCGGCGATGCCGATGATCAGGATGCGCCGCGAGCGGCGCCGGACGAAGATTCGCTCATGCCGATCATCCGGCCGCATCGGTCCCAGCGCAAAGGCCATCTACATCTCCTCTGCCGGGGTCACACCGATGACGGTCAAGCCCGACGCCACGACGAAAGCGACCGCCTGCACCAACGCGAGCCGCGCTTCGGTGAGCGCGGGCGCGTCGTCGAGCAGGAAGCGCAGGCTGGCATCGTCATTGCCCTTGTTCCAAAGCCCGTGAAAGAGAGCGGCGAGCTCCTGCAGATAAAACGCGATGCGATGCGGCTCATGCGCCTCCGCCGCGCTTTCGACGAGACGCGGCCAACCTGCGAGATGTCGGATGAGAGCAAGCTCCGCCGGGTCGGTCAAGCGCGCGAGTGGCGCAGCGGCCAGCGACTCGGGCGTCAAGGTTGCAGCCGGGCGAGTCTCGGCGGCGCGGCGCAGCACTGAGCGGGCGCGCGCATGGGCGTATTGCACATAAAAGACCGGATTCTCCTTCGACTGCTCGACCACTTTCGCGAAATCGAAATCGAGCGCCTGGTCGTTGCGACGAGTCAGCATGACGAAGCGAAAAACGTCCTTGCCGACCTCGTCCACCACCTCGCGCAAGGTGACGAAGGTGCCCGCGCGCTTCGACATCCGCACCGGCACGCCTTTGTCGAAGAGGCTGACGAGCTGACAGAGCTTGACGTCGAGCCGCGCCGCGCCGCCGGTCAGCGCCGTCACCGCCGCCTGCATGCGCTTCACATAGCCGCCGTGATCGGCTCCCCAGACATCGACCATCTCGTTGAAGCCGCGGCGATATTTGTCGAGGTGATAGGCGATGTCGCCGGCGAAGTAGGTCCAGGAGCCGTCCGATTTCTTGAGCGGCCGATCGACATCATCGCCAAACCGCGTCGAGCGGAAGAGCGTCTGCGGCCGCTCCTCCCAATCCTCCGGCAGCTTGCCCTTCGGCGGCTCGAGCGTGCCGACATAGATGAGCCCGGCGGTATCGAGCGTCTGAAGCGCCCGATCGACGGCGCCGCTCTCGACGATGGCGCGCTCGGAGGCGAAGACGTCATGCTCGATGCCGAGCAATGCGAGGTCGGCACGGATCAGCGCCATCATCGCGGCGATAGTCGAGTCGCGCACCGGCTGCAGCCATTCGTCGAGCGGTTTCCCGGCGAGTCGGCCATCGGCGCCACGCTCCGCGAGGCGCTCGCCATACTTCGCCTTGAGCGTCTCGCCCACCGGAACGAGGTAGTCGCCCTGGTACTGGAAGCCGGCGAAGCTGCTCTCGTCGATCTCTGCGCCGAGCGCCTGCAGGTAGCGGAAATAGGCCGACCAGGCCAAGGCTTCGACCTGGGCACCGGCATCGTTGATGTAGTATTCGCGCGTGACCTCGTATCCCGCCTTCTCCAGCAGCGCGGCAAGCGCATCGCCCAGCACCGCGCCGCGGCCATGGCCGACATGCATCGGCCCCGTCGGATTGGCCGAGACATATTCGACGTTGACCTTGCGGCCGCCGCCGGTCCTGGCATCGCCATAAGCGGGGCCGGTGCGCAGGATCTCGTCGAGCCGCGCATGCCAGAAGCCGTCGGCGAGCCGCAGATTGATGAAGCCGGGCCCCGCCACCTCGGCGGCGGTGACGGCGCTTTGATGGCGGAGGCGCTCGGCCAAGCGCTCCGCCAGCGCGCGCGGCTGCAGCCCTGCCGGCTTCGCCAGCACCATCGCGGCGTTGGTGGCGAGATCGCCATGCACGGGATCGCGCGGCGGCTCGACCGCGATGCGGCTCAAATCGAGCCCGGCAGGGAGGTCGAGCGCTTGCAGCTCGGCAATGACGATGTCGCGGAAATGGCTGAAGAGGTTCATCACGAGGGCGCGTATCTATCGTATAAGCGGCGGTGCTCGTCGAGAGCAAAGCGATCGGTCATGCCGGCAATGTAGTCGGCGACGAGTCGCGCGGTCGCGGGCGTACCGGCGCCCGCGGCCTGGAGACGCCACTCCGTCGGCAGGCATTCCGGCTCCGCCAGCAAAAGCTGGAAAAGCTCCTGGACGACACGGCGGGCCTTCGAGGCCATGCGGTTGACGCGGTAATGGCGGTACATGCGCTCGAAGAGGAAATCGCGCAGGCCTTTCGCCTCGCGGCTGAAGCCGTCGGAGAACGCCACCACCGGCGCGCCCAAAGCACGGATCTCGGCGGCGCTGCGGATACGCGCCGCCGCGAGGCGCCGGCGGCTTTCGGCGATGAGGTCGGAGGCCATGCGATCGATCAAGCGGCGGACCGATTCGTGGATGAGCCGCCCGTCGTCGATATCGGGATGGAGCTGTCTCACCTCGGCGAGCATCGGCCCGACCAGCGGCACATCGGCGAGATGCCGAAGCGCGAACAGCCCGGCGCGCAGCCCGTCATCGAGATCATGGTTGTTGTAGGCGATATCGTCCGACATCGCCGCCACCTGTGCCTCGGCGCTGGGCCAGGTCGCAAGCTCGAGATCGTGGCGCACCACGTAATCGGCGATGGTGCTCGAGATCGGCGGCACGAGCGGCCCGTTATGCTTCACCGTGCCTTCGAGCGTCTCCCAGGTGAGGTTGAGCCCGTCGAAGCCGGCATAGCGCCGCTCGAGCCGCGTCAGGATGCGCAGCGTCTGGTCGTTGTGGCGGAAACCGCCGAAGCGCTCCATCGCCGCCGCCAGCGCATCCTCGCCGGCATGGCCGAAGGGCGTGTGGCCGAGATCATGCGCCAGCGCCAGCGCCTCGGCGAGATCCTCGTTGAGGCCGAGCGAGCGGCTGATGCTGCGCGCGATCTGCGCCACTTCGAGGCTATGGGTCAGCCGCGTGCGATAGTGATCGCCCTCGTGATAGATGAAGACCTGGGTCTTGTATTGCAGGCGGCGGAAGGCGGTCGAATGGATGATGCGGTCGCGGTCGCGCTGGAAAACGCTACGCGATAGGCTCTCTTCCTCCGGATGGAGACGGCCGCGGCTCTCCTCCGGGCGCGAGGCGTAGGGGGCGAGCTGCGCCGGCTCCGACATGATGGCGGAAACCTAATGCTGAAGCCTTCTATTGGCAAATGAATGGCCTGCCGAGCGGCGGCCGGCGCGGCACCGGCAAAGGTCGTGGTTAACGCCGCAACGGTTTGACAACGACCGCGATTTCACTACATAGAGGGCATGATCCGGGCGCGCCTCGGCGCTCGGCAAGGAGAGACCCGGCGATGTCCGATGGCGGCAGCATCCCCCCTGATGGCGGCGTCAGCTTGAGCGCCAGCGCCGCCCGGCGCGTCGCCGAGCTGAAGCGGCAGGAAAACGCGCCCAACGCCTTCCTGCGGCTTGCCGTTTCCGGCGGCGGCTGCTCCGGTTTCCAATACGGCTTCAGCTTCGACGACAACCGGCAGCCCGATGACTCGGTCTTCGCCCGCGACGGCATCGAGCTGGTGATCGACGCGGTTTCGCTCGAGCTGGTGAAAGGCGCCGAAATCGATTTCGTCGAGGACATGATGGGCGCTTCGTTCCAGGTGAAGAATCCCAACGCCGCTTCCTCCTGCGGCTGCGGCAATTCGTTCTCGATCGGCTGAGCGCCTTATCAGCGATCGCACCTCCGTGGCTCCCCCCACCTCACCCCAACCCTCTCCGCCCCTGAGGGGCGGAGAGGGAGGGACCCGCGCAGCGGGAGGGTGAGGTGGGGTGCCAGCGACAGAGAGCTCCCTATCCGCCAAACAGTCCGCGTAGCGTCCGATGAAGATCGCCACCTTCAACGTCAATTCGATCAAGGTGCGGCTGCCGATTCTGCTCGGCTGGCTCGAGACGGCGAAGCCCGACGTCGTCTGCTTGCAGGAGATCAAATGCCTTGCCGCCGATTTCCCGGCGCTCGAGCTGAAGGGGCTCGGCTATCACGCGGAGGTGCTTGGACAGAAGACCTATAACGGCGTCGCGCTGCTGTCGCGCGAGCCCCCACGCGATGTGATGAAGGGCCTCGCCGGCGATGACGGCGACGGGCAGGCGCGCTATATCGAGGCGACGATCGGCGATGTTCGCGTCGCTTCGCTCTATCTCCCCAACGGCAATCCCATCGCCACCGAGAAATTCACCTACAAGCTCGCCTGGATGGCGCGGCTCAAGGCGCGCGCCGCAGCGCTCTTGGCTGAGGAGAAGCCGTTCGTGCTCGCCGGCGATTACAATGTCTGCCCGACCGACGCCGACGTTTTCGATCCCGCCCTCTTCCGCGACGACGCGCTCTGCCAGCCGGAGTCACGCCGCCAGTTCCGCGCCCTGCTCAATCTCGGCCTCACCGACGCCTTTCGCGTCTTCCATCAGGAGCCGCATCGCTACAGCTTCTGGGACTATCAGCAGGGGCGCTGGTTCCGCGACGAAGGGCTGCGCATCGACCATCTGCTGCTGTCGCCGCAAGCCGCCGACCGGCTGCTTGCCGCCGATATCGACAAGAGCCCGCGCGGCAAGGACAAGGCCTCCGACCACACCCCCGTCTGGTGCGAACTCCGCGCGAGCGCATAGCGCTCGTCGCGAGCGGCGTCAGCGCTTGCGCAGCAAGCGCGAGAGCCGCCCCTAACCCGCGCTCGTCGCCGTAACCAGCCAGACCGCGCCGGCGAGCGGCACCGCCCCGCCCTGCTGATGCGGCGCCAAGGCCTTGCGGATCGATTGGGCGACGGCGGCGAGTACCTTGGCTGGCTGGCCGTCGATGGCACGGCTGGTGGCGCCGATTTCGAGCGCGGCGTTGACCCCAGCGTCGAGGCCCTTGCCGGTGGCAATGTCGAGGGCGAGGTCGAACGGCTGCAGCGCGATCGCGCTGAAGCCGGCCTCGCCGAGGATACGCTCGACGCGCGCGGGATCGGCAAAGGAGAACGGGCCGGGATCCTCGGGACCGAGCTGCGGCAGCCGCGGCACATGCTCGTAGGCGGCTTGCAAGGGCACCATCATCCAGGGGTTCTCGCGCGGCGCCCGCCAGCAAGCGAAAGCGAGCCGGCCGCCGGGGCGGAGCGCGCGACGCAGATTGGCGAAGGAGCGCGCAGGCTCGGCGAAAAACATGACGCCGAAGCGCGAGAACACCAGGTCGAAGCTGTCCGGCGCAAAGGCGTAGGTGGTGGCGTCGGCCTGCACCAGCTCGACCGGCAGATCCGGCGACAGCCGCTCGGCGGCGCGCGCCAGCATCGGCCCCGAGACATCGAGGCCGAGCACCCGACCTGCCGGCGCCACCAGGCGGCCAAGCTCGATCGCGCTGGCGCCGCAGCCGCAACCGATATCGACCACGCGTTCGCCCGGCCGGACCCCGGCGCGCGCGAGGACAGCGGCCAAGATCGGCGCCAGCACGATATCCTGGTGTTCCTGCCGGCTGGCCCAATGCCGACCGCCAGCCCCGTTCCAATAGGCGATCTGGTCGGCGTTGCGCTCATCGGCCTTGGTGCTGCTCATCGCGTGGCTCCTGCGTCGATCCGCGAAGGCAGGATATAGCGATCGAGCGCGCCGCTGCCCACGGGGCAAAAGCGGATAGCCGCCGAGCCGGCGCGAACGAGCTTAGAACTTCAAGCCGTAGCGCAGGCGCAGGCTGTCGGAAGTCTCGGCGTTGTTGAACCGCAGGTCCGGCGTGTGGCTTTCATCGAGCCGGAGCGAGAGGCTGTGCTGATCGCCGAGCCGATAGCCGAACTCGAGCGCGCCCTGCAGCATCATGGGCTGTTCCAGCGAGCGGCGCACCGGATCAGTACCGAGCGGGTTCGTTCCCGCATCGACGCTGCCGGCAAGGCCGAAGCTGCCGAACAGCGAGCCGCTGTCGAAGAGGTTCCAGGTGAAGCCGGCGAATCCGCGATTGACGCCGGTGAGCCGGTCATAGCCGTAGCCGAATTGCGGCCGCGGCGAGAACAGGAAATGGAAGACGCCGGTATTCGGCGACGTCAGCGCGATTTCCACGTCCCCCTCGCCGCCCGGCATCTGCAGCGCCTGGCGACCGGGATCGTCGGGCAAGAAGTTCAAATGGAATTCCGGCATCGGCGCGCCGCCGCGCACCATGGTTCCGCCATTGACGGTGAACGGCTGGAGCTGATCGGCCGCGAAGACGGGCCCCGCCGTGATCGATGCGGCGAGCGCCAGAGCGCCGCCGAGAGTGAGGCGAAGTCTGCCGCTCACACGCGCCGCCGTGACACCAGGCGCCGCGCCAGCGCGCGATCAAGCTGCGTCAGCGCCGCCGGCGAAAGCTCGTGAAAGTGAAAGCCGAGCGATCCGGCCTCGCGGTCCTCGCGCACCAGTTCGGCGTTGAAGGCGAAGCTCTCCTTGCTGCCATCCGTCCGGAAGGTGCCCGTGACCGCCGCGCCGATCGCGAGCGGCAGCTTGGCGGTGAGCTGAAACCCACCCAGCGACCAGTTGTCCGAGAGATATTCATGCTCGCCGATCACGACCGTGAGCGGGGGCAGCGCATAGCGGCGATCGCGCCGCTGCTCCTGACGGTCGAAATTGGTGCGAGCTATACGCATGGTCGAGCCTCTATCGGCCGGATTACAGGACAACACGCCTGCATTAACAAGCGGTTTCGAGCGACAGCCTCAACGCGCGCCGAAACCGGCGGTTCCGCTGCGTGCCGCGACGCGGCCCATCGCGCCACCGTTTCTTGTCTACACGGCACGCGACGGGCGATCAATAACTTTTATTTTCAACAAGTTAACCTTAATCGCCGCAGGCTCCGCGCGAGCTGTGCGCAAGCCGGCTCACTCGCCTTTAGATGGCGGCGGGTAGGAGTGCCGGCCACCCCAGGGGTCTTCGATCAGCCATCGCTCACCCGACTCGTCCGGCACGGCATAGCCGGGCCCAACCGGCACCTTGCCATGACCGCCGGGCAGGTCGAGCACATAGCTCGGTTGACACAGACCCGAGACCCGGCCGCGCAGCGCGCGCATCAGCGCACGGCCCTCGGCAAGGCTCGGCCGAAACGCGGCGGTGCCGCGGGCGAGGTCGGGATGATGGAGGTAGTAGGGCTTGACGCGCGCGGCAACGAGGCCACGGAAGAGCGCCGTCAAGGTCGCGGCATCGTCGTTGACGCCTTTGAGCAGCACACTTTGCCCCAGAAGCGCGACGCCGGCCCCGGCAAGCCGGCGGCAGGCGGCGCGTGCCGCCTCGGTGAGCTCGCGCGGATGGTTGGCGTGGATGGCGACATAAACCGCCTTCTCCGCCGCGAGCGCGCCGAGCAGCGCCGGTCCGACGCGGCGCGGTGCGACGATCGGCACGCGGGTGTGGAAACGGATGACACCCAGATGCGGGATCGCGTCGAGCGCGCGGACGAGGCCGGCGATGCGCCGCGGCGACAGCAAAAAGGGATCGCCGCCGGTGACGATCACCTCCCAGATCTCCGGCCGGGCGCGGATGTAGTCGAGCGCCGCCGCCAGCTCCTTCGCATCGAGGCTGTGGCTGCCGGGCCCGACCTGCTCACGCCGGAAGCAGAAGCGGCAATAGACCGGGCAGACATGGCTCGGTTTCAGCAATACCCGATCGGGATAACGATGGACGATGCCTTTGACCGGCGAGAGCCGCTCATCGCCGATGGGATCGGCGAGCTCCTCCGGTGCCGTGGTGAGCTCGCCGGCGCTCGGCACGAACTGGCGCGCAATCGGATCGGCAGCATCGCCGCGTTCGATCAGCGCCGTCATCTCCGGCGTCACCGCCACCGCGAAACGCTCGGCGACGGCGGCGATCTCGGCGGCGCGCTCGCGAGGCACCAGCCCGGCGGCAACGAGATCCGCCGCCCGGCGCAGCGTGCGTTCCGTCATCGCGCCTCAAATATCGGCATAGACATGCGTCTCCGCCTTGCCGCCGGGATGGGTGACCGCGCCCTTCTCGGCATCGCCCACGGTCTGCGCGTATTTCCAGAGCGTGCCCGACTGGTAATCGTGCCGGCGCGGCTTCCAGGCCTTCTTGCGCTCGGCAAGCTCGGCATCGCTCAACTCGACGTCGATCGTGCCGGCCTCGGCATCGATGACGATGACGTCGCCGTCGCGCAGCAGCGCAATGGGGCCGCCCACCGCCGCCTCGGGACCGATATGGCCGATGCAGAAGCCGCGCGTCGCGCCGGAGAAGCGGCCATCGGTGATGAGCGCCACCTCATGCCCCATGCCCTGACCGGTAATCGCCGCCGTGGTCGACAGCATCTCGCGCATGCCCGGCCCGCCGCGCGGACCTTCATAGCGGATCACGATGATGTCGCCTTTCTTGTAGTCGCGCCGCTCGACCGCGGCGAAGGCATCCTCCTCGCGGTCGAAGCAGCGGGCCCGGCCGCGGAACTTGAGGTCGTGCATGCCGGCGACCTTCACGATCGCCCCTTGCGGCGCGAGATTGCCCTTGAGGCCGACGACGCCGCCGGTCGGACTGAGCGGCGACGAGGTCGGCCGCACCACGTCCTGGTTCTTCGGCAGGCTCACCCCGGCGAGATTCTCGGCGACGGTCTTGCCGGTGACGGTGAGGCAGTCGCCATGGAGATAGCCGCCATCGAGCAACGCCCGCATCAGCACCGGCACGCCGCCGATGTCGAAGAGATCCTTCGCGACATAACGGCCGCCCGGCTTCATGTCGGCGATATAGGGCGTGCGCTTGAAGATGGCGGCGACGGCATGGAGGTCGAAATCGATGCCCACCTCATGCGCGATCGCCGGCAGGTGCAGCGCCCCGTTGGTCGAGCCGCCCGAGGCGGCGACCACCATGGCGGCATTCTCGAGCGCCTTCCGCGTGACGATGTCGCGCGGCCGGATGCGCCGGGCGAGCAGCGCCATCACCGCCTCGCCCGACGCCTCGGCAAAGCCGTCGCGGCTGTCATAGGGCGCCGGCGGGCCGGCCGAGCCGGGCAGCGCCAAGCCGATCGCCTCGGAGACGCAGGCCATGGTGTTGGCGGTGAACTGGCCACCGCAGGAGCCGGACGAGGGGCAGGCGACGCATTCGAGCTCGTGCAGTTCGGCATCGCTCATCCGCCCGGCGCTGTGCGCGCCCACCGCCTCGAAGACATCGCCGACGGTGACGTCCTTGCCGTGGAACTTGCCAGGCAGGATCGAGCCGCCATAGACGAAGACGGACGGCACGTTGAGCCGCACCATCGCCATCATCAGCCCCGGCAGCGACTTGTCGCAGCCGGCAAATCCGACCAGCGCGTCGTAGCAATGACCGCGCACGGTAAGCTCGACGGAATCGGCGATGACCTCGCGCGAAACCAGCGAGGATTTCATCCCGGCATGGCCCATGGCGATGCCGTCGGTGACGGTGATGGTGGTGAATTCGCGCGGCGTGCCGCCGGCCGAGGCGACACCCTTCTTCGCCGCCTGCGCCTGGCGCGCCAGCGCGATGTTGCAGGGCGCGGCTTCGTTCCAGGTGGTGACGACGCCGACCAGGGGCTGCGCGATCTGCGCATCGGTAAGGCCCATGGCGTAGAGGTAGGAACGGTGCGGCGCACGCTCCGGGCCGACCGTGACATGGCGGCTCGGCAGCGTCGCTTTGTCGACCTTGGGCTTCCTGACATCGTCGGGCATGGCGCTCTCCTCGATGTTCGACTTGGTTTTGCCGCACCATACAAACCGCAAGGCCGAGGCTCAACCGCAACGGCCTTGTGAGCTCGTGACCGTCGCGAAGTCTCAGACATTTCGGAGTGTCGCTGCTATAACCCCACCCGTGCCGTCCCTCACCTTCGCCGAAGCCTGGCGCGCTTATCGCCGCGCCGAGGCCCGGCTGCCGCCGAAGCCCCCGCCTGTCGTGCCGCGCCGCATCGCCGATCTCGGCGAGATCGCGGACGGCTTCGATCTCTTCGTGCTCGATGCCTGGGGCGTGCTCAATCTCGGCGACACGGCGATCGCCGGCGCCGCCGCCGCGGTCGCCCGCCTGCGCGCCGGGGGCAAGCGGCTGCTCGTCCTCAGCAATGACGGCACGCGCGAGCCCGCGGCCGCCGCCGAGCGTCACCGCCGCCGCGGCTTCGATTTCCGGGCGGCAGAGATCCTGCCCGGCATCGCGCTGCTGCCCGACGTGCTGGCCGGGCTCGGCTTGGGGGCGCCGCTCGGCCTCATCGCCGATCCGCCTGCCCCCTACCCCGCCCTGACCGGCGCGATGCGGCCGCTCGACGACGATCCCGCCGCCTATGATGCCGTTTGCGGCTTCGTCTTCCTGTCGAGCGACAACTGGAGCGAGGCGCGTCAGGCGCTGTTGCAGCAGAGCCTCGCGCGCCGCCCGCGCCCGCTCGTCATCGGCAATCCCGACATCGTCTCGCCCGAGCCCGGCGGCATGGCCGCCGAGCCGGGGCTTTTCGCCCATCGCATCGCCGAGGCGACCGGGCTTCGCCCGGTCTTTTGCGGCAAGCCCTTCGCGCCGATCTACGCGCGCATCGCCGCGCTCTTTCCCGCGATCGCGCCCGGGCGGATCCTTTGCGTCGGCGACACCCTCCACACCGACATCCTCGGCGGGCGCGCCGCGGGCTGGCGCACGCTGCTGATCGAAAACGGGTTCTGCCGCGGCCGGGATGGGTCGGCGCTCGCCGCCGAATGCGGCATCTGGCCGGATTTCATCGCGTCGCAGCTTTGAGGTTTTGATCCTGTCCGCGGCTTCGGTTATTTTGAGCGCGCCGGTTGATGGGAGGAAGCGCGTGGCGGCGTGGCTCGCCTATATCCTCGGCTTGGCGACCTGGTTCCCGATCGTCATTCTGGCGGTGCTGACGGGCCGGTTGCTGGCGGAAGCGCGCGAGGCGCAGATGCGCCCGCTGGACAGCGACGGCCTGCCGCTGCCGCTCGCGGGAAGGCGCGATGGCGGCGATGATGCCTGGACCGTCGCCTGGGCCGATGCGCTGAGCTAGACTAGGCGCCCGCGGCTTCAACCGACGAGGCGCGGGGTCAGCTTCTCCTCGAATTCGAGGCCCGCATGCTCGCCGCGCCGCCACGCCACTCTGGCCCGCAGCGGCCCGAAATCGCCGAAAGCGATGATCACATTGCCGCTCGAGACGCCGGGCTGATCGAGGCTCAGCCGAGCGCCGAGCGCGGAATAGTCCAGCACCACGCAGCGCTCCCACGCTTCGCCGCGCTCGATCTGGCCGGACCAGAGCACGGGCACGCGTTTGGCGCGGCGGCGCTCCTGCAGCGCGGTCGCGCTGCGCTCGATGCGCGCCGTGCCGATGAGCAGCCGGTCGACGCTGTCGGCGCCCATGGAGAGCGGCAGGATCAGGCTTTCGACGCGCTCCAGGCTGCTTTGCAGGACGGGATCGTCCTCGATGAGGAGCGGCTCGCCCGAGGCGCGCACCGCCACATAGGCGTTTCGAACCGCGTCGCGCGCGGATGGGGGAACGGCATCGAGCATCTTCCCCGTGAGGTCGATGCCGAAAGCCATGGCGATGTCGGTGCCGTAGATCACGTAGCGGTAGTCGCGCCCGGCATCGATGACTTCGACGAGGTGGAGATAGCCCAGCCATGGCCGCAGCTCGAAGACGTCGAACTCCTTGCGCGCGGGAATACGCCGGCCGCCCCGCTTGCGATCCCAGAATTCGAGCAGCGAGACGAGCTGCGGATGCATCGGCGGGAGCGTGTCGAAGGACGCCATGGCGCTACCCCCTTGCCGACCCGGACGCCGTCCGGCCTGGGCGCAGCGCCAAGGCGGTCGGCCGGGCGCGAAATGTCGCATCGCTTGTGGCCGCGAAACTGTGGGATTTTCTCAGGCTCGAACATCCCCCAAAGCCGCCGGGATTGCCGATGAAAGTCATCGAGGAAGCCATCACCGTTCTCCGCGACAGCGACGGTCCCGGGCTGACCCTGTTCATGGGCGGGTACCGCGTCGGCTTGTCCATGGACGAGGCGCGCAGCCTGCTGCGCGGCCTGCGCAGCGCCCTGGCAGACGCGCCAGGCGAGGCCGAGGCTGCCGAGCACGCCGATCGTGCGATCATCGTTGCCAAGGTCACGGAGCAGATGATCAGCTGGGCCAAGATCGCGGACGCGACCCAGCGGCCATAAGCGTTCTCATGCGGCCGGACTTTCGGCTTCGAGCGCCGCCAGCGCCCGCTCTGCCGCATCATCCGTGGCGGCCAGCTTTCTCGCGACTTCCGCATCGTCCCCTGCCTGGCACGCTTCCATCAGCGCGCGCGCGCATTCGATAAGTTCCTGCAATCCGGCGGTTCCGGCAACCGATACCAGCTCATGCGCCGTGCGCTCGAGGACCTTGGCGTCCGAGCGGTGCTCGCGCATCCGGCTGAGGAAGCGCGGCAGCTCGGTGCGGGTGCGAATGATGAGCTCATTGAGCTTGGCGCGGCCGAGATGCACCTCGAGGTCGCGCAAGGCGGCTCGATCGCGGACTTTAGGAACGGTGCCGTCGACCTCGGGCGTCTCGGCCACGACGCTCGGCCCGCCTCTCACCCAGCGGTCGATGGTCGCCAGCAGCGCCACCGCATCGACCGGCTTGGACAGGTGGTCGCTCATGCCGGCGGCAAAGCACTTCTCCGCATCGCCCGGCAGCGCGCGCGCCGTCATGGCGATGACCGGCGTCTGCGCCGCCGGGGTGCCGAGCTGGCGGATCGCCCGCGTCGCCGCCAGCCCGTCCATCCGCGGCAGCTGCACGTCCATGAGGACGAGATCGAACGGCCGGCGCTGCACCGCCGCCACCGCCGCCTCGCCATCGCCCACGACCTCGACCATGTGCCCGGCGCGGCGCAGCAGCGTCAGCATCAGCTCCTGATTCATCGGCGTATCTTCGACCAGCAGGATGCGGGCGCCGCGCACCGCGGCGCCGCGCGCCTCCGGCTTCTCGCCGCCCAGCGCCGGCCTCAACGGCACGGTGAACCAGAAATTGCTGCCGACGCCGGGCGTGCTGGTGACGCCGATGGTGCCGCCCATGTTCTCGACCAGATTCTTGCAGATGGCGAGGCCGAGGCCGGTGCCGCGCAGATAGACGCCGGCCTTGTCCTCGATCTGCGAGAATTTCTGGAAGAGGCGCGATTGCTGCTCCTTGGCGATGCCGATGCCGGTATCGGTGACCGAGAATTTGAGCACCGTGCCCGTCGCCTGGTCCTCGATCTTGGAGATGGTCAGGACGACGCTGCCCTTGTCCGTGAACTTGATGGCGTTGCTCAAGAGGTTCAGCAGCACCTGGCGGATCCGGTCGGGATCGCCGCGCACCAGGCTCAGCACATCGGGCTTGAGCACGAAATTGAGATCGAGGCCGCGCTCACGGGCGGCATGCCAGACGACCGTGTTGCAGCTCACGGCGAGGTCGATGACGCTGAAATCGGTCTCGACCAGCTTCAGCTTGCCCGCCTCGAATTTGGCGAGGTCGAGGATGTTGTTGATGATGGCCAGCAGCGAGCTGCCGGCATCGCGGGCGAAGCTGGCGTAGCGGCGCTGCTCCGCCGGCAGGTTCTCGTTCAGCAGCAGATTGGTGAAGCCGATGACGCCGTTGAGCGGCGTGCGCAGCTCATGGCTGATATTGGCGATGAACTCCGATTTCGCCTGGTTCGCTTCCTCCGCCGCATCGCGCGCGCGGCGCAGCTCGCTCTCGATGCGCTTCTGCTCGGAGATGTCGACGAAGATGCTGACGCAGGCATCGACCCGGCCTTCGGCGTCGCGCACCGGGCTAAAATCGAGCTTCGCCCAATAGGAGGCTCCGTCCTTGCGCCGGCTGAGGAAGGTGGTGGAGAGCGGCCGCTGGTGCCGCACCGCTTCCGCGATCTCGGCGGTGATTTCGGCATCGGCGCCCGCCCCCGTCAGCACATCCCAGCGCCGGCCGATCAGTTCCTCCCGGCTGTAGCCGGTGATCGCCGCGGCCGCTTCATTGGCGAAGACGACGGGATAGCCCGCGCGATGCGGGTCGATCACGATCACCCCCGCCGTGGCCGCCTCGAGGAGGCGCGCGAACTGGCCGCGATCCTGCGCCGCTTCGTCGCCGGTGCCGACCAGAAGGGCCGAGCGCCGGCTGTCGAGCGGGCGCACGACCGAGATGCTCTCGCCCCGCTCCTCGCCCGGCCGGCCGGTGAGCCGCCGCGTCTCTTCGACCCAGAGCGACGGGCCGTCCTTGCGCCGCGCGCGATAGGTGAAGGTCACCGCCGCGCCGCCGGCGATGAGGCTCGCCGTCACCTCGCGCGCGCGCGCGACATCGGCATCGTCGACGATGGCAAGCCAGGGCCGGCCGACCAGCTCGCGCGGCTCATAGCCGAGGATGTCGTGCACCGAGGGCGAGACATAGCTCCAGGCCTGCTCCGCGCCGATCCGGGCGAGAATCTCGGTAGTGTTCTCGGCCAGCAGCCGGTAGAGCGCTTCGCTTCCCTTGAGCGCCTGCTCCGCGTCCTTGCGGCTGGTGACGTTGATGACGATCGCGTCCCAGACGATCTCGCCGCTGGCTTTGCGGAAGGGCATCGCCCGTCCGGAGAGCCAGCGCTGTCGGCCGCCGGCGAGCACGACGCGGAACTCATGCGACCACGGCGTGAGCGAATGCCCGGCATCGACGAGCGAGCGGCGAAAGGCGGTGCGATCGTCGGCGTGGATCGATTGCATCACCTTGGCCGGGTCCGGCGTCGGACCGAGCGCGCCCTCGCCGAAGATGCGCGCCGCATCCGCATTGTCGAACGCAAAGCGCATCTCGCCGGCGACGCTGACGATGATCTGCAGCACGGCGCCCGGAACATTGGCGACCAACGCGCGCCAGCGCCGCTCGCTCTCGCTGCTACGTCCCTCGGCCTCGCCCAAGCGCTGCAGCAGCACCCCGAAGATGAGCGTGCCGATCAGCACCCGGCCGACCAGCGCGATGCCGGTCTCCGCGGGGAACTGCGCCAGCGCCGGCGACACCAGCGCCGAGGCGCCGAAGGTGAGGCAGAGCGCTAGCGCCGCAAGCTCTTTCAGCCCGAAGCTGCCGCCTTCGCGCCGCATGGCTTCGGTCATGGCGATGCCGATGACACCGCTGACCGGGATTTCCGCCAGAGTCGGATAGAGCGGTCCGGCGCCCAGGGCGAAGAAGGCGCCCGCCGCGATGGCGCCGGCGACGATGGTCGCGACTCCGCCGCCGAAAGCGGCCGCGAGCCCGACCACCACCATGTTGTCGCTGATCGCCAGCGGCGCGCCGAGGTAACGCTGCGCCAGCGCCGAGAGCAGCGTCGCCGCGCCCAGGATGGCCCCGACCGCCACCTGGCGCTGACGCGGCGCCGCCCGCCTGATCATGCCGGCAGAGCTCGCATAGGCGATCGAGACGACCGCATAGCTCGCAATGCTGCTGGCAAGTTGACTGATCATGACGGCTCACGGCGCGGCGTTGCAGGCGCAAGCCACGGCAGGAGCCGGATCGGCTGCTCCTTCTTGCGGCAAGCAGGGCTTCGAGAGTCGCGGGAACGCATGGACGTTCCCGTCGACACGAGACGCCTTCAGGCCGAGATCGACCTGATGACGTCGGCTGGGCTACCGGGTTTTGCTGCCGGGTCCGTTGACGCCGCTTGCGTCGCCGGCTTCTGCGAGAACGCCGGGGAAGTGCCCGACGGGAAAGCGCGTGCGGTCGGCTCGGCAGGCGATAGCTGCTTCACGCCCTGCGCCAGGGCATAGCTCAGCGCTCGCGCTTCTTCGCCGCTCAGGTTCAGCCGAAATCCCTCCATGATCACGGTCAGTTCGTTGCGCTG
Source organism: Allostellaceae bacterium (assembly GCA_035517635.1). Lineage (GTDB taxonomy): Bacteria > Pseudomonadota > Alphaproteobacteria > ATCC43930 > CGMCC-115725 > DAHUYF01. The sequence continues at coordinate 25,887 of DATIYL010000105.1, read as the reverse complement.
CGCATCGGGGATCACGGTCACGCGCTCCGGAATAATCTTCACATTCGCCTCCACCGAATTCGAGATTATCCATGTTCGCAGAACCGGCGGTTCTGATCGCGGCTCAGATCGTCGCGCGGCATCGGCGCCATCTCCGCCAGCGGTGGCGCTTGAAGCGAAATTTCCGATGAAATTCCGCATTCTAGGCTCGACCCGACAGCATCGGGCGTCGCTGCGCGAGGGGGGTCGGTCCCGGGACAAAATGACGCAGTAGCGAATAGCGGCGGGGGCTGTGAACGCAATGCGCGAAGGCAGCGCTCAAAGCCTTTCGCGCCGGCGGCTTTGCGCCCTCGCCCGCGCGCGTCCCCGGGACAGACTCGCCGGGCGCCGCCCCTCGTGCCGAGTCGGCGACGCGGGCGCTTGGTCCGACAACGAGTCGCGCTTGCTCGCTTGGAACGCCTCGCGCAGCACGCCGCGCAGCCAGAGATTGGCCGGATCGCTCTCCACCGCTTCGTGCCAATAGAAATAAAGATCGAGCGTCGGCGTCTCCACCGGCAGCGGCAAGACGCGGTTGGCAAAGCCGCGATTGAGCACGCCGGCATAGCGCTCCGGCATGGTGAGCACGAGATCGGTCTCGCTGACGAGACGAAAGGCGGCGACATAGTTGCGGCAGCGGAGCCGGACGCGGCGCTGCAGCCCGCGCTCGGCCAGCGCCAGATCCTCGAAGCCCGGCCCTTTGCGCCGCGAGGTCACCATCACGTGCTCCTGCGCCAGATAGGCCTCGAGATCGAGCCCGCGACGCAGCGCCGGATGCCCCTGCCGCGCCACGACCACCAGCCGGTCAGCGGCGACGCGCTCGCGATGGATCCGCTCCGGCAGCGGCAGCGGCACATCCATGGCAAGGTCGAGCATGCCCGAGGCGAGCCCCGTCTCGAGGTTGCGCCGCGCCACCTGCACGCTGCGGAGGTCGACATGCGGCGCCGCGCGCGCGATCCGTGCCATCGCCGCCGGCAGCACCAGCAGCTCGACCGGATCGCGCATCGCCACGGTGAAACGCGCTTCGCTGCCCCGCGGATCGAAGCGTCCGGCCTCGCTCAGCAACAGGCCGAGCTCGCGCAGCGACCGGCGCAGCGGCGCGATCAGGCCGCGCGTCAGCGGCGTCGGCACCAGCGCGCGGCCCTCGCGGCGGAAGAGCGGATCGTCGAACAGCAAGCGGAGCCGCGCCAGCGCATGACTGATCGCCGGCTGCGTCAGATTGAGCTTCTCGCCGGCGCGGCTGACGCCGCCTTCGCTGTAGATCGCTTCGAGGACGACGAGCAGGTTGAGATCGAGCTTCGCGATATTCGGCATATCGATGGATTTATATGCCGAATATTCATTTTTGTCATGGCATGCCCTCCCCTAGCCTGAAGGTCCGACGACTGACCGGCAGGTGCAAGATGGACTTCCGCTATTCCGACAAGGTCGAAGTGCTGCGGCAGCGGCTCATCGCCTTCATGGACCGCCACATCTATCCCAATGAGGCGCATTACGAGAGCGAGATCGCCGGCGGCGATCGCTGGCAGTCCTCGGCCCTGATGGAAGAGCTCAAGGCAACGGCGCGCAAGGCCGGGCTCTGGAATCTGTTTCTCCCGGACTCGGCGCGCGGCGCCGGGCTCTCCAATCTCGACTATGCGCCGCTGGCAGAAATCATGGGCCACTCCGAGCTCGCGCCCGAGGTCTTCAACTGCTCGGCGCCCGACACCGGCAACATGGAGGTGCTGGAGCGCTACGGCACCGAAGCGCAGAAGCGGCAATGGCTGGAGCCGCTGCTCGACGGCAAGATCCGCTCCGCCTTCGCCATGACCGAGCCCGAGGTCGCATCCTCGGACGCCACCAACATCCGGGCGACAATCCGCCGCAACGGCGACAGCTACGTCATCAACGGCCGCAAATGGTGGGCGACCGGCGCGCCCGACCGGCGCTGCAAGATCCTCATCGTCATGGGTCAGACCGACCCGGCCAATCCCAACCCGCACCGGCGGCAATCGATGATCCTGGTGCCCAAGGACACGCCGGGCGTGACGGTGCTCCGCGCGCTGCCGGTCTTCGGCTATGACCATGCGCCGCACGGTCATGGCGAGGTGGTCTTCGAGGATGTGCGGGTCCCCGCGAGCAACATCCTGCTCGGCGAAGGGCGCGGCTTCGAGATCGCCCAGGGACGGCTCGGGCCGGGCCGCATCCATCACTGCATGCGCGCCATCGGCCTCGCCGAGCGCACGCTCGAAGCGATGTGCCGCCGCGTCCGCTCGCGCTTCGCCTTCGGCAAGCCGATCGCCGAGCAGACCGTCACCTTGGAGCGCATCGCCGAAGCGCGCATCATGATCGACGAGGCGCGCCTGCTCGTCCTCAACGCTGCCGACAAGATGGACCGGCTCGGCAACAAGGAGGCGCGCGCGGAGATTGCGATGATCAAGGTCGCGGTGCCCAACATGCTGTCCCGCGTCGTCGACATGGCGATCCAGGCGCATGGCGCCGCGGGTGTCACCGAGGATTTCCCGCTTGCGCGCGCCTGGGCCAGTGCGCGCGCGCTGCGCATCGTCGACGGTCCCGACGAGGTGCACCGCAACCAGATCGGCCAGATCGAGCTGCGGAAATACGCGTAGCGCCAACTATCCTACGTCATCCCCAGCGCGCCGATGCCGAGCAGCGCCGTGACCAGGGCGGCGCAGGCGATGTAGAGGGCGAGCGCGGCGACGGTGACGGCGGCGCTGTAGGGCAGTGCGCGCTCTGCCGGAACCCCGAGCAGTTGCGGTGCGCCGCAATAGAGGAGATAGACGCTGTAGAGGCTGGCGAGAACGCTCAGAATGCCCAGCGCCGGCACCAGGCGGAAGACACCGCCGAGCCAGCTCGGCGTTGCGGCATAGGCGATGAGCTTCAAGGCGCGATCGAACCGTTCCTCGCCGCCGAAATACCGGGCGAGCCAGGCTGCGATCAGCGCCAACAGCGCCACGCCGACAAGGCTCAGCGCCCAGGCCAGCGCCGCCGCCGCCGCGCCGGTGCCGAAGCTGATGAAACTGAAAAGCAAGGACCAGCTCAGCAGCTTCGCCAGCGGCGGGATCGCCGCCAGGGGCAGCACGTGGCGAAGATAGAGCCCGATCGGGTGAAAGTCCTCGACCGCAAGGGGACCCCATACCCGTTTGGGCGATAGCAGAAGCGCTTTGAGACGCCCCAGAAACTCGCTTTCCCGTAGCGGCCGCACAGCCATGTCAGCGTCCATACCCGACTCCCTGAGAACGCTCGCTTGGGGGCACGAACGCCAGCCGCCGAAGAAGCTCCGTGTTATCCTTGTGTCAACCTGAGCGCACTTTCGCGCGGCAAGAATTCAGCCGGCGATACGCTCCAGCGCCGCGCGCACGCGGGCCAGCGCCGCCTCTTCCGCGGCAAGGCGCTCGCGCTGCTCCTCCACCACTTCGGGCTTGGCTTTGGCGAGGAATTGCTCATTGCCGAGCTTGCGGCCGATCTTCTCGATCTCGCCGGCGATGCCATCCGCTTCCTTGGCAAGCCGGGCGCGCTCTTTGGCGAGGTCGACGGCGCCGGCGAGGTCGAGCGACAAAGTGGCCCCGCCCGCCACCACCTGAATGGCGCTTTTGGCTTGAAGCAGCTGGTCGCGCCGTGCCCGGTCCGCCGGTTCGATCGCCGAGAGCCGGGCAAGCCGCCGGATCGCTTCGGCATGCCGCTCGATCCAGCCGCGCCCCTCCTCGCCGCAATCGACCACATAGGCGGCGATCTCGCTCGCCGCCGGCACGTTCATCTCCGAGCGCGCCGTGCGCATGGCCGAGATCACCTCGACCACCCAATCCATCTCCGCCATCGCCGCGCGATCGACGAGCTCAGGGGCAAAGCTCGGCCAGCGCGCCGCGATCAGCAAGCCGGCTTTACCCTCGGTGAAATGCCGCCACAGCGCCTCGGTGATGAAGGGCATGAGGGGGTGCAGGAGATGGACGAGCTGGCCCAGCACCCAGGCGGTCGTGGCGCGCGCCTCGGCCTTGGCCGTTTCATCCTCGCCGGTGAAGATCGGCTTGGTGAATTCGAGATACCAATCGCAGAACGTGCCCCAGGTGAAGTGATAGAGCGCGCCCGCCGCCTCGTTGAATTTGTACTCGTCGATGGCGGCGGCGACGCGCGCCCCGGTCTCGGCAAGCGCGCTGAGGATCCAGCGATTGACGGTGAGCCGCGCGGCGCCGGGATCGAACCCCGGCTGCAGCGCGCAGCCATTCATCTCGGCGTAGCGCGCCGCATTCCAGAGCTTGGTCGCGAAATTGCGATAGCCTTCGACGCGCGCTTCCGCGAGCTTGATGTCGCGGCCTTGCGCCGCGAGCGCCGCCAGAGTGAAGCGCAGCGCGTCCGTGCCGTAGCGCTCGATGAGGTCGAGCGGGTCGATGATGTTGCCCTTCGACTTCGACATCTTCTGGCCGCGCTCGTCGCGCACCAGCGCATGGATATAGACGGTGCGGAACGGCACCTCGCCCATGAACTTGCAGCCCAGCATCATCATCCGCGCGACCCAGAAGAAGATGATGTCGAAGCCGGTGACGAGAACGTCGGTCGGGTAGTAGCGCTTCAGCTCCTTGGTCGCTTCGGGCCAGCCCAGGGTCGAGAATGGCCAGAGACCCGAAGAGAACCAGGTGTCGAGAACATCGGGATCGCGCGCCAGCTCGACCGGCTTGCCATAGTGCTTCGCCGCCGCCACCTGAGCCGCCGCCTCCGTCTCCTCGACGAAGACGGCGCCGTCGGGTCCGTACCAGGCGGGTATCTGATGGCCCCACCAGAGCTGGCGCGAGATGCACCACGGCTGGATGTTGCGCATCCATTCGAAGAAGGTGTTCTCCCAGTTCTTCGGCACGAATTGGGTGCGGCCGGTCTCGACCGCCGCGATCGGCGCCGCGGCCAGCGTCTTGGCGTCGACATACCATTGGTCGGTGAGCCAGGGCTCCAGCACGGCGCCGGAGCGGTCGCCATGCGGCACCGTCAGCGTATGCGGCTCGATCTTGGCGACGAGGCCGGCTTGCTCGAGATCGGCGACGATGCGCTTGCGCGCCTCGAAGCGGTCGAGCCCGCGATAGGCCTCGGGCGCATTCTCGTTGAGCCGCGCGTCGCGGTCGAAGACGTTGATGAGGGGCAGGCCGTGGCGGCGCCCGACCTCGAAATCGTTGAAGTCGTGCGCGGGAGTGATCTTGACCGCGCCGCTGCCGGTGGCGGGATCGGCATAGGCATCGGCGACGATCGGAATCCGGCGGCCGACCAACGGCAGAATGGCGTGCCGGCCGACGAGGTCGCGGTAGCGCTCATCCTCGGGATGAACCGCAACGCCGGTATCGCCAAGCATGGTCTCCGGCCGCGTCGTCGCGACGGTGATGAAGCGGCCGGGCTCGCCCTCGATGGGATAGTTGAAATACCACAGCGAGCCCTTGGTCTCCTGGTTCTCGACCTCGAGATCGGAGATGCCGGTGTGGAGCTTCGGATCCCAATTGACGAGGCGCTTGTCGCGATAGATGAGGCCTTCCTTGTAGAGCGTCACGAAGACCTTGCGCACCGCGGCCGACAATCCCTCGTCCATGGTGAAGCGCTCGCGACGCCAATCGGCCGAGGCGCCGAGCGCGCGAAGCTGGCGGGTGATGGTGCCGCCTGATTCCGCCTTCCACTGCCAGACGCGCTCGACGAAAGCGGTGCGGCCGAGCTTCAAGCGGCTCGATTGCTCGAGCGCGAGCTGCCGCTCCACCACCATCTGCGTCGCGATGCCGGCATGATCGGTGCCCGGCTGCCACAGCGCGTCGCGGCCGAGCATGCGGTGATAGCGGATGAGGATGTCCTGGATGGTGAAGGTGAGCGCATGGCCCATATGCAGGCTGCCCGTCACATTGGGCGGCGGCATCATGATGCAGTAGGGCTGAGCGGTGGAATCGGGATCCGAGGCAAAAGCCCCTGATCTCTCCCAATCCCGATATATCGCCGTCTCGACCTCGGCCGGACGATAGGTCTTGTCGAGCATGGCTACTGCCGACGATCGCGAATTGGAGCCGCTCCCCACCTCACCCTCCCGCTGCGCGGGTCCCTCCCTCTCCGCCCCTGAGGGGCGGAGAGGGTTGGGGTGAGGTGGGGCGCGACGACCTCGCGCTGACTCAGGCATTTATCTGCTTTCAGCGTAGAAGTCGCTCAGCGGCTCTGCGCCTCGCGCGACATGCGCCGGATCTCTTCCTGCACCAGCCGCTCGACCAGCTGCGGCAGGTTCGCATCGAGCCAGTCGCGCAGCATCGGGCGCAGCAATTCGCGCACGAGATCCTCGAGCGTGCGCCCGGCGTCGCCGAGCGGCAAGCTGCCGAGCTGGTCGCGCGCGGCGCCGAGCGCGCTCAGCTGCGACAATGCCGACACGGAAGCGGCCGCCGTCCGTTCCGAGACCAGCCGCTCTTCATCGCTCTCGAAGCTCGGCGGCGGCGGCGCGGGTGGAGGGGGTGGCGGCGGCGGCGGCGGGGGTTCGGGCTCGGCGCGCGGCGGTGCCGCGGCTTCGACATCGAACATCGCGCGCGGCGGCGGTGGCGGCGGCTCTGCCGCCGGCTTCTTGCTTCCGGCCGAAATGCTGACGACCGTGCCGTCCTCTTCCACGACCTCGGTCAGCTCGAGGACTTCCTCGCCGCGCTGCGGCTTTTCCGCCACCGCGGCCGGCGCGGCAGCCGTGTCTCCATCCTCGGCGATGATGCGCCGGATGGAGGCGAGGATCTCCTCCATCGACGGCTCGTGCTGCCCCTTCGGGTCCGACATGATGCTCAACCCAACTCGCGTAACGCTGAGCTAGAGTAGAAGAAGCGAGCGCAAAACACCAGCCGGACCGCCCGATTCGCGGGTTTCCGTTGCGACGATTCTAGTCTTTTGCGCCGAAACCCAGCCATTTGTCGCGCACCGACTCGTAATGCCGGTCGACATCGTAGAGCTTGACCGGGAGACGCAGATCGGCGGCGGTGAGCCGCCCGATCTGACTCGCCAGCGTGAACTCCGCGACCGCGAGGTCGTGCTGGGCGGTGACGAGCGTCACGCGGTCGGTGAACAATTCTTGCTCGGCATTGAGCACGTCGAGAACGGTGCGCGAGCCGACGGTCGCTTCCTGGCGGACGCCGTCGAGCGCGATATCGGCGGCCTTGATCGTCGATTCCAGCGAGACGATCTGCGCCCGTCCGGAAACGATCTGCTCCCAGGCCTGCGTTGCCCCTTGGATCGAGGCGCGGCGCGCATCGTCGGTCTGGCCTTGGCGCACCCCCACGGTCTGGATCGCTTGCCGGGTTTGCGAGTAGATGTTGCCGCCTTCATAGAGCGGCACGGTCATGCGCGCGACGATGGAGCTGGTGGTGACGTCGTGGCCGACGAGCAAGGTCTCGTTGCTCTGGTTCAGATCGCCGACGAGTGCAAGCTGCGGCAGCAGCTGGCCGCGCGTCGCGTCGACCGCGTCGCGCGCCGCATCCTCGGTGAAGATGCCGGCAATCACCGTCGGGTTCTTGAAGGTGGCGAGGTTCAGCGCCTCGTCGCGGCTGGTGGGCAGCACCGGGGTGAGCGTCGGCTGCGCCAGTCGTCCCGGTGGCACATGGCCGACCGCGCGCGCGTAGTTCGCTCGGCTCACCTGCAGATTGCCTTCGGCCTGCTGACGCGAGGCCGTGGCGCCGGCGAGCCGGGCCTCGGCTTGCGCGACGTCGGTGCGCGTCACGGCGCCGACCTGGAACTGGTCGTTGGTCGCCTCGAGCTGGCGGCGCAGCACCTGCTCGTTGTTGATGCTGAGATCGAGCGTCGCCTGGTCGCGCACGACGTCGAGATAGGCCTGCGTCACGCTCAGGAACACCGACTCCTCGGTGGCGATATTGCGCGCCCGCTCGGCTTCGATGTTCTTCTCGGCCTCGGCCGTCAAAGCAACGGTGCGGCCGCCGCTGTAGAGCGGCTGGTTGATGTTGAGGTCGACGATTTTCGGCACTGTCTTGCTGTTGGGGGCCTGCGGCGACGTCGGTGAATTGTCGAGGTGCTGCGCGCCGACCGAGCCGGTGAAGGTCACCGTCGGCCGCCAGCCGGACAGCGCTTGCGGCACGCCTTCATCGGTGGCGCGGAGATTGGCGCGCTCGGCGAGGATCTGCGGATTGTTGGTGTAGGCGTCGACCAGAGCATCGGTCAGGGTCTCGCCGCGCGCGCCGCCGGCCGCGGCGAGAAGCAGCGCTCCCATGGCGCAAGAGGCGAAGAGATGGCGGCGCATGATTCCGATATCCGTCCCGTCCCTGCTCAGAATACGAAGCTCGGCTCCGGCTGGAAACCCGGCAGCAGGGGCACCGTCGCATCGAAGGCCGGGCGCCGTGACAAAGCGCCGCCGGCCGAGGTCATCAGCACCGCTCGCCCCATGGCGCCTTCCGCCTGCACCACCGCCACCAGCCTGCCGCGATCGGCGAGCTGATGCGCGATGGCGGTCGGGATGCCTGCGACCGCGCCTTCGAAGAGGATAACATCATAGGGCGCACGGCCGGGATAGCCGCCGGTGAGCGGCGCCTCGAGCACGGCGGCATTGCCGATGCCGAGCTCGCGCAGCCGCGTCATCGCCTGGCGCAGCAGCTCGACATCGCTCTCGATCGCAACGACGCTGCGCGCGAGGCGTGCGAGCAGCGCCGTGCCATAACCGCTGGCGCAGCCGATCTCGAGCACACGCTCCTCGCGGCCGACCTCGGCGATCTGCAGCAGCCGGGCGAGCACCATCGGCTCCATCAGGTAACGCCCGCGGCCGAGCGGCAGATCGTCGTCGACATAGGCGGTGCCGCTGAGCGCGGGCGGCACGAAACGCTCGCGCGGGACGGCCAGAAAGGCGTCGAGCACGCCCTCATCGGTCACCTTGTTGGTGCGAAGCTGGCTTTCGACCATGGTGAGACGCGCCGCTGCGTAGTCGATCATGAAGTTCCGCCGGATGCTGCCCACCGATCGAGCCGACTTATAAAGGCGGGCTCCGGCGAACACAATCCTCGGCTGCCCCGCCCGGCGCCTTGACCCCCCTTCCCGCCCCAGCCTATATGTGAGCCTTCCCGGCCGGATGGCAGAGTGGCTATGCAGAGGACTGCAAATCCTCGTACAGCGGTTCGATTCCGCTTCCGGCCTCCACTCCAAACGCTTTTTCATGTCCGGCGAGCTGGAGACAAGCCGCGCGCCGCCAAAAACTTGCGCGCCGACCTCTGTTTGGGACTAGACTTCACCCTCAGATTTGACGCGGAGGCTCCCATGCCAACGCTCCGGCGCTTCTTCGCGGTACTCGTGACCTCGTTCGTCATGGCGTCCCCCTGCTATGCCGGAGGCGGAGGCGGCTGGCATGGCGGGGACGGCTGGCACGGCGGTGGGTGGGGTTGGCATGGCGGGTGTTGCTGGCACGGCGGCAGCGTCGGCGTGTTCTTTGGCGGCTATGGCTATGGCTACCCCTACCCCTATGCCTATCCTTACGCTCCTTATCCCTACGCCTATGCCCCGTACGTCTACCCTCCCTATGGCTACCCCTACGCGGCGAGCTATGCGCCAGCGCCGGCGGTAGCGGCGGCTCCCGCACCGCCCCCCATGGCAGGCGCTCCGCCTGCCGCAGTCGCAGCGGCCCCGCCGCCGCCTGCCAGCCCTCCGCCGCAGACTGTCGCGGAGAACGTCTGGTATTTCTGCCCCTCATCCAAGAGCTACTATCCCTACGTCGCCCATTGCTCCGTGTCGTGGCGCACTGTCCCGACCCAGCCGCCCGGCACGCAGCCGCAATACGCCGCCGCCGGACGCGCTCCGCCCTACTGAACCGCGCGCCGGCGGAGCCGTGGCCCGCGGCGGGCGCGTGCGCTCCCGCCGCGACAATCTGGAAAATGCCCCGTCGGGCGATTCACGCTATAAGCGCATTGAAAACGATCAATGCGCGCCAATGCTCTGGCGCAAGGGAACGCCGCTTAACGAATGCCAACGACCCGTCGTGATCCCGGGGACGATCCGCTCGGCGCGGCTCGGGGCCTCTTGATCGCCTTGCTCATCGGCGCCGGGGTGTGGCTCGTCATCGCCTGGCTGATCGCGGACGTTCTTCACTAAGAACGACGCAGGGGCGAGACCGCGCGCGGTCTCCGGATGCGCCGCCTGTGATTGCCGTCACAAGCCTGCCCGCGCCTCATCGCCCACGTTCATTCCTGGGAAACGGAGGCGTGCCATGAATGACTGGATCGGTGTGACGATGGCCATGTTCGCGGTCGGAACGGTCGTCGCCGTTTACGTGACCGGCCTCTAGATCGAGACATGACCGAGGAGACAAAAGGCATCGGCGCTCGCGCCCGGGTCGCTGCCGCGCTGGGCGCGCTTGTGCTGGCAGCCCTGGTCGGCGGTTGCGCCAACCCCAGCGCTTGCCAATCGGGGACATTCGTGGCGGGGACAAGTGGCAAGGACCGTATCATCGGCTGCGGCAGCCCCTACGACGAAATCTACCGCGAGATTTACACGCCCGGCCGCGGCACCGATCTCGGCGCTTAGATTGGCGCCGGGGGTGGCGTGAGGCGAAGCGCTCTGTTATAAGGCCCGCTTGTCGTGCCCGGACGGGGCCGGCAAGCACTGATCCCGGGTAGCTCAGTGGTAGAGCAAGCGGCTGTTAACCGCTTGGCCGGGGGTTCGAATCCCTCCCCGGGAGCCATTAGGGAGATCGAAGGGGTCGGGTCGCCGTCGACCTGACCCCTTTTCCATGAGCGGAAATGCGCGTTCTGCCGGCTCCCCCTGAAGCAGCCGCAGCGGCCGACATCGAAGACGCCAAAGTCGTGTCGTACCGCACCGCGACGCACGGCGCTCTCGCCTGTTTGGCGGTACTTGTCCTCCTGTCAGGCACGGCAATCGCAGGGCCGCCTTACATCTCTGACGATCCGGAGCCGACGGACTACCGGCATTACGAGATCTATCTCTTCTCGAGCGGCACCAACACCGAAAGCGGGACGAGCGGCGCAACCGGCATCGACTTCAATTACGGCGCGGCGCACGATGTCCAACTGACGGCCGTGCTCCCGCTCGACTATCAGACCGGCAGTGGCGCAAGCGACGCGGTAGGCTTGGGCAATATCGAGCTCGCCGCCAAATACCGCTTCCTCCATCAAGCGGACATCGGCTGGGATGTCGCGGTGTTTCCGCGGGTGTTCTTGCCGAGCGCCGCGAACACCGTGGGCGAGCGGCATGCGTCATTCCTGCTGCCGCTATGGTTCGAGCACGACTGGGACAGATGGTCCACCTTCGGCGGCGGCGGCTGCACCATCGATCGCGGCGACGGTGCGAAGGATTCCTGCCTCGCGGGCTGGGCGCTCACGCGGCAAGTCCTTCCCGATCTGCAGCTCGGCGCCGAGATCGTGCATCAGACCGCGACGACCAAGGGAGGGCGCGACACCACCGGGATCGGCTTCGGTCTGCGTTACGATTTGAACGATACCTATCACCTGCTCGCGTATGCCGGGCCCGGATTGCAAAACGCGGCAACGACCGACCGATACACCTGGTACGCGTCGATCCTCTTCACCTTCTAGAGCGGCGGATGAACGTCGGCGTCGCCGCGGGCGTTGACGCTCGCAGAAGCCCCTGAAAGCACTTGCCGTCGTGCCCTTGCAGTGGAGGAAGCCATGATGGTGCGTTTGCTCGCTATCGCCGTCCTCGCCGTCGGAGTCGCCGGTCCCGCGGTCGCGCAGCAAGGCACCCCGTCCGAGAAGACGCGGCAAGAGATCGAAACCTTCATGCACGCATGGACGGACGCGTATAATCGCGGCGATAGCACGACCATGGCAGCGCTCACAACCGCCGACTCCTTCGGCGTCGGCGACCGCGGCGTGATCTCCGGCAACGAGCGTTTCGCGCGGGCCGTGCAGAACGAGGCGAACCTCGGCGCGAAGGTCAAGAGCATGGACGTCGATCAGGTGCGGATGCTCGGACGCAACGCAGCGGTCGCCGCCGGATCCTACTCCGTGACCTACAACAACCCCCAACCCGTGACGATCGAAGGCAGTTGGATGGAGGTGTTGGAGCGTCAGCGCGGCGAGTGGAAATCTGTTGCCGCCAGCTATACGCCGTTCAACCGTCCGCCACCGGCGGCGGCCGGCGTCAGCAACCCGCAGCCATCAGCAGGATCGAGCACGCCGTACGCGCCAAATCGATAATTTCGGGGCGAGCACTTCGCGCGTCAATCTGCCGTCGAATTAACGCCGCCCTCAGGCGCGGAACAGTTTTGTAACGCGGCTCTTCGCACTATTAGGTGTGAAGCGTGCGGTTGACCGTTCGGCGATCCTGTTAGCGAATCCGAGAATGCGCTTTGTGCGCTGATGGCGACGCCTTCCGATGCCGGAGGCGTTGCGCGAGGGGGCGAGCACATGTCCGCACAAATGAACGGCGCGGGATCGGATTTCGAGGCCGAGTTCGGCAGCGAAGACCTCTTGCCGCAGCTGCGGGAATTTCCTTGTTTTCGCGGGCCGCGGCCGCGCCTCCGGCCCCCTGCCGATGCGCCGCCCACGCCACCTCTCGCAGACGCCCTTGCCGATCACAGTCCGCCGCCCGCAGCGCTGCTCCGCCCGGAACCCTTTTCGGCGCCGCCGCCGCTGCTGCACCCTGCCGACATCGAGGCGGCCAAAGAGCGGGTCAAGGAACTCGTGGCGCGCCTGGAACGCCGCACGCTCGAAGACGCGCTCGAGATCGGACGCGAAGCCCTTCGCATCCATCGCGCGCTCGCGCATGGCGAGACCGGGCGCTGGCTCAAAGACAGCTTCGGCGCGCGGCGCGCGCGCACGGTCTACAATTGGATGGGCATGGCCGAGTATGCCGAGCGGCATCCGGCGGAATTTGCAACGTTTGCAATTTTGGATGTGAGCGCCGTCTATCTGCTGACCGCGCCGAAGACCCCGCGCGGCGCGGTCGAGGCGGTCCTCCGTCAGATCGAGGCTGGAGCAGTCCCGACGTTCCGCACCGTGCGCAGCGAGATCGCGCTGGCGAGGCAGCGTGCCGACGCGCCCGATATCGTCGCTGCGCATTTCATCACGCGGGACAGTCTGCACGAGACCGGCATGCTGCAGCGCGTCGAAGCGGAAATCCTCTTGCCGGACGCGAGCGCGGAGGCGCCATGGGACGAGCGGCGCGCCGCGGGTTTGGCCGCGCTGCGCCTGGTGGCGGCGTTCATCCCGAGCGATGAGCGCGAGCACGCGATCGGACTGCTGCGCAATGCAGCCGACGCGCAGTACGGGCTTGCCGACCTCATCCGCTCGCTCTGTGAGGCGGGCGGAGATGCCGTTGCGCGACCAGGCGCCTAGCCCTGAGGGAGGATCGCGTTGGGCGCGGTGTGGCTAGCCTATCTTCTCGGCCTGGTGAGCTGGATCCCGATCGTCGCCGTCGCCGTGATCATCGGCCGCTTGCTGGCACGAGCGCGCCGAACACAAAGCCGCCACGCGCCGGGGATCGAGGGCCGGGGCAGCGGCCCCGGCGGCGCCGGATCGCAACCGGCACCCAAAGCCAAGGAAGCGCCGCTTTAGAGCACCGCGCCCGGGCTGCCGAGAGCGTTCTCGGTGAGGCCGCGCGTGATGATGTCATAGGCCTCTTCGATCGAATCCGTGCGATGGAACAGGCCGAGATCCTCGGCGCTGATCGTGCCGTATTTCACCAGCGCCTCGAAGTTCATCACCTCGTCCCAATACTTGGCACCGAACAGCACGATCGGCATGCGCTTCTTCATCTTGCGCGTCTGCACCAGGGTCAGAATTTCGAACAGCTCGTCCAAGGTGCCGAAGCCGCCAGGGAACAGCACCACGGCCTTGGCGAGATAGACGAACCAGAATTTGCGCATGAAGAAATAGTGGAAGTGGAAATGCAGCTCGCGGCTGACGAAGGGATTGTCGAACTCGTCGTTCGGGATCGAGATGGTAAGGCCGACATTGAGCCCCTTCGCTTCCGATGCGCCGCGGTTGGCCGCTTCCATGATGCCGGGGCCGCCGCCGGTGCAGACGACGAAGCGGCGCTCCTCATGATCGAGCTTCTTCGACCAGCTCGTCAGGCGGTTGGCGAGCTCGCGCGCGGCTTCGTAATAGGCCGAAAGCTCGAGCGCGGTGCGTGCCGCCTCGATCCCGCTCCCGGCTCGCTCCGCCGCGGCGAGCGCCGCTTCCGCGTTTTCGCGCGACGGCAGCCGCGCCGAGCCCATGAAGACGATGGTGTCCTGCACGCCATAGCGCTTGAAGCGCGACAGCGGCTCCAGATACTCCGCCAGGATGCGCAAGGCACGTGCGTCCTTGCTCTCGAGGAACCGCGTGTTCTGGTAGGCTTTGGGCTGACGATGACTCTGTTTTTCGGGAACGGGCTTGTCCAAGGTTCACCTCTCAGTGGTGAATTCTGCAGCAACATGGTGAATAAGAGCTGAACGGCGGCTGCGGCCGGCCGTTCAGCGGGGCGCTGCGGCGTCAATCATAAGTTTACTTAAATCCTTCTAGATTAACCCGTTTTATCCAAGGCTTCGGGTTCGGAGCGGAGGACCCATGTCGCAATACACGCGTGCGGCGCCACAGCCCAAAGGGCCGACCACGCTGGTCAAGATACGGCTCGACGCCACTTCGGTCGCGGCGCTGCTCGAGCGCCACCGTCGCTACCTCCGCAACCAGAGCGGCGGGGCCCGGGCGATCCTGCGCCAATGCGACCTCTCCGGCCTCGATTTGAGCGGCGGCGACTGGACGAACAGCGAGTTCCTGGTGTGCAAGTTCGACGGCGCGAATCTGCAGCGCGCCATCTTCCGTCACGCCAATCTGTTCGGCGCCCGTTTCAACAGTAGCGACCTTTCCGGCGCCGATTTCGAGAAGGCCGATCTGCGCGGCGCCAAGTTCGAGCTCGCCAACCTCACCGGTGCGCATCTCGGCGGCGCCGACCTGCGCGAAGGCATGGTGATCGACGCCGGCGTGACGCTCGACGGCGATACCGGCAGCCGCTTCACCAATGCCATCCTGAAGGGCGCGAAGCTGCCCAATGCGCGCTGCCGCTCCGTCGATTTCAGCGGCGCCATCCTCGAAGGCACCGATTTCTCCGACGCCGATCTGCGCAATGCCTGCTTTCACGGCGCGGAGCTGATCGATCCGATCCTGCGCGGCGCCCAGCTCGCCGAGGCCGATCTGCGCAGCGCCGTGCTCAAGGGTGATGTCGGCCAGAAGCTGCAGAACAGCGGCGCGGCCCTGCCGCAGGCGCGGCTCAAGCTCGAAGCGATCGCCGACCGCTTGACGCAGCACGAGCGCTGGATCGCGAGCCACGGCAAGGAAGGCAGACGCCTCAATCTCAGCGGCTGCAACCTCGAGGGCGTCGATCTCTCCGGCAAACTGCTCGCCGCGGCGCGGCTCGACCACACCATTCTGCTCGGCGCCAATCTGCAGTCCGCAAATCTCGCCGCTGCGGTGCTCACCGGCGCCAATCTGCAGGGCGCCAATCTCGTCTCCGCCGAGCTGCGCGGCGCCGATCTGCGCTGGGCCAATCTGCGCGACGCGGTGCTGCTCAACACGCGCCAGGGCGAGATGCCGGGGCTCGCAGGGCTTAAGACGCTGATCGAAGCGGACGAGTAGCGCTCACGCCAGCTCGAGCTTGCGCAGGAGCGCCGCGGGCAGCGACTGCTTCACCTCGGCGATGCCGTGCCAGGGATCGCGCTTTTGCCGCCGCAGGCGCTCGCCCATGGTGGCGACGGTGAAAGCGTCGGAACGGATGCCGGAAGCGACCTCTTCCCAGGAGAGCGGCGCCGCCACGGGCGCATGCGCGCGGGCGCGCGTCGAATAGGCGGCGATCGCCGTCGCGCCGCGCTGGTTGCGGAGATAGTCGATGAAAATCCGGCCGCTCCGCGCCTTTTTCGCGAGCGAGGTGGTGAAGGCGGTGGGATGCCGCTCCGCCAATTCCCGCGCCATCGCCTTGGCAAAGGCCTTGATCCCGTCCCAATCCAGGCGCGGGCGGAGCGGCAGCACGACATGCAGCCCCTTGCCCCCGGTGGCCTTGACGAAAGATTCGAGACCGATTTCCTCGAAGCGACGGCGCAGCGCCAAGGCCGCTTCGCTCACCCGCTCCCAGGCGAGACCTGTATCGGGATCGAAATCGAATACGACGCGGTCGGGCTTCTCGAGCTGCGGCTCGCGCGCGCCCCAGACATGGATCTCGAGCACGCCCATCTGAACGAGCGACAACAGCGCGGGCAGATCGTCGGCGACGAGATAGGTGCTGGTCCCTTCCTTCTCGGGGATCTCGATGCGGCGCAGCGTCTTCGGCACCGCGTTGGTCGCATGTTTCTGGAAGAAGGAATTGCCTCGATAGCCTTCGGGTCCGCGCAGCAGGGTCAACGGCCGGCCGGCGAGCTCCGGCAGGACATAGGCCGCGACGGCTTCGTAATAGCGCGCAAGGTCGAACTTGGTGATGCCGTCCTCGGGGTAAAGCACCTTGTCGGCGTTGCTGAAGCGAACGCCGGCGATCTCGGCCGTGCCGCGCGGAGCCGCCGGTGCCGGTCGGGGCGGATCGGCCGGAAGGGCCGTGCCGGCGCGCGGATCGCGCACCACCTCGCGCGCCGTTTTGTCCTCGCGCAGTCCGAGAAAGACGGGATGGCGCAGCCTGCCATCCTCGGTCCATTCGCTGAAGCGCAGCTCGGCGACGAGCTCGGGCTTGACCCAATGGGCGCGGCGCGGCGCGGCCCGCGCGATCGCAGCCGAAGGCGGCGCCTTGACGGCAAGGCGGTCGAGCTGCCGGCGCAGGGCGCGCAGCGCGGCTTCATCGAAGCCGGTGCCAACGCCACCGGCGAAATGGAGCGCGCCCTCGGCGTCGTAGTAGCCGAGCAGCAGCGAGCCGAAACCCTGACGCTTCCCGGCGGGATCGGTCCAGCCGATCACCACCAGCTCCTCGCGCGCCTGGCACTTCACCTTGACCCAGGCTTTGCTGCGGCCCGAACGATAGGGCGCATCGGCGCGCTTGGAGATGATGCCCTCGAGCCCCATGCGGCAGGCGCTGCCGTAAAAGTCTTCGCCGCGCCCCTCGATATGCTCGCTGAAGCGCAGCACCCCGTTACCGGTGCCGGCAAGAAGCTGCGCGAGCGCGCGCTTTCTGGCGTCGAGCGGCGCGCCGCTGAGGTCGAAGCCCTCGAGATGAATGAGGTCGAAGAGCATATAGACCGCGGCCGAGGTATCGCCGCGGGAGAGATCGTCCTTGAGCGCCGCGAAAGAGCTGACGCCGTCGGGCCGGAGATGGACGATCTCGCCATCGAGCACCGCCGCGCCGAGCCCGAGCCGCGCCAGCGCCGCAACGACCTGCGGAAACCGATCCGTCCAGTCGAGACCGTTACGGCTCAGCAATGTCACGTCGCCGCCGGCAATGCGGGCGAGCATGCGATAGCCGTCGAACTTGATCTCATGCAGCCAACCGCCGCCCTCCGGCACCGCGGCCACCAGGCTGGCGAGCTCGGGCGCGGGCTTCTTCGCCAGCGCGCCGCGGCGAGCACCGGCAATCGCGGAAGGGTCGACCGCCGACGCCTTCCCCTCCTCCCGGTTCGACTGCCAGACGCGATCGCGCGCTTTTGCGATCTGGGCCAGATCGCGCCCGCTGATCACGCTCTTCCGGCGCTTGGCGGTGATCGCATCGCCGCTGCCGGGCTTGGCGGCTGCGTCCTTTTCCTTGAGCAAGAGCCAGTTCTTGTCGCCGCGTTTGCCGCCCATGCGGACCAGCGCCCAGGCGCCGCGAAGCTTCTTGCCCTGCAGCTCGAATTTGAGCGCGCCCGCTTTGAGATCACCCTCGGGATCCTTGCCGATCGGCGTCCAGGTCCCGGTATCCCAGACCAGCACCGTGCCGCCGCCATACTGGCCTGCGGGGATCACGCCTTCGAAATCGGCATAGTCGAGCGGATGGTCCTCGACCTGTACGGCAAGACGCTTCACGCCGGGATCGAAGCTCGGCCCCTTCGGTACTGCCCAGCTGCGCAAGGTGCTGCCCAGCTCGAGCCGGAAATCGTAATGCAGCCGCCGTGCCGCGTGCTTTTGAACGACAAAGCGCAGCGCCCGCGCGGCGCGGCCGCCCGACGCCCCTTGAGGCTCCGGCGTCTGCGCGAAATCGCGCTTCTTGCGATAGGTCGCCAGCCGATCGGTCACCGCCACCGCCTCATCCGCGCTTGCTAAACGGTTGACGCGACGTCGAAGTTGCCGCGTCGGAAAGAAGCAGCGATCAGCGCGAGCGCGCGAAGAAGCGCTTTACCCGCGCCGAGAGGCCGTGCCGCAGCCGCTCGCGGCGGACCACGCGCTCGCTCTCGACCCAGTTGAGCTGGACGACTCGCCGCGGGCCACTCACCGGCGCGTGGCCGTGCCAGGATTGCGGCGTGACGCGAAACGCAAGCAGCGTTCCGGCCGCCGGCGGCACCTCGGCGATCGCATCCTCGAGATTGTCGGGCGAGCGCAGCAGGCGCAGCCGCCCGCCCGGCGCTTCCCAGGATTCGTTCATATAGATCAGTACGGTAATGAGCTTGCTGGCGGTATCGGTATGGATGCGGCCATCGGCGGCGCGGGCTTGGCCGCGCACCGTGATCATGGTCGGTCGGCCGGTGAGATCGATGGCGAATTTCTCGGCGAAGGCCTGCTGTAGCGCCGGGCCTTGGAGCTCGGCGATGAAGGCGTGGAAAGCCGGCCCAAACTTAAGATCCGCCAGGGGAAAGCTGCCGGGCTTGTCGATCGCGGGATAGTCGCGGGAGAGCAGCGCCCGGGCCGGTCCCGGAACGAAGCCGGGCACGACCAGCCATGGAAACGGCTCCGTCGCCAGCGGCATCCGCTGGAATGCCGCCAGATCGAGAAATCGCAAGCTTTCCGACTTGCTCGCCGCCGCTGCCGTCACGTTCCGCTCCTTGCGTCGCGCCGGCGACCTTGCCACAAAACGCCGGTGCATGGAACCATGCCCCAAGCCGTTGTCATGCAACGAACTAGAAAGAGACGGTCGCCATGTTAACGGTAAATTGACCATAATGGCGGCGTGCTTGGGGATGGGGCAGGAGGATGACATTGTCCAACCGGATCAGAGCGAGCGCGCCGGCCGTGCTGGCGTCATGCCTCGCGCTGACGCTCGGCGCTTGCGAGGCTTTTCAGCCGCCGGCGCCGCCACCCGCGCCCCCGACGGCACCCGCGGTCAGCGAGCATCTGCCGCTGCCGCCGCCACCGCCGCGCAAACCGCCGCCGCCGGGCCAGAACCTCGCCCGCCTGCCCCCGCCTTCGGCCGAAGAGGCGGCGCCCCCGCCGACGGCCGGGCCCGACCAGCTCATCGGTCTCGACCAGCCGCACGTCGCCGAACTGCTGGGCGAGCCGCAGAGCCGCGCGGAGGCTCCGCCGGCCACGATTTGGCGCTATGCTGGGGGCGACTGCGAGATCGATGTGTATTTCTACCTGGACCTCCAGAGCCAGGCCATGCGCGCCCTCCATTACGAAGTCAGGAGCCATGACGTACCCGCACGATCTTCCCAACGATGCTACGACACCCTCGTCAGCGAGCAGCGGACCAATGCAGACACTGCCGCCGGTGCGGATCGTTCTCGTTGACGACGACGATTCCTTTCGCGAATCGCTCGGGCTCAACCTCGTTGACGAGGGCTTCGACGTGCAGAGCTTCTCTTCCGGCGAGCCGGCGCTCGACTATTTCCAGCGCGGCGGCCACGCCGATGTCATCCTGCTCGATTGGCGCATGCCGGGGTTGAACGGGCTCGAGGTGCTGCGCCGACTCCGCCGCGCCGGGACGCCGACGCCGGTCATCTTTCTCACCG
Organism: Allostellaceae bacterium; assembly: GCA_035517635.1. Lineage (GTDB taxonomy): Bacteria > Pseudomonadota > Alphaproteobacteria > ATCC43930 > CGMCC-115725 > DAHUYF01. The sequence continues at coordinate 6,113 of DATIYL010000105.1, read as the reverse complement.
TGCTCAGCGACGATATCTACGAAGAGGCCGCGCTCGAAGGCGGGGCCGTTGATTTCATCGACAAGTCGCGGCGGCTCTCGATCCTGCTGAAGCGGCTCCATCTCATCACCGAAGGCATGCGGCCGGTGCCGGAGCCGGTTGCGGCCAAGCGCCCGCCCGGGGATGTCGTGGAGCTCGGCAAGCTCGAGCTGCGCTTCGACACCAACCGCGCCGCCTGGACGAGCCAGACCCTCGACCTGACCTTGACCGAGTTCAAGATCGTGGCGCTGCTCGCCTCGCGCAGCGGCGAGGATGTCGGATATCGCGAAATCTACGATCTCGTGCACGGCAAGGACTTCGTCGCCGGCTACGGCGCCGAAGGCTACCGCGCCAATGTGCGTACCTTCATCAAGCGCATCCGTAAGAAATTCCGCGACATCGACGGCGATTTCGACCAGATTCACAATTATGCCGGATTCGGCTACCGCTGGATTGCCGGCGACTAGCCGGCACGAATACGCGCCCGCGCTGCCGCCGCCGCAAGCGGCGCCACGGCCGCGATTCTATCGCTCGCTGACGGCGAAGGCGGCGGTGCTGGCCACGATCTTCTTGATCGTGCCGCTCATCGTCTACGACCAGTTCCGCGCCGCCGACGAGGCGGAGAAAGCGGTCTTGCTGCGCAGCGTGCGCGAGCATGGCCATGTCATCACGGCAGCGCTGGCGCCCCTCCTCTCGGGGAGCGACCGCCCGGCGCTGCCCCAGCTCGGCCACGAGCTGGCGCGCTTTGCCGACGATTTCACCAATGTGAAGCTGCTCTTCGCGCCGACGGGGACCTCCGGCTTCTACTACGTCGCCTCCTGGCCGGTGGTGTCGACGGCGCAGCTCGACGCCGAACGCGAGACGCTGCGCCAGCAGGGGGTCCTCGACCGGCTCTCGACGAGCTGCGATGGCGAATTTCCCTTCGCGCTGCGCTACCGCACGCCGCAGGGCAATGACGAGGTCGTGACCTCGATGACGCCGCTCAAGACCCCTTCGGGCTGCTGGGTGGTGGTGACCTCGTCGGCCGCCGGCTCGCTGCCGGGATCCAATCTCGGGCGTCCCTACTGGGCGAGCTCGGAGGTGCGAGTCGCCGCGGCGATCTATCTCGCCATGGTGCTGCTCACCATCACGACGTTCTGGAGCGTGCGCCGCGGCTTGCGCCGCTTCGCCGAGCGTGCCCGCACGATTCGCGAGCGCCGTTCCAGCGGCGGCTCGTTCCGCGCGCAGAACGACATTCCCGAGCTCGCCGATGTCGCCGAGGAGTTCGATCACATGGTCGAAGTGCTCGACGCTTCGGCGCGCGACATCCGCCGCGCGGCGGAGGACAACGCCCACGCCTTCAAGACGCCGATCGCCGTCATCCGCCAATCGCTCGAGCCGCTGAAGCGCGCCATTGCCGTCGAGAACCAGCGCGGCCTTCGCGCCGTCGGGCTCATCGAGGCCTCGCTCGATAAGCTCGACGGCCTCGTCGCTTCCGCGCGCCGACTCGACGAGGCGACGGCCGACGTCATGGACATGCCGCGCACCGATCTCGACCTTTCGAGCATTCTCGGCCGGCTGCTGCAGGCGCATGCCGAAGCGTTGCTCGAAAGGCGCCTCAATCTCAAAGGCCATATCGCGCCGCGCGTCCTCTCGCATGCCAATGAAGAGATGGTCGAGACGGTGATCGAGAATCTGCTCGACAACGCCATCTCGTTTTCCCCCGAGGGCGAGAGCATCGGCGTCAGACTCGAAGCGCGCGACGGCTTCGCCGAGCTGCTGATCGGCGATAGCGGCCCCGGCGTCGCGGCGGAAAATCTCGATCGCATCTTCGATCGTTACTTCTCGGAGCGCTCGCCGTCGCGCAGCGAAGAGTACGACACGCATTTCGGCATTGGCCTCTGGATCGCGCGCCGCAATGTCGAGGCGCTCGGCGGCACCATCCGCGCCGAGGCGCGCCGGCCGAGCGGACTTCTCATGCGCGTCAGGCTGCCTCTCGCCGAGGTCGCCCGGCTCGGGAGCAGCCCAACCAAGCCGCGCGCCTGAGAGTTCCGCTGACACGAAAATGACCCTCACCCCTGCGGCGTCCCGTCGCTACCATTTCGCTATCCCCGAAATGCGACAGCTACAGGATCGCTTAGCGATGGATTTGGCAAAGCTCGTCACGATGCTCCAGAGCGCCAAGGAAGGCAGCGAGTACCTCGATTACTCGATCCAGCGCCTGCTCTTTGGCACCGCGAAGCCCGTGCCCCTTTACACCCGCTCGATCGATGCGGCCCTCAGCCTCTTGCCGGAGGGCTGGACCATCCATCGCCTCAGTCAGCTGAGCGATTGCCGCGGCGGCTTCGGCGGCTGGATCGGCGAGATCTACCGCGCCAGCGATGCCATGATCCCCTACCCCTCTTCGGCGCCGGCCGCTTCGGCGCCGCTCGCCCTCTGCATCGCGGCGATGCGCGTCCGCCTCGCCGACGAGCAGCACCGCGAGGAGTTGCGGCGCGAGAGCGCCAGCATCGGCGACACGCGCGGGCAGCGCAGCGGCACCTGACGCGCGACGGAGGTTGCTTACGGAAGGGCTGTGGTTAAATTGCGCGCGTGACGCGCAACACCACACCCTCCCCTACCGCCCAGCTTCCAAGCGACGACGCGGTCCGCATCATCGACCGCGAGACCCGCTACCAGGGCTTCTTCCGGCTCGACCGCTATCGCTTCCGCCATCGCCTTCATGACGGCGGCTGGAGCCCGGAGGTCTTGCGCGAAGTCACGCAGCGCCGCCGCGCCGTGGGCCTCTTGCTGTACGATCCCGTCGGCGACGCCGTCGTGCTGGTCGAGCAGTTCCGCATCGCCGCCCATGTCGCGGGCTACTCGAGCTGGCAGCTCGAAGTCGTCGCCGGCCTCGTCGACCGCGACGGCGAAAGCGATCACGAGGTCGCGCGGCGCGAAGCGCAGGAGGAAGCCGGGCTCGCCGTCGAGGGCGAGTTGCTCCCGATCCACCACTTTCTGACGAGCCCCGGCGGCGGCACCGAGACGGTGGCCCTCTTCTGCGGCCGCGTCGATGCCAGCCGCGCCGGCGGCGTCCACGGCCTCGCCGAAGAGCATGAGGACATCAAGGTGGTGGTGAAGCCCTATGCCGAGGTGATGCGGATGCTCCGCACCGGCAAGATCGAGAACGCCATCACTCTGCTTGCGCTCTATTGGCTCGCCACCCACCGCCCCCGGCTCCGGCGGCTCTGGCGGTGATGTCGCGCGTCGGCAACGCACCCCTCACCCCGACCCTCTCCCGCAAGGGGAGAGGGAGCTCACCGAGCTTGCAGCAAACATCCCCTCTCCCCTCGCGGGAGAGGGAGGGGCCCGTCGCGAAGCGACGGGAGGGTGAGGGTTGATCGCTCGCGGCTGCCGCCTATAGTGAGGGCAGACGCCGGACATCAGGCCGCACCATGCAGATTCGCGACGGCTTTCTCGAGACCATCGGCAACACGCCGCTCATTCGCCTGCGCCGCGCTTCGGAGCTGACGGGCTGCGCCATTCTGGGCAAGGCGGAGTTCCTCAATCCCGGCGGCTCGGTCAAGGATCGCGCCGCCCTCGCCATCGTGCGCGACGCCGAGGCGCGCGGCTTGCTGCGGCCGGGCGGCGTCATCGTCGAAGGCACGGCGGGCAATACCGGCATCGGGCTTGCGCTTGTCGGCAACGCGCTCGGCTATCGCACGGTCATCGTCATGCCGGAGACGCAGAGCCAGGAAAAGAAGGACATGCTGCGGCTTTGCGGCGCCGATCTCCGCCTCGTCGCCGCGGTGCCCTACGCCAATCCGATGAACTATGTCCGCTACTCCGAGAGCCTCGCGCAGGAAATCGCCAAAACCGAACCCAACGGCGCGATCTGGGCCAACCAGTTCGACAACACCGCCAACCGCCACGGCCATTACGAGACCACCGGCCCCGAGATCTGGCAGCAGACCGACGGCAAGGTCGACGCGTTCGTCTCCGCGGTCGGCACCGGCGGCACGCTTGCCGGCGTCGCCATGGCGCTCAAGGAGCGCAATCCCAAGGTCAGGATCTACCTCGCCGACCCCATGGGCTCGGCAATCTACAGCTATTACGCGCGCGGCGAGCTCAAGGCCGAAGGCAATTCGATCACCGAGGGGATCGGCCAGGGCCGCATCACGCGCAATCTCGAAGGCGCGCCGATCGATGGCTGGTTCCAGGTCACCGATGAGGAGATGCTGCCGCTGCTCTTCGACCTCGTGCAGGAAGAGGGTCTGATCCTCGGCGGCTCGACCGGCATCAATATCTGCGGCGCGATCAAAGCGGCGCGCGAGCTCGGGCCCGGCCACACCATCGTCACCGTGCTCGCCGACTACGGCACGCGCTACCAATCGAAGCTCTTCAACCCCGCTTTCCTGCGCGAGCGCAAGCTGCCCGCGCCGCGCTGGCTCGAGCAATGACCGAGCTCCTGTTTCGCGACGACGCCTATCTCCGCCGTGCCGAGGCGCGCATCATCGCCGTCTCCGAGCGCGGCATCGCGCTCGACCGCACCGTGTTCTATCCTCAGGGCGGCGGCCAGCCCGGCGATAGCGGCGTGCTGCGCTTCGCCGACGGGCGGGAGGTGGCGATCGCCGATACGCGCAAGGGCGAGGCGCCGGACGAGATCCTGCACATCCCGGCGCCGGGCGCGATCCTGCCTGCGGCCGGCGATCTCGTCAGCGCCGAGATCGATTGGGCCCGGCGCTATCGCCTGATGCGCATGCATACCTGCCTCCATCTGCTGTGCTCCGCGGTGCCGAATGCCGGCGTCACCGGCGGCCAGATCGCCGACGGCAAGGGCAGGCTCGATTTCGACGTGCCGGGAGACGCGCTCGACAAGGCTGCGATCGCGCAGCATTTGAATGCGCTCATCGCCGCCGACCACGAAGCCCTGCCGCGCTGGATCAGCGACGAAGAGCTTGCGGTGCGGCCGGAGCTGGTGCGGACCATGTCGGTAAAGCCGCCGTCGGGCCAAGGCCGCGTGCGGCTTCTCGACATTGCCGGCGTCGATTTGCAGCCTTGCGGCGGCACGCATGTCCGCCGCACCGGCGAGATCGGTCCGGTCGACGTTGTGAAGATCGAGAACAAAGGCCGCCAGAACCGGCGCGTCATCCTCGCCTTCGTCGGGTAGACGTAGCGTCGCGCCAAGCGCGCGGCAGCGGCCATAACAACAGCCAACACGGGGAGAAAGCGCCGATGCCCTATGCCAATCCGGATTCGCTGGTCTCGACCGAGTGGCTCGCGGCTCATCTCGAGGCGCCGGATGTGCGCGTGGTCGATGGTTCCTTCACTTTGCCGGGAGTGACGCCGACGGCGCACGAGCTTTACCGGCAGCGCCATATTCCCGGCGCGGTGTTCTTCGACATCGACGACATCGCCGATGAGACGAGCCCCCTGCCCCACATGCTGCCGAGCGCCGAGAAATTCGCTCAGCGCATGCGCAAGCTCGGCCTCGGCGACGGGCATCGCATCGTCATCTATGACAGCACCGGGCTCAATTCGGGGGCGCGGCCCTGGTGGATGCTGCGCGTCTTCGGCCATCGCGACGTCGCCATCCTCGATGGCGGGCTGCCGAAATGGCAGGCCGAGCGCCGGCCGGTCACAGACGCCGTCCCGGCGCCGCGCGAGCGTCACTTCACGGCGCGGCTCAACACGCTCCTGGTCCGCGACAAGGCGCAGCTCCTCGCCAATCTCGAAAGCCGGCGCGAGCAAGTGATCGATGCCCGCGCCCGCGCCCGCTTTGCCGGGACCGCCAAGGAGCCGCGCGCCGGGCTGCGCAGCGGGCACATCCCCGGCAGCCTCAACCTGCCTTACGACGAGCTGATCGATCCCGAGAAGCGCACCATGCTCCCGGCCGAGGAGCTGGCGCGGCGCTTCACCGCCGCCGGGCTCGAGCCCGGCAAGCCGGTGGTGACGAGCTGCGGCTCCGGCGTCACCGCCTGCGCGCTCGCCTTCGGCCTCCATCTCCTCGGCTGGCCCGACGCCGCGGTTTATGACGGCTCCTGGTCCGAATGGGGGCTGCCGGGCGAGACGCCGGTCGCGACCGGAACGGGATCCTGACCATCGCCGAGCTCCTCGACACCATCACCTATCTCGAG
>DATIYL010000104.1:0-8085 GCA_035517635.1 Allostellaceae bacterium | reverse complement strand
GTACAAGCGATGTCGTCATTTCGCGCCCTCTACGGCCAACCGCCGAGGCCATACGCACTGTGCGCAACGTGCGACAGGTGCAAGCCTGACGCCATCGTCGCGCCGCTCTACTCATGCCGCCGGAGGCGGCTTCGTTCAATCCCCTATCGATTCAGGATAACCCGATCACGCTCTATTCTCCGTGTCCTCCGTGCCTCCGTGGTGAATCCATACGCGATAGCCCTGTTCGAAAGCGGGGGGCCATTTCTGAGCCGCACGATGTCAGCGAACGCACCTTTGCGCCCGATTCCTTCACACGCTCGAAAGCGGGAATCCATCGGCGATGGGCGCCGGCGTTGCTGAGGCGCCGAGCTCGGCGAGGAGCGCTCTCGCCTCGCCGAGGTCCCGGCACTCGGCAGGTTCGGCGATTCGATCCGAGGCACGCCCGAGCAGCGCCGCGGCATCTTCGGGCGTGCGGCGGGACCACAGCCGCGCCAGGGCGATGCTGGCGCGCAGCTCGAACATGACCGAGCCCTGAGCGCGGGCGCAGCGAAGGGCGTGGCGAAAAGCGCTCTCGGCGGCGATGGTCGTGTGTTCGTCCGCGGCCAGCGCGATGCTGCCCCGCAGACGCCAGAGCTCCGCATCCGACGACCGCTCGCCGGTGCGCTCCGCGGTGGCGAAAGCCTCGTCGAGGGTATGGAGCGCCTCGTCGGGATGCCGTGCCGCGGCCAGAGCTTCGGCACGCAGCCCGAGAAGCATCGGACGATACGCCAGGACCTGCATTCGATCGGCGATGCCGATCGCCTCGTCGATGGCCGCGACGGCCGCCGGCGCATTGCCCTCGGCGAGAATCGCCGGTCCCTCGAAGGACAAACCCCAGGCGAGCCAGTGCGGCAGGTTGTGCTCGCGCCCCAGCATCCGGAGCCGCAGCGCGTGCTCGCCCAGCGTACTCATATCGCCGCTGCGCAGCGCGGCGAGGGCGGCATAGAACAGCGCATAGCCCGACGTGTTTCGGTGATTGAGCCGCTCGGCGCAGGCGAGCGTCTCTGCGACCATGGCCGCCGCGGAGCGCAGACGACCGAGATGCCAGAGCGCGGCGGCGCAATGACACATGGCGGCGACGCCAAGATCGTGAATGTACCGCCAGGCGAGCGGCCCGTGCCGGTCGGGATCGTAATGCCGCACCGCCGCCTCACCATGCTGCGCGGCCGTGGCGAAATCGCCAAGCGCGTTGCAGGACGCGGCGACCATGCGATGGCCGATGCACAGCGCCAGCGCGTCGTCCGCGGCTTCCGCCCATTCCAGGAACTCGCGCGCGACGGCCAGTCCCTTCTCGAAAGCGGCGCGGTTGTAGTAGGCGTTGAACATGCCGGAGAGGATGACGTCGTGCCGGCGCCGGTCGCCTGTCCTGCGAATGAGTTCCCAACCGCGCTCGTAAGTGCTCAGCGTCCGCTCTGCGCCATAGCCATGCGTGGCGATGAGCGCGGTGCCGAGCATACTGAGGAGCTCGAGCTCCTGCCGGTCGCGCGCTTCGCCGGGCGTCCAGGGTTCGACGAGATCGAGCGCCTTGCGCAAATGCGCCGCGGCCTCGGAATTGGCGGATCGCGCCAAGGCGATCTGACCGGCCTTCGACCACCATCTCACCGCCTCGCTCCCGCGACCCGCTTCGGCGAAATGCGCGGCGACGAGCTCCGGCTGGCTCTCGGCCATGGCGGGGTCGGCGCTGAATACCTGGGCAATGCGCGCATGGAGCTGTTGACGGCGGCTGCGCAGCATCGTGCTGTAGGCCACATCGCGCACGAGCGCGTGCTTGAACCGATAGAAGGTGCGCGGCAGCTCGCCGCGGCGAAACACGAGCTCGGCGCGAGCAAGCTCGTCGAGCGCCTCACGCAGGCTTTTTTCCGGAAGATCCGCAACGGCGCTGACGAGAAAGTAGGTGAACTCCCGGCCGATCGCGGCACCGATCTGAGCCACTTCACGCGCCGCAGCATGGCGATCGAGCCGCGCCAGAAGCGATGCGTGCAACGTTGCCGGAATAGCGGCCAGGGCAATTGTTCCGGCGAGTACGTACCGCCCGGCATCCTCGCGCATGAGCGTGCTTTCGAGCACCGCCTTCGTCAGCTCCTCGATGAAGAGCGGCACTCCATCAGCCCGGTCGAGGATCTGGTTCAGAAGCGGCGCAGGCAGGGCTTTTCCCCTGGTCACCAGTCCGACCAGCGCCTCGCCGTCGTGCTGATCGAACCGGGTGAGCGGCAGCGTCGTCACATGAGGGTAAGGCGGCCAAGGCGCCGTGAACTCCGGCCGCGCGGTGAGCACGACCAGCACGCGCCAGCGCGACATGCGCTCGACAAGGAGGGTGAGCAGCTCCAGCGAAGTGGGATCGAGCCAGTGCAGATCTTCGAAGAGCACGAGCACCGGGCCCCGCTCGGCGAGCCGCTGAAGGTGCCCCAGCAAGGCTTCGAGCATCCGTTCCTTGCGCCGGTGCGGGCTCGAATCGGGCGAGGAGCCACCGCCGCGCGGCAGCGCGAGCAGCTCCGCGAGGAGCTCGACATCGGCGGCATCCGTCGGCGTCTGCGCCAGCAACGCTTCCAGCTTGCGCCGCTTGCGCGCCGGCGGATCGTCGGCAGCGAAGCCCGCGGCGCGAGCGATTTCGCTGATCACCGGAAACAGCGCGCTCGACGCATCGTGCGGCGAACAGTCGTAGCGGATGAAGGTGTGCGGCTCCTCGGCGATCCGCTCCTTGAGGGCGCGGCCGAGGCGCGATTTGCCGATTCCCGGCTCGCCGCACAGCAGCACAGCGCGCCCCTCGCCCTCGGCTGCCTGCCGCCACCGACGCAGCATCAGCTCCAGCTCTTCCTCGCGCCCCACCAGCGGCGCCAGCGGTCCCTCATGCGAGGCCGAGAACCGGCTGCGCACCCCACTCGACCGGACGATGCGCCAGGCTTGCATGGGTTCGGCAAAGCCCTTCAGGGCGACACGGCCGAGATCGTCGCAATCGAAGCGCCGACCGACGAGCCGCCGGGTCCGTTCGCAGACGACAACCGTTCCCGGGGCGGCGAGCACTTGCAGCCGCGCCGCCAGATTGAACGTCTCGCCAACGCCGCCCGCATCCGCGCCCGCGCCGGCCACAAGCTCGCCGACGACGACCAGTCCAGTGGCAATGCCGACGCGCACCTGCAATTGCGTCTCCGGCGCGGTCTTGATCTCGCTCACCGCCTCGACGAGCGCCAATCCGGCACGCGCGGCATGCTCCGCGTCGTCTTCATGCGCTTGCGGGTAGCCGAAATAGGCGAGCACTCCGTCGCCGATGTATTGCGCCACGGAGCCGCCGAAGCGCGTGACGGTTTCGGCGACGCCGGCCTGATAGGCTGCGATCACATCGCGCAGCTCCTCAGGATCGAGACGCTGCGACAACGGTGTCGAGCCGACCAGGTCGCAGAAGAGGACGGTCACTTGTCGGTGCTCGGCCGGGGCTGCGCGCGTGCCGGCGTTGTCGGCGGGCGCGGCGCCATCGAGCGGCGTGCCGCAGGCGCCACAGAATTTCTTGTCCGGCGGGTTGCCGGCGCCGCAGGCCGCGCAGGCGGCGGGTGCCGGCGCACCGCAGTCGCCGCAAAAACGATTGCCCGCGACGAGCTCGTTACCGCAGCGTAGACACTCCATCGCTGTCCCCGCCCTTGGACGGGATCGCGTTTGGCATGAGCTCGTGCTCCTCAGCACGCCGAACTCCGCGAGATCCCGCGAACCGGCACCGCATCCATCAGCGCACCACGGCGAAGCTCAACGCGGCGACAAAAAGCGCGGAAGGACGCATTGCCATGAGCGTCGATCTCCTGTCGATCGAGCCGGCGAGAAAAGCAGAAGAGCCGGACAGCTCGGTGTGATGCGTGTCACACCGACGCGGCGATCGACGCGAAGCGCCCCAACTTTGCCTCAGCTGCGCGTGAGCAGAGCGGCAGTGCCGTTCGATGGCACTGTAGTTCGAGGCTTACCAGAGGTCGATAGCCATTCTTCCGGATAGTGATCGTTAGCAAGGTCTACGAACCAAGCGCGTCCAGTGCTAACAGCTTGCCAAGTTGCAAAGGCCGTCGAGTTTGAAACTTCTCGGCACCCGCGGAATGCTTATCGTCGCCCAATGATTCAAATCAATGTCGTGCCGCGCGCGAGAGTTCAGAAATCAACCTTTTGCGCTTGGGTATCATCACATGCTCCGAGGCTTGGCGAGCCGTTGGATCCGGCTCTTGCTCCGGCAACGGCCGCCCCGCAGCATCCAATCCGCGCTCATCGGGCTCGTCATCGCCTGCATCGTGCCGGCCTGGGCGGCGGCCACGCTGTTCATCGTTCGCTCCTATGAACAGGAGCGCACCAACATCGAGCGAGCCACGGTCGCCACGGCGCGCGCGCTGATGCTGACGGTCGATGGCGAGTTGAAGGGCGCGCAATCCGCGCTGTCCGTGCTTGCGACCTCGCCCTATCTGGCTGCCGGCGATCTCGCGAGCTTCTACGGCGAAGCGCGGCAAGCATTGCGCAGCCTCCCCGGCAATAATGTCGTCCTCTTGGGCCCCGACCGGCACCAAGTCATGAATACGCTGCGGAGCTTCGGGGCGCCGCTGCCTCAAGTTGGAGGTCCGCCTCAGCTGCTCCGTCCGTTCGAAACCGGCATACCGACCATTTCTGATCTCTTCGTCGGCCCCGTCACCCAAAAGCCCATCGTCGCCGTCGTCGTGCCGGTCATGGCGAAGGGTAAGACGGTTTACGTGCTCGCCATGGGGATCTTTCCCGAGCGGCTCGCCGAGATCCTGCGTCAGCAGAACATTCCGTCGAGCTGGATCGCAGGCATCTTCGACGGCAACGGCACGATCGTCGCCCGCACGCAGCTGGCCGAGACCTATATCGGTCAGAAAGCCTCGCCCATTCTCCTGCGGCGCATTGCGGAAATCCCCGAGGACGTGGTCGAGATGGAGACGCTCGAGGGAATCTCGGTGCTGAGCAGCTTCAGCCGCTCGACCGTCTCCGGCTGGGCCGTGGCGATCGGCGTTCCGACCGAAGAAGCGCTGGCGCCGCTGTGGCGATCGCTGTGGATGAGCGTGGCCGGTACCGGGCTTTTGCTGCTGATCTGCCTCGCCTTGGCGCAACGGATCGGCCGCCGCATCGCCCGATCGATCGAGGTTCTGGCAGTGCACGCCACGTCCCTTGGCCAGAACAAGGCGATCGCGATCCCGCCGCTCGGCATCAGCGAAGCCGATGAAGCCGCAAAGGCCCTGGTCAAGGCGTCGGCGGCGCTGCGCCAGCGCGCGGCGGAGCGCGAGGAGGCGGAGCGGGCGGAACGGCGTCTGCTGGTGGCAAAACGCGCCGCCGAAGAGGCCAACCAGGCGAAGTCGGCTTTCCTCGCCCTGATGAGCCACGAGATCCGCACGCCGATGACCGCCGTCATCGGCATGACGGAGCTGCTGCTCGACAGCGAGCTGACGAGGCGACAGCGTCATCACGCGACGCTGCTCAGGGATGCCGGAGAACTGCTCCTGGCGATCATCGACGATCTGCTCGACATGTCGAAGATCGAGGCCGGCAAGCTGGAGCTGGCGCATGTTCCGTTGAGCCCGGCCAGTGTCGCGCTGGGCGCAATCGCCATCCTTCGCCCGCAGGCCACCGCCGCGAAGATCGAATTGCGCAGCGAGCTTGCCGCCGATGTCCCGGCGTGGATCGAGGGCGATCCGACCCGCTTGCGTCAGGTCTTGCTGAACCTGCTGTCGAATGCGCTGAAATTCACCGAGCGCGGCAGCATCGTCGTGAGAGCGATGCGAGAGCCGGGCGACGCGCCGACGCGCCTGCGCTTCGCGGTCAGGGATACCGGCATCGGCATCGACGAGGCGCAGCAAGGCCAGCTGTTTCGGCAATTTTCCCAGCTCGGGTCGCCGCAGGCTCGGCCGCGCGGCACCGGCCTCGGTCTTGCCATCTCGCGACACCTGGTCGAGGCCATGGGCGGCACGATCGGCGTCGAGAGCCGGGTCGGCGAGGGCAGCTGTTTCTGGTTCGCGATCCCCTATGTGGAAACGCCGGCGCCGGCCGTGCCGGCAGGAGAAGCGGTTGCCGCGGCCGGACCGCGCGCCCGCATCCTCGTCGCCGAAGACCAGTACATGATCCGGGAATTGATGGAGACGGTGCTGACGCAGGCGGGGCATGAGGTCGTCCTGGTGCAGAACGGCGCCGAAGCCATCGAGGCGCTCGAAGGCGGCGATTTCGACATGGTGCTGATGGATGTCGGCATGCCGGAGATGGACGGGATCTCGGCGACGCGGCGGATTCGCCGGATGGACGAGCGGGTCCGCAACATCCCGATCATCGCGCTCACGGCCTATGCGATGGACGAAGACGTGGAGCGGTGCCGGGCCGCCGGCGCGAGCCAGCATTTGTCGAAGCCCGTCAAGCGCGACGAGCTGCTGCGCACCGTCGCAAAATGGTCGGGACGGGAGCCGTTTCCGGCGGTGACGGAAGTCAGGAATGCGACGTCCTATCCGGTCATCGACACCGCAATTCTGAGCGATCTCGAGAGCCAGCTGGGCAAAGCCCAGGTGACGCGGCTCGCCGGACTCTTCCGCGATCAACTGACCCAAACCATGCGCGGCATCGCGGCAACGGCCGATCGCGAGCTCATTGCGCGGGAGACGCATGCGCTGATCTCGCTCGCCGGGAGCCTCGGCTGCACCGAGCTGATGATGCGCAGCCGGGCGTTGATGACGGCGGCGCGGCGCGAGACCGGCGACCTCGACCCGCTGGTGATCGAGATGGCGGCGGCGGCGGGCCGGGCTTTGTCCGCGATGCAGAATCGGTATCCCGCGTGAACGGGAGAGCAACCGCACTGGTCACAGCGCAGAACGATTCACCACGGAGGCACGGAGATCACGGAGAAGCGAAGGCAGGGCGCGCTGCGCGCGCCAAACATCTATTCTCCGTGTCGTCCGTGCCTCCGTGGTGAAGCCTCGCGCGATCGCCCTGCGGTGAACGAGAGGAACCCATGACGAGCGAGCCGGCGCAGATCGTCATCGTTCGAGGGCGAGCCGGTCACGGCGACAGTAACGCGTCAGCGGAGCTGCTTTGCCGCGCGCAGTCCGAGGGCGGAGAAGCTCAGGACGAGCGTACAGAAGCCGATCGGCGCAAAGGCCGAGCCCGGCAGACCGGTGACGTCCCAGATCGCGCCGCAGATCAGCGCGACGATCATGGCGGAGGCATAGCTGATCGAGAACATGGCGGCCGAGGTTCGGCCGACCTGTCCCGGCTCGCTGGGAGCGGCGGCAAAGTGAGACCGAGAATGAGCGACGCAGCGCCGGCGCAGGCCGATCGCCGTCGCCGACAGCGCGAGATCGCTGCGGATCACGGGGATGACCGGCGGTACCGCCAGGATCGCGAGCCGCAGCGCCGCGCGCGACAACCAGAGCAGGACCAGAGGCATCGCGCGCGCAGGCATCAGAGGGCTCGGGGGAAAGTGCGGAAGCTGAGCGAGGAAGGAGCGCGAGATATAACGGCAAGCGGCGGTGAATGCCACCTCCCTGCCGCCGCTCAACCGTCGGCACCGCGCTCTGCCCGCGCCGTCCGCCAGACCGCGCGCGCCGCATCGGCGTTGATCACGGCGATGGCGAGGCCGACGACGAGGTCGGGCCAGGCCGAGCGCCAAAGGAACGCCGTCACCACAGCGGCGGCGATGATCGCGAGATTGGCGAGCACATCGTTGCGCGCCGAGAGGAACGCCGCCTTGGTGAGGCTGCCGCGATGATGGCGAATGCGCGCCAGCATCAGGGCACAGACGAGATTGACCGCGAGCGCGCCGAGGCCCGCCAACGCCAGCGGCAACGGCGCCGGCGGCAGCGGCGCCCGGAGCTTCGCCGCGGCCGTCCACAGCGTCGCGAGGCCCGGCATGAGGAGAAGAGCGGCGAGCCCCATGCCGAGACGCGCCCGGTTCCGCGCCGACCAGCCGAGGGCGCCGGCGATCAACAGATTGAGCGAGGCGTCTTCGAGAAAATCGATGCTGTCGGCGAAGAGCGCGACCGAGCCGATGGCGAGAGCGACGGCGAACTCTACGCCGAAGTAAGCGAGGTTGAGGAAAGCGGCGCG
>DATIYL010000103.1:0-6876 GCA_035517635.1 Allostellaceae bacterium | reverse complement strand
GCTCAGCGCGCCGTAGCCGACGAGCTCTGTTTCCGCCGAAATGCGGTGGAAGCGCACCGTGGTATAGCGGTCATCCTCGAGCGCGCCGCGTTCGATGAGGCTCGACACGGTGGCGATGCCGAACATCTCGCGCACGAGGCTCGCGTTGAACGTCATCTCGTTGATGCGGTTGAGGATGTCGCGCATCGTCACCGGCACATCGGGGCGATGGAGCGGATTGATCTGGACGATCACCACATCGCTGCTGGCGCATTCATTTATCAGCGGATGGATCGCGGGATTGCCGAGATAGCCGCCGTCCCAGTAATGCTCGCCGTCGATCTCGACTGCTTTGTAGAGGAGCGGCAGGCAAGCCGAGGCGAGCAGCACGTCGGGAGTGAGCTCCGGCGTGCGGAAGAGCCGCGATTTGCAGCTGCGCACATTGGAGGCGGTAACGAACAGCTTGACGTCGTGCCGCCGCCGCAGCGCGGCGAAATCGACGAGATCGTTCAGCACCCGGCGCAGCGGGTTCATGTTGAGCGGATTGAGCTGGTTCGGCGCCCAGAGCCGCGTCATGAAGTCGAACAGCTGGAAGCTCGGATCGCTATCGACCTGCCAGCCATCGGTGAGGCCCGGCAGGCCTCGGGCGAGGCTGCGCGGCACTCCCGGCAGATCGCCGATGCGGCCCCAGAATCGCGCCAGAGCGTCGATCGCGCCCTGCCGGGAACCCCTGATGAAGCCGTCGGCGAAGACCACCGCATTCATCGCGCCGGCGCTGGTGCCGCTGAGCCCGTCGATATAGAAGCGCGGCTCGCTGATCAGCCGATGCAGCACGCCCCAGGTGAACGCGCCGTGCGACCCGCCGCCCTGGAGCGCGAGGCTGATATGCTTGACGCCCGGCTTGCGCGGCAGGCTGCGCCGCGGCAGCGGAATCTCGCCTGGCAGGCTACGGCTCGAATCAGGCATGGCACCAGTATCGCGCGACCATGCTTAAAATCGGTTAACCCGCCGCGAGCGCCTGCGGCGCTCGTCGGCAGCGGCGACAGCGGTTGCGCAAGCAACCGCGAGAGCCGCACCGCGCCGTCCTAGCTCACTACCGCAGCATCGGCGCCAGCCGGTCGAGCGCCGCGGCGAGGCGCTCGGGCGCGCTGGCGAAGCAGAGGCGGATATGGCCCTCGCCGCCGAGACCGAAGGCCGCGCCCGGGGCAACCCCCACCTTGACGCGGGCCAACACCTCCTTGGCGAAAGCGAGACTGTCGGTCATCCCCTCGACGCGGCCAAAGGCATAGAAGGCGCCTTCGGGCGCGGCGACGCGGATGCGTGGAAAGTGTTGCAGCCCGGCGATGACCAGGTCCCGCCCGGTGCGGCAGCGCTCCACCATGCTGGCGATGAAGCTCTCGCCCTCGACGATCGCCGTCACCGCCGCATGCTGCAGGAAGGTGGGCGCACCGCTGGTGTTGAACTCGACGATCTTGTCGGCGACGTCCTGGATCGGTTTCGGCGCCACCAGCCAACCGAGCCGCCAGCCCGTCATCGCCCAAGCCTTGGAAAAGCTGTTGATGACGACGACGCGGTCCTCGGGCTCGGCGAGATCGAGGAAGGACGGCGCCGCCGGCGCGCCGCTGTAGACGATACGGCCATAGACCTCGTCGGCGATGAGCCAGATGCCGCGCCGCCGCGCGAAGGCGAGGAGCTCCTGCTGCTCGTCGCGCCGCATCGTCCAGCCCGTCGGGTTGCCCGGCGAATTGACGAAGATCGCGCGAGTCTTGCCGTCGCACGCCACCATCAGCCGTTCGAGATCGAGCCGCCAGCCGCCGGCATTCGTCGGTTCGAGCGCGACGGCGCGCGCTTCGCCGCCGAGCACGGTCACGGCATCGTTGATGTTGGGCCACACCGGCGAGAGGATCACCATGTTGTCGCCGGGTTCGATCAGCGCCTGCGTCATGAACATGATGCCGCTCATGCCCGACGAGGTGACGATGATGCGCTCCGCGCTCATTGGCCGGCGATAGAGCCCCTCGAGGTAGCGGGCGAGCGCCTGCCGCAGCTCCGGGATGCCGCGCTTGAAGGTGTAGAAGGTGTGGCCGGCGCGGAGCGCCTGCGCCACAGCCTCGCAGATGAATCCCGGCGTCGGCAGATCGCTCTCGCCGAACCACAGCGGAATGACATCGGGATCGCCGAGCCCCGCCATCGCCACCTGGCCGATCCTGGAGAACGGCATCGCTTCGACGATCGGGCGCAGTCCGTTCGGACGCTGGGTCAAATCGGGGCTCCTTTTGGCGGCGCAGTGTAGCAAGCCCGCCCCCCATCCCAACTCGGCCCCACGCCGCCGATGGCGCGCACCACCCCTTCGCCCTGCGCATGGCTGAAAAGCCGGCCCGGCGGGTTGCCGCACCCCGCGCTTCTCGCCTACCCTGGCCGCGGCGAGCGGCATAAGCGGCAACAATCGACAAGCGGAGCGAGGGGATGGACAGCACCGATCTGGCTCTGACCAAATTCGGCATCGGGCAACCGGTACCGCGCATGGAGGATCCGAAGCTCCTGCGCGGCAGCGGCCGCTATACCGACGATATCGCGCTGTCCGGGCAGGCCCATGCGGTGATGGTGCGTAGCCGGATGGCCCATGGCACGATCGGCGGCATCGATGCCGAGGAAGCGCGGCGCATGCCGGGCGTGCTCGCCGTCTATGTCGCCGCCGACCTCAAGGACTACGGGCTGATCAAGCCGATGATGATGGTGCCGATGAAGGACGGCTCGCCGATGCGCGCGCCGTTGCGCCCGGCGCTGGCGACGGATCGTGTACGCTTCGTCGGCGAGGCGGTCGCCTGCGTTGTGGCCGAAACGGCGATCCAGGCGAAGGACGCGGCCGAGGCGGTACTGGTCGAGATCGACGCGCTCCCCGTCGTGACCACGCCGGAAGAAGCGGACAAGCCGGACGCGCCGCAGCTTCACGCCGACGCGCCGGGCAACCTCGTCCTCGATTATCACTATGGCGATGCGGCAGCGGTCGCCGCGGCTTTTGCCAAAGCCGCGCATGTCACGCGCCTGAAGCTCGTCAGCAACCGCATCGTCGTCAATGCCATGGAGCCGCGCTCGGCCTTGGCTGCCTTTGATGCGCGCGACGGGCGCTTCACGCTCCATCTCGGCTGCCAGGGCGTGTTCGGCATGCGCCAGGCGCTGAAAGACGTTCTCGGCGTGCCGCCGGAGAAGGTGCATGTGCTGACCGACAATGTCGGCGGCTCCTTCGGCATGAAGTCCTCGGTTTTCCCCGAATATGTCTGCCTCTTGCATGCGGCGCGCGCGCTCGGCCGGCCGGTCAAGTGGACGGATGAACGCTCGGAAAGCTTTCTCTCCGACCATCACGGCCGCGATCACGAAATGCTGGCGGAGCTGGCGCTCGACGGCGAGGGCAATTTCCTCGCCGTGCGGCTCACCGGCTATGGCAACGCCGGCGCCTTTTCGGTGGCGACCCTGCCCTTCAGCGTCAATGCGGTGAAGAACGTGGTGAGCGTCTACAAGACGCCGCTGCTCGAGGTCTCGACCAAAGGCATGCTCACCAATACCACGCCCACCGGCGCCTATCGCGGCGCCGGGCGGCCGGAAGGCAATTACTACATGGAGCGGCTCATCGATGCCGCCGCCGCCGAGCTTGGCATCGATCGGATCGAGCTGCGCCGCCGCAACCACATCCGGCCCGACGCCATTCCCTACAAGGCCTCGTCCGGCATGCTCTATGACAGCGGCGAGTTCACGGCGGTGCTCGACAAGGCGCTCGCGCTCGCGGATTGGCAGGGCTTCGAGCAGCGCAAGGCGGAGAGCCGCGCCCGCGGCAAGCTGCGCGGCCGCGGCATCGGCTCCTATCTCGAAGTGACGGCCCCGGCGGGCAAAGAAATGGGCGGCCTTCGCTTCGAAGCCGATGGCAGCGTGACGATGATCACCGGCACGCTCGATTACGGCCAGGGCCACGGCTCGCCGCTCGCGCAGGTCGTCGTCGACCGCCTTGGCATTCCCTTCGAGCGGCTGCGCCTGTTGCAGGGCGACAGCGATCAATTGGTGGTCGGCGGCGGCACCGGCGGCTCGCGCACCGCCATGGCGAGCGGCTCGGCCCTGGTCGAAGCGAGCCAGGAAGTGATAAAGCGCGGCAAGGAGATCGCGGGCTTCGTCCTCGAGGCCGCTGCCGCCGATATCGAGTTCGCCCAAGGCCACTTCACCATCGCCGGCACCGACCGCTCGATCGGCCTGTTGGAGCTCGTCGCGAAGTTGCGCTCGGGGCTGAAGTTGCCGCCGGAGCTGCCGCAATCGCTCGATGTCGCGCTCGCGACCAACTCGCCGCCCTCCTCCTTCCCCAATGGCTGCCACATCGCCGAGGTGGAGGTCGATCCCGAGACCGGCCGCATCGCCGTGGTCCGCTACGCCATGGTGAATGACTTCGGCACGTTGCTCAATCCGCTGCTCGCCGAGGGCCAAGCGCATGGCGGCATCGTCCAGGGCATCGGCCAGGCGCTGATGGAGCGCACGGTCTATGACGAGGAAGGCCAGTTCCTCACCGGCAGCTACATGGACTACGCTATGCCGCGCGCCGGCGACGCGCCGATGTTCGCCTTCGAAAGCCACCCGGTGCCGGCCAAGACCAACCCGCTCGGCGTCAAGGGCTGCGGCGAAGCGGGCTGCGCCGGCTCGCTGCCCGCGGTGATGAACGCGGTCATCGACGCGCTCGCGCCCTACGGCATCCGCCACCTCGACATGCCCGCGACGCCCGAGCGCCTCTGGCGCGCGATGCAAGCGGCGAAGGCTTAGCGCTTCAGCGCCTTCGCCGCTGTCTCGAGATCGGCGACGAAGCGCGCGATCTCGGCCTCGCGCAGCTCGGGATCGGTGCGCAGCAGCGCCGAAGGATGGACGGTCGCGAGCACATAAGGCGCGAGCGGCGATGGCACGAGCTCGCCGCGTTGGCGCGTCACGCGGAAATCGGTGCCGAGCAGCGCCTGCGCCGCGGTGGCGCCGAGACAAACGATGACCTTGGGCTTGACCTCGGCGATCTCGGCCTCGACCCAGGGGCGGCAGGCCCGGATCTCCGTGGCGTTGGGCTTGGCATGGAGCCGGCGCTTGCCGCGCGGCGTCCATTTGAAATGCTTCACCACATTGGTGACATAGGCCGCGTCGCGCGCGATCCCGGCCGCCTCGAGACAGCGGTCGAGCAACTTGCCGGCGGGCCCGACAAAGGGCCGGCCCTGACGATCCTCCTGATCGCCCGGCGTCTCGCCCACGAGAAGCAGCGCCGCATGCGCCGGGCCTTCGCCGAACACTGTCTGCGTCGCCTGTGCGTAAAGCGGGCAAGCCGTGCACTCGCGCGCTCGCGTGCGCAGCGTCGCCAAACTCGCATGCGACGGGATCAGCGCTGCTGCCGTCTCCGCGCGCGCTTTGCCGGCCATGCGCCGGTCAGGCGACGTGGATCGCCGCGCCGAGCGCCTCGCCGATGGCGCGGTTGAGCACGAGATCGGCGATCTCGTCGAGCCCGGTGGGATCGCGGTTGAGGATCACCAGCGCCGCGCCGTTGCGCTTGGCGAGCTCGGGAAAGCCGGCCGCGGGATAGACCACCAGCGACGAGCCCACGACGATGAAGAGATCGGCGGCGAGCGTCTCTTGCTGGGCGCGGCGCATCGCATCGACCGGCATCGGCTGGCCGAAAGAGATCGTCGCCGTCTTGATGAAGCCGCCGCACTCATCGCAGCGCGGCGGGACTTCGGCCGGCTCGAAGGCGAGGCGCATCGCTTCGATCTCGTAGCGGCAGGCGCAATCGAGACAGCGCGCATAAGTGGTGTTGCCATGCAGCTCGATGATTCGCGCCTCCGGCACGCCCGACGCCTGATGCAGCCCGTCGATGTTCTGGGTGATGACCGCGGCAGCGGTGCCGCGGCGCACCAGCTCGGCGACGGCGCGATGGCCGCGATTGGGCTTGGCGTCGCGGATCGTCGCATCGGTGGCGAATTTGCGCCGCCACGCCTCGCGCCGCGCTTCTTCCGAGGACAGGAAGTCCTCGAAATCGATCGGCTTGTATTTCGTCCAGATGCCGCCGGGGCTGCGGAAATCGGGAATGCCGGATTCGGTGCTGATGCCAGCGCCGGTGAAGACGACGGCACGGCGCGCCGCGCCGATCATCCGGGCGAGCGCGGCGATCTCGCGATCCTGGGTCATGCCAGCAGTGTGGCAAAGCCGGACGTGCCAGGGAAGGGCAAGGGTGTACACTGGGTCTGAAAAGGGAGGGAGGACGCCATGGAGTTCACGGGCAAGATCGTTGTCATCACCGGCGCGGCGGGCGGCATCGGCCGTGCCACCGCGCTCGCCTTCGGCCGGGGCGGAGCGAAGCTGCTGCTGGTCGACCGCGACGCGGCCGGCGGCGAAGCGGCGGTGCGCGCCGTGCGCGAGGCCGGCGCCGAAGCGCGCTTTGTCGCCGCCGACGTGACCCGCGCGGCCGATGTCGCGGGCTATGTCAAAGCGGCGCTCGACGCTTATGGCCGCATCGATTGCTTCTTCAACAATGCCGGCATCGAGGGCCGCGTGGCGCCGACCGCGGAATATGACGAGGCGATGTTCGACGCCGTCATCTCGGTCAATGTCAAAGGCATCTTCCTCGGCCTGCGCCACGTTCTGCCGGTGATGTTGCGGCAGAAGAGCGGCGCCGTCGTCAATACCGCCTCGGTGGCGGGGCTGGTGGGAACGCCGGGCATGTCGCCTTATGTCGCCTCCAAGCATGCGGTGATCGGCCTCACCAAGGTCGCCGCGGGCGAGGTGGCGCGCCAGGGCATCCGCGTCAATGCGATCTGTCCCGGCCCGGTCGACACGCGCATGATCCACTCGCTCGAAAGCCAGCTCGACCCGGCCAATCCCGACGCCATCGGC
>DATIYL010000102.1:0-2242 GCA_035517635.1 Allostellaceae bacterium | reverse complement strand
CCTCCTGGCGATGCAACTGCGCCGGCTCGAGGCGATCGAGGCGGACATCGCAGCGCTCGACCAGCGCATTGGCGAGCGGCTCGAGCCCTATGGCGCGCAGCACGCGCTCCTGATGCAGATTCCCGGCGTCGACTGGGTGGTTGCGGCCGTGCTGATCGCGGAGATCGGCGTCGACATGAGCGTGTTCTTGAGCGTCTATCATTTGGCGGCCTGGGCGGGCGTCTGTCCCGGCAACCATGAGAGCGCCGGCAGGCAGAAGAGCGGCCGGGCCCGAAAGGGCAACATCCATCTGCGCACGATCCTGGTCGGCGCCGCGATCTCCGCCTCGCGAACCAAGGGCAGCTACCTCAAGGACAAGTTCCACCGCCTCAAGGCCCGCCGCGGCGGCTTGCGCGCCGCGCTCGCCATCGCCCACAAGATCCTCGTCTCCGCCTATCACATGCTCGCCAAGAATATGCCCTATCGCGACCTCGGCGAAGCCTATCTCGACCAGATCAGTCAGACCCGAACCGTCGCCAACCTCAAACGCCGCCTCGAACGCCTCGGCTATCGTGTCATCCTCGAACCCAACACCCAAGCCACGTAACGTCAGCGCCCTGCGCGGCTATTTTCATGGCAGCCAACCAGCGCCTGCGGCGCGCCATTATGGATGAAAATGGGGGTGGCGGCGCGGGCCGATTTATCGGAGCCTCGCGTTGGGCGATCGTGCTGAGGCTGACAAAACTGCGGTGGCTTACGACCCCGACTAGCAGTCCGGCCCGCGCTGCTCAGAGGTACCATTCTTTGTCGCCCCCGGGAACGGGGAGCACGCATGGCAGTGTCTCGAACGTACCTGCAGCGTCACGGTCGCCTTCTGACGGAAGGAGGCGCTGATGCAAGCGATCATCGAGCGGTGCTGTGGCCTGGACGTTCATCAGGAGACAGTTGTGGCGTGCCTTCTCATCGGCGCGCCCGGGGCGCAACCGAAGAAGGAGGTGCGGACGCTTCGCACCGTGACGCGGGACCTCGAGGCGCTGCGGGACTGGCTGCAGGAGGCGGGAGTGACGCACGTCGGGATGGAGAGCACAGGGGTCTACTGGCGCCCGGTCTACGCCGTCCTGGAAGGGTATTTCGAGCTGATCGTCGGCAACGCCCGGCACATCCGCAACGTGCCGGGGCGCAAGACCGACGTGAAGGACTCCGAGTGGATCGCCGATCTGGTTCGGCACGGGCTGATAGCCAAGAGCTTCGTGCCACCCAAACCGCTGCGGGAGCTGCGCGAGTTGCTGCGCTACCGCCGCAAGCTGGTGGAGAGCCAGGCGGCCGAGCGCAACCGGCTCCTGAAACTTCTGGAGACCGCCAACATCAAGCTGGCGAGCGTCGCTTCCGACGTCTTCGGCGTGTCCGGGCGGGCGATGCTCCGGGCGCTGATCGCGGGCGAGGCCTCCCCCCAGGCGATGGCCGATCTCGCCAAGGGACAGTTGCGCCGAAAGCGCGCCGACCTGATCCTGGCGCTCGACGGGCGCCCCGAGGAGCATCACCGGTTCCTCCTGGCGATGCAACTGCGCCGGCTCGAAGCCATCGAGGCCGACATCGCAGCGCTCGACCTGCGCATCGACGAGCGGCTCGAGCCCTATCGCGCGCCGCACACGCTGCTGATGCAGATTCCGGGCGTCGACTGGGTGGTTGCGGCCGTGATCATCGCCGAGATCGGCGTCGACATGAGCGTGTTCGTGAGCGCCTATCATCTCTCGGCCTGGGCGGGCGTCTGTCCCGGTAACCACGAGAGCGCCGGCCGGCAGAAGAGCGGCCGGGCGCGGAAGGGCAACATCCACCTCCGCACGATCCTGGTCAGCGCCGCGATCTCCGCCTCGCGAACCAAGGGGAGCTACCTCAAGGACAAGTTCCACCGCCTCAAGGCCCGCCGCGGCGGCTTGCGCGCCGCGCTCGCCATCGCCCACAAGATCCTCGTCTCCGCCTATCACATGCTCGCAAAGACCTTGCCCTATCGCGACCTCGGAGAAGCCTACCTCGACCAGATCGGCCAAACTCGAACCGTCGCCAACCTCAAGCGCCGCCTCGAACGACTCGGCTATCGCGTCATCCTCGAACCCAATGCGCAGCCCGCCTGACGCGTGGCTGCGCCGTCATTTTCATGGCAGCCAACCAGCGCCTGCGGTGCACCATTATGAATGAAAATGGGGGTGGCGGCGCGGGCCGATTTGTCGGAGCTTCAGCGATTGGCGACCGTGCTGAGGCTGAC
>DATIYL010000101.1:0-27619 GCA_035517635.1 Allostellaceae bacterium | reverse complement strand
GCGGCCCAACCTGCTCGACCTCGAAACCGGCGGCAAGCATATCCGGCTCGAGCTGAAGCAGCCGATCCTGACCAATGTCGATCTCGAGAAGATCCGCCGCATCGAGGACAATACCGGCGGCAAGTTCAAGACCTACACGCTTTCGATCTGCTACGACGCGGAGGAAGGCGCGGCCGGCATGGCGCGAGCCGTCGAGCAGATCTGCAAGCGCGCCGAGGAAGTGGTGCGCGCCGGCCACAACCTCCTCGTCCTCTCCGACCGCGCGCTCGATGCTGAGCACATCGCCGTGCCGGCGCTGCTCGCCGTCGCTGCCGTGCATCACCACCTCATCCGCGGCGGGCTCCGGACCGAGGCCGGCCTCGTCGTCGAGACCGGCGAGGCGCGGCAGCTCCATGATTTCTGCCTGCTTGGGGGATACGGCGCCGAGGCGATCAACCCCTACCTCGCCTTCGACACCATCGCCTCCCAGCGCCACGAGCTCGGCGAGATCGGCGAGGCGGAAGCGCATAAGCGCTACATCAAGGCGGTCGCCAAGGGCATCATGAAGGTGATGTCCAAGATGGGCATCTGCACCTTCCAATCCTATTGCGGCGCGCAGATCTTCGACGCGGTCGGTCTCTCCTCCGCCTTCCTCGACAAATACTTCGCCGGCACCGTGTCACCGGTCGAGGGCGTCGGCATCGACGAGATCGCCGAGGAGACGGTGCGGCGCCATCGCCTCGCCTATGGCGACGCGCCCAATTACCGCAACGCGCTCGATCCCGGCGGCGAGATCCTGTTCCGCGTCCATGGCGAGACGCATATCTGGACGTCGGAGACGGTATCGCTGCTGCAGCATGCGGTGCGCAGCGGCGATTATGACCGCTTCAAGGACTATACGCGCAAGGTCGGCGAGCAGGATGCCGGCGTGATCGCGCTGCGCGCCCTCCTCGACTTCAAATGGGCGGAAAAGCCCGTGCCGATCGAGGAAGTCGAGCCCGCCGCGGAAATCGCCAAACGCTTCTCCGGCGGCGCCATGTCCTTCGGCTCGATCTCGTGGGAAGCGCATACCACGCTCGCCATCGCCTTGAACCGGCTCGGCGGGCGCTCCAACACCGGCGAGGGCGGCGAAGACTCGGCGCGCTACAAGCCGCTGCCCAACGGCGATTCCATGCGCTCGGCGATCAAGCAGGTCGCTTCGGGCCGCTTCGGCGTCAATGTCGAGTACCTCGTCAACGCCACCGACCTTCAGATCAAGATGGCGCAAGGGGCGAAACCCGGCGAAGGCGGCCAGCTCCCGGGCCACAAGGTCGATGACTGGATCGCGCGCGTCCGGCGCTCGACGCCCGGCGTGGGCCTGATCTCGCCGCCGCCGCATCACGACATCTACTCGATCGAGGATCTGGCGCAGCTCATCCACGATCTAAAAAACGCCAACCCGGCGGCGCGGATCAGCGTCAAGCTCGTCTCCGAGATCGGCGTCGGCACGATCGCGGCCGGTGTCGCCAAGGCCTATGCCGACCATGTCACCATTGCCGGACATGAAGGCGGCACCGGCGCCTCGCCCTTGACCTCGATCCATCACGCCGGCGAGCCCTGGGAGATCGGCCTTGCCGAGACGCATCAGACGCTGGTGCTGAACGGGCTGCGCGGCCGCATCGCCGTCCAGGTCGATGGTGGACTGCGCTCGGGCCGCGACGTCGTCGTCGGCGCGCTGCTCGGCGCCGACGAGTTCGGCTTCGCCACCGCGGCGCTGATCTCGGCTGGCTGCGTGATGATGCGCAAATGCCATCTCAACACCTGCCCGGTCGGCGTCGCGACGCAGAATCCCGAGCTTCGCCACCGCTTCGTCGGCAAGCCCGAGGACGTCACCAACTTCTTCCTCTTCATCGCCGAGGAAGTGCGCGAGCTGATGGCGAAGCTGGGCTTCCGCACGGTCAACGAGATGATCGGCCGCACCGACCTGCTCGAGATGCGCCGCGGGCTCAACCATCCCAAGGCGCGGCTGCTCAACCTGTCGCGCATCCTGCACCAGCCGCGAGTGGCGCCGAGCACGGCGACCTATCAATGCGAGCCGCAGCACCATCGTCTCGAGGGCGCGCTCGACCATAAGCTCATCGCCAAGGCGAAGCCGGCGCTGGAGAAGCGCCGCCCGGTCACGGTCGAGCTGCCGATTCGCAATGTCCATCGCGTCGTCGGCGCCATGCTGTCCGGCGAGATCGCCAAACGCTTCGGCGATGAGGGCCTGCCCGACGGTTCGATCCATGTGCGCTTCAAGGGCACGGCCGGGCAGAGCTTTGGCGCCTTCCTCGCCCGCGGCGTCACGCTCGAGCTCGAAGGCGCCACCAATGATTACTGCGGCAAGGGCCTTTCGGGCGGACGCATCATCGCCTACCCGCCGCATGACAGCCCGCTCGAGCGTCACCGCAGCATCATCGTCGGTAATACCGTGCTCTACGGCGCGGTGGCCGGCGAGTGCTTCTTCAGCGGCGTCGCCGGCGAGCGCTTTGCCGTGCGCAACTCCGGCGCGATCGCCGTGGTCGAGGGCGTCGGCGCGCATGGCTGCGAGTACATGACCGGCGGCACCGTCGTCGTGCTCGGCGAGACCGGCACCAATTTCGCCGCCGGCATGAGCGGCGGCATCGCCTATGTGCTCGACGAGCGCGGCGATTTCGAACGGCGCTGCAACCTCGCCATGGTCGAGCTCGAGCCGATCGTCGACGAGGATGACGCGCTCGAGCTGCTCGAGCATCGCGGCGGCGATCTCGATGCGCATGGGCTGGTCGACATCACCCACAGCCTGACCCAGGCCGACGCGCTCATCGCGCGCCGCCTCATCGCGCGTCACGTGCGCTACACCGACAGCCCGAGGGGCAAGGCCATCCTCGCCGCCTGGGATCAATACGCCCCCAAATTCGTCAAGGTCATGCCCATCGAGTATCGCCGCGCGCTGCAGCAGCTTCAGGCGAAGACGCGCGCCACCGAGCGCCCCGAAGTCAGCGTGGCGGTGGGAGACTAGCCAGCATGGGCAAGCCGACGGGGTTTCTGGAGTTCCAGCGCCGCGACCGCGGCTACGCGCCGGTGGCCGAGCGGGTGCAGCATTGGCGCGAATTCGTTCGCCCGCTGCCGGAGGACGAGCTGCGCCGGCAGGGCGGGCGCTGCATGGATTGCGGCACGCCGTTCTGCCACCACGCCTGTCCGGTCAACAACATCATCCCAGACTGGAACGACCTCGTCTTCTCCAGTGACATCCGCGCGGCGCTCGAGGTGCTGCACCAGACCAATAATTTTCCCGACGTGACCGGGCGCATCTGCCCGGCGCCGTGCGAGGCCGCCTGCACGCTCAACCTGATCGAGCAGCCCGTCACCATCAAGACAATCGAGCACGCCATCGTCGAGCGCGGCTGGAGCGAAGGCTGGATCGAGCCGCAGATCTCGCCGCGCCGCTCGGGCAAGCGCGTCGCCGTCATCGGCTCGGGCCCCGCCGGCCTCGCCTGCGCGCAGCAGCTCGCGCGCGCCGGCCACGTCGTCGCGGTGTTCGAAAAGGCGCCGCGCATCGGCGGCCTGCTGCGCTACGGCATTCCCGATTTCAAGCTCGAGAAGCAGGTCATCGACCGCCGCATCGCGCAGATGCGCGCCGAAGGCGTCGAGTTCCATCCCAACTGCCATATCGGCGTCAACGTGCCGGTCGAGAAGCTGATGCACGGCTATGACGCCATCGTGCTGGCGATCGGCGCCGAGCACCCGCGCGACCTGCCCGTGCCCGGCCGCGAGAACGCGGGGATCCATTTCGCCATGGACTTCCTGACGCAGCAGAACCGCCGCGTCGCCGGCGAGAAGGTGCCGGAGAGCGAGGCCATCCTCGCGACCGGCCGCGACGTGCTCGTCATCGGCGGCGGCGATACCGGCTCCGACTGCATCGGTACGTCGAACCGCCACAAGGCGCGCTCGGTGAGCCAGCTCGAGATCCTGCCGCTGCCGCCGCAGCACGAGGCGAAGCTGACGACCTGGCCGGACTGGCCGATGAAGCTGCGTACCTCGAGCTCGCAGGAGGAAGGCTGCCACCGCGATTTCGCCGTCACCACCAAGACGTTCCTGGCCAAGGACGGGCGCGTCTCGGGGATCGAGGCGGCGCGGGTCGACTGGGTGAGCGAGAACGGCCGCGTGACCATGCGCGAAGTGCCGGGCAGCGCGTTCGTCATCAAGACCGATCTGGTGCTGCTCGCCATGGGCTTCGTCCACCCGGTGCATCCCGGTGCCGTGAAGAGCATCGGCGTCGAGCTCGATCCGCGCGGCAACGTCAAAGCGACCGATCGCGACTATGCCACCTCGGTACCGAAAGTGTTCGCCGCCGGCGACACGCGGCGCGGCCAGTCCCTGGTCGTCTGGGCGATCCGCGAGGGCCGCCAATGCGCCCGCGCCGTCGACGAATTCCTGATGGGCAGCTCGGATCTGCCGCGATAGCGGCGCGCCCCCCGTCCCGCCACATCCAACCCTGGTTTCTTAATTTTTTCGCAAGGCGTCTCCCACAATCTAGCGGGATGATGCAGCAAGACCGTTTGCGCTCGCTCGATTCGTTGCGCGGAATCGGCGCGTTGTGCGTGGTGATCTATCACGCCACGTCCGTCGCGTTCGGCGGCGTCAACCGGCCGGGCATAGCGTTGGTCCCGCACCGCGGCTATCTCGCGGTCGATTTGTTCTTCCTCCTGAGCGGCTTCGTCCTCGCGCATGTGTACGGGGCGGAATTTTCAAGCCGGCCGAGCCTCAAGCGAGGCGCGGCATTCCTTTGGGCGCGGATCGCGCGCCTCTATCCGGTGCATCTCCTGTCCATCTTGCTGCTGCTACGACTTTATGGTGAGACCAGCCTCTATTCCGGACGTGCGCTCGCGCTCAACCTCCTGCTGCTGCAGGGACCCTGGCTTCCGCACACGACATGGAATCAGCCGTCATGGTCGATCAGCGCTGAATGGCACGCCTATCTGCTGTTCCCGCTGCTGTGCCCCGCGCTTTGGCGCTTCAGTGTCAAAGCCGCCGTGGCGGTAGCGCTCGCCTGCGCGTTGGCACTGCTGCTCACCGGCGCCGAAAGCGGCTGGAGTTTCGTCGACGTCACGGCCGGACCGTTGATCCTGACGCGCGCCCTGCCCGAGTTCATAGCGGGCGTGCTCGTGTATAGAGTTCATCGCTGCGGCTGGGGCCGCTCTCTTTGGCGGTCGGACCTGTTTCTCGCTGCGACGGTCGTCGCGATCTTCGCTCTCGCCTGCGGCTGGCCGACCGATCTCGCGATCGTTCTGCTGTTTCCGGGACTGCTCCTGGCGGCTGTCACGAATGACGGGCGGGCGAGATCGCTGTTCGACAGCCGCCCGCTGACGTTCTTGGGCGATATATCCTATTCACTCTATATGATTCACTACGTTTGCATCGTCGTCGTCTTCGGCAAAATCGTCGGAGCCGATGCCGGCAGCGCTGCAATCACGGCGAAGATCGCGGCCTTCTGCGCCGCGATCGGATTGTCTCTGCTCTTTGCGACGCTCGTATCGCGCTGCATCGAATATCCGGCACGCGCCAAGCTCCGCGCGCTCTGGCCGGGAGCAACGAAAGCGCCGCGACCGGTAGGCAGCAGCGCTTCGTGACCACCGGCCCGCCCGCCGCTCGGGCGAGCGCGCCGGCGCATCATTTCTCGCCAAGAAGCCAGACGCCGTTCCAGCCGGCGGACGGAGCCTCAGCACGGAATTGGGCGACGCGATCCAGAAAGACGCGGCTCGGCGCGTCATCGGGAGCGATCGCAAGGCAAGCCTCGAAGCCGGCCGATGCCTTCTCCCAATCTCTGCTGCGATAGGCCGCGAGCGCCTCGGCAAAGGCATCGCGAAGCAGGAGCCGCTCGCGCGGCACCGCGTTCTTGCGGCCGAGCAGCTCGAAGATGCGCTCCGGCTCGGATTTGCCGGCGAAGCGCACGGCGTCGATCTCCCGCGTCTCGACCGCGGCAGCGGCCAGCCGGCTCGTCGCTTCGCCGACGAGAATGCGCGTGCCGTAGATCTTGTTGGCCGCCTGGAGGCGCGACGCCAGATTCACCGTGTCGCCGATCACCGTGTAGTTGCGCGTCTGTTCGGAGCCGATGCTGCCGACCACCACATCCCCGGTAGCGATGCCGATGCGGATGTCGATCTCCGGTATGCCGCGTCGGAGCCCCATGAGCTCGGGCAGCTCGGTGCGGAAGGCTTCGAGGGCGGCGATCTGGTCGAACGCGGCGAGGCAGGCGAGATCGCCCTGTTCCTCGCGGCTGGTGAAGGGCGGCCCCCAGAACGCCATGATCGCATCGCCGATATATTTGTCGATGATGCCGTTGCTGCGCCGGACCGGATCCGACATCAAGGTCATGTAGCGGTTGAGGACGTTGACCAGCGCGACCGGGGTGAGGCCCTCGCTGAAACTGGTGAAGCCCTTCATGTCGCAGAACAGGATCGTCATCTCGCGGCGCGCACCCTCGACATCGGTAAGCTCCGGCCGGTCGATGAGCCCCTCGACGATGCGCGGATCGACATACTTGCCGAAGAGCTCGCGGATCTTCGCCTTGACCCGCAGCTCGGCTACCATGCGGTTGAAGGACCCCGTCAGCCGGCCGATCTCGTCATGCGAGGTGATCGGGACGGTGATGTCGAGCGCGCCGCCCTCGACCGCGGTCGTGCCGGCGACCAGGCGGCGCACCGGGCGCACCAGGCCAAGGGTCACCGCCGCGGCGAGGGTGAGGCCGAGAAGCCCGGCGATCGCCAGCAGCGCCAGGCCGATCTCGACGACATGCCGCTGATAGGCGCGGGTGCCGACGATCGCGGCGCTGGCGAGCTGCCGCATCTCGCTCCGCTCCGCCTCGAGCTTGGCGTCGATGTCGTCGCGCCATTGGTTGAGGGCGACGAGCCGTTGCTGGGCTTTCGTCTCGTCGCGAGCGGCGGCGGCGGCCAGCATTTCGGCCAGCACCGTTTCGTACTGGCGCCGGTCCTCCTGCAGCGACTCGATCCGCTCATCGAGCCGCGCCAGGGTGACATTGTCGTCGAAGTCGAGCGGATCGGCGATCTGCTCGTTGATATGCCGGCGCGCTGCGGCGATCAGCCCGTCGCTCGCCTTGCCGGCATTTGCGACGCGCCGCCGCAAATAGTCGACATTCTCCCCCGCTCCCTGCCCCGCCACAAGCGCGAGCAGCAGCCGGCGCGCATAGGCGGATTGCTCGACGGAGCGGATATTGGCTTGGGCGAGCGCGACATAAGCCGGGAAATAGTTGTGGTCGATGGTGGCGAGCTGCGCATCGACGGTCCGCGTCATGCGCATGCTCAACAGCGCGGCCGCCGTCATCAGGACCAACAGCCCGACGGCAATGCCGAAAATCTTCATCCCGATGGTAAGGCGCATGAGCGGGTCCCCAGCGGGGCAGCAAAGAGTGATTATACCTGATCTGCGCGCTTTACCCCCCACCCCTCCCTCCGTGAGGGGGAGGTTAGGGAGGGGGGTGCGCTTGCGTTCGCAGAGTTGACGCAAAGAGCCTTGGCGGCAAAGCTCCCGCCGAACAGGAGGGAACCCCATGGCGAAACGGCCGGTCGAGCCCAAGATCATCAAGCCCGAGGATATCGACCCGCGGCATGATTGGCAGCGGCCGATCCCGGCGCTGGGACCCAGCGCGGTCGATTTCGAGGAGCGCGTCGATTTCCGCCGCCTGCACCGCTACCGCCTCGCGCGCACGCGCCAGGCGCTGGCGCAGTCCGGGCTCGGTGCGCTGCTGGTCTTCGACCAGTACAACATCCGCTACATGACCAGCACCGTCATCGGCAATTGGGCGCGGGACAAGCTGACGCGCTATGCGCTGCTGCCGGGCAGCGGCGAGCCGCATGTCTGGGATTTCGGCTCGGCGGCGAAGCATCACCGCCTCTACGCGCCCTGGCTGCACCAGCACAATTGCCATGCCGGCATGCTCGGCCTGCGCGGCGCCGTCCATCCCAAGATCGGCCTGATGCGCAAGGCGGCCGAGGAGATCAAATCGATCCTCGACGAGAACGGGGTCGGCGACATGCCGGTCGGCGTCGACGTCGTCGAGCCGGCAATGCTGTTCGAGCTGCAGGCCGCCGGCATCGACGTGCGCGACGGGCAGCAGGTCATGCTCGATGCGCGCGAGATCAAGAGCGCGGACGAGATCGCGCTCCTCAACATGTCGGCGGCGCTGGTCGACGGCACCTACCAGACCATCGCCGAGCATCTGAAGCCCGGCATTCGCGAGAACGAGATCGTGGGGCTCGCCAACAAGCGGCTCTACGAGCTGGGCTCCGACGATGTCGAGGCGATCAACGCCATCTCCGGCGAGCGCTGCAGCCCGCATCCGCATAACTTCACGGACCGGCTGATCCGGCCGGGCGACCAGGCTTTCTTCGACATCATCCAGTCCTATATGGGCTATCGCACCTGCTATTACCGCACCTTCAATGTCGGCCGCGCCACCAACGCGCAGAAGGACGCCTATCTGCGCGCGCGCGAATGGATCGACGCCTCGATCGCCGCGGTCCGGCCGGGCGTTACCACCGACAAGATCGCGCAATGCTGGCCCAAGGCCGAGACGATCGGCTTCTCCAGCGAGATGGAGGCGTTCGGCCTGCTCTTCGGCCACGGGCTCGGCCTCGGCCTGCACGAGCGGCCGATCATCAGCCGGCTCAATTCCTTCGACGATCCCGTCGAGATCAAGGCGGGGATGGTGTTCGCGCTCGAGACCTATTGCCCGGCCAGCGACGGCTATTCCGCGGCGCGGATCGAGGAGGAGGTCGTGGTGACGCCCAACGGCGCCAAGGTGATCACCCTCTACCCGGCCGAAGAGCTGCCGATCGCCAACCCCTATTGAGCAAGAATCTCCAATAGACGAGCCGAAAGACGCGGTATTCTTGCCGCGAGGCGGCGGCTGACGGTGGCAAGACAGGATCCTGACAACCGGGCGAAGTTCTGGATCGACGCCGAGCTCAGCGGCGTCAGCCTGCTGCGCGCCGCCTTCGGCACGCTCTCCTTCGCGCCGCATGTCCATGAGGAGCTCGTCATCGCGATCACCGAGGACGGGGCCGGCCGCTGCGTGACGCGCGGCATTTCCGACGTCGCGACCTCGCGGTCGATCATGGTCTTCAACCCGGGCGAGCCGCATTCGGGCGGAGTGGCCGGCGCGACCGGGTGGCGCTACCGCGGCCTTTATATCGGCGGCAGCGTGCTGAGCGATATCGGCGCGAAGGCGGGTCATCGCCTCAGCGCCACGCCCTATTTTCGCGACAGCGTGGTCGCTGATCCGGAACTGGCGGAGCTGCTAGTGCGGGCCCACCTCGCTCTCGAGGAGCGCGAGATCCGGCTGATCCGCGAAAGCCTGTTCCTGGCCGGGGTCGCCAAGCTGTTCGAGCGTCACGGCGAGCCACGCGCGAAGCGGCTCGAGGCCGGGCGTGAGCAAGTGCCGGTGCGGCGTGCGCTCGACTACATGCGCGCGAACGTCGCCGCCGATCTCAGCCTCGGCGAGCTGGCGGTCTGCGCGGCGCTGAGCCCCTTCCATTTCGCGCGGTGCTTTCGGCAAGCGACCGGCCTGCCGCCGCATGCCTATCTGATCCAGCTTCGCCTCGACCGTGCGCGGCATCTCCTCGCGGCGGGACATTCGCCGACCGACGTGGCGCTCACGGTCGGCTTCTACGATCAGAGCCACCTGACCCGGCATTTCAAGCGCACTTACGGCATCACGCCCGGCCAATACGCCGCGGCGCTGGTTTGACCCGCAAGAATCGCCAATACGCCCGGGCGGCCCGCGCTTAGTGTCGCCGGCAAGATGATGTTCGCGGACAAAGTTGCCTTGATCAGCGGCGCCACCTCCGGCATCGGCGCGGCGACGGCCCTCGCCTTCGCGGCGCAGGGTGCGCGCGTGATCGCGGTCGGGCGCAACGAGGCGCGCGGGCGCGAGATCTGCCGCGGTTGCGCCGAGCGCGGCGCCGAGGCGCTGTTCTTCGCCGCGGATCTGGCGCGTGCGGAGGACGCGCGGCGCATGGTCGATTTCGCCCTCGACCGCTGCGGCCGGCTCGACATCGCCTTCAACAATGCCGGCTATCAGGAGCCGCGGGCGCCGCTGGCCGAGCAGCCGGACGACGCCTTCGATCGGGTCCTGGCGATCAATCTCGGTTCCGTGTTCCACGCGATGAAGCGCGAGATTGCCGTGATGCTGGCTCAGGGCGGCGGGGTCATCATCAACAATGCTTCGGTCAGCGGCGTGCGCAATCCCAATACCGGCCTCGCGCTCTATGCCGCATCCAAGGCCGCGGTCATCTCGCTGACGCGCTCCGCGGCGATGGAATACGCGCCGCAGAACGTCCGCATCAACGCGGTATCGCCGGGACGCGTCGTCACGCCCATGATGCTGGCCTCGAAGATCGCCGATATGAAGGCCGTCGCCGCCGGGCTGCCGCTGCGGCGCATGGGCGAGCCCGAGGAGGTTGCCGCGGCGGTGCTGTGGCTCGCCTCCGACGCGGCCGCTTTTGTCGTCGGCCACAATCTCTCGGTCGATGGCGGTTTTCTCGCGCAATAAGGTCGCGCGCGGCTCAGTCGCCCGCCGCCGCCAGGGTCGGGCGCTGCGGCGGCTCGATGCCCGAGAGCTCGCTTCGCGCCGCCACCATGTCGATGGCGCCGACCCAGCGGCCGATGACCAAGGTGGCGATGATGTTGCTGGTGAGATTGGTGGCGGCGCGGATCTCGGCCATGAAGCGGTCGATGCCGATAAGCAAGGCGAGGCCGCCGATCGGCAGCACGCCCAAGGCCGGCATGGTCGCGGCGAGCGCGATGAAGCCGCCGCCGGTGACGCCCGCCGCCCCTTTCGAGGTGAAGAGCATGACGAAGAGAATGGTGAGCTGCTGCACGAAGCTCAGATGGATGTTGGTGGCGTTGGCGATGAACAGCACCGCCATGGTCATGTAGATCGCCGTGCCGTCCATGTTGAAGGAGAAGCCCGCGGGCATGACCAGGCCCACGACTTCCTTGGGGCAGCCGAGCTTCTCGAGCTTCGCCATGCTGCGCGGGATCATCGCCTCGGCCGAGGTGGCGAAAAACACGAACAGGATCTCGTCCTTGAAATAGGCCAAGACGCGGCCGAGGCCGAAGCCCGCAAGCCGCAGCGCGCCGCCGAGCACGATGACGACGAAGAGGATGCTGACGACATAAACGCCAGCGACGAGCTCGCCCATCTGCTCCAATGAGCTGACGCCGTATTTGCCGACGGTGAAGGCGATGGCGCCCAGCGCGCCGAGCGGCGCCGCATACATGATGATCCGCACCATGCCGAACAGCGCATGCGAGACGGTGTCGAGCAGCTCGATCAGCGGACGGGCGCG
Organism: Allostellaceae bacterium; assembly: GCA_035517635.1. Lineage (GTDB taxonomy): Bacteria > Pseudomonadota > Alphaproteobacteria > ATCC43930 > CGMCC-115725 > DAHUYF01. Next base: position 16,271 of record DATIYL010000101.1, on the reverse strand, counting down.
CGGCCCGAGATGGCAGAGCGCGAGGCCGAACAGCACGGCGAGGAACAGCACCGGCAGGATGCTGCCACCGACAAAGGCGCCGATGAAGCTGTTGGGGATAATGCCGAGGAAGAAGTCGACGAGGGTCAGCGACTTGGCACCCGCGACATAGCCCTGGACGAGCGCACTGTTGAGCGTCGCGGGATCGGCGTTCATGCCGGCGCCGAAATGATAGAGATTGCCGACGCCAAGGCCGATGAACAGCGCCAAGGTCGAGATCACCTCGAAATAGATCAGCGATTTTGCGCCGATGCGCGCGATCTGCCGCAAATCGCCGATGGTGGCGATGCCGACGACGACGGTGGTGAAGATGATCGGCAGGATGAGCGCGCGGATCGCCTTGATGAAGGCATCGCCGAGCGGCTTCAGCGCAACGCCGAGATGCGGATCGAAATAGCCCAACGCCGCGCCGATGATGACGGCGGCGAGCACCTGGACATAGAGCTTGCGCCAGAAGGGCTGCGGCGCCGGACGCCGCTCACGGGCAGAGGAAGACATGGAGCTCATCGCGCCTCCCCGGCTCCGCGCTAGCCCGGAACCTTCACCACCACCTTGATCGCGTCCTCGATGCGCTCGCGCGCGTATTTGAGCGCCGTCGGCAGCTCGCCGAGCGGGAAGGTATGCGTGTGGATGAGCTTGGCGTCGAAGCGCTTCTGTTTCATCAGCGCCATGGCGCGGTGGGTCGCGCTCTGCCCCTCGCCGCGGATGCCGTAGACATAGATGTTGTTGCGCACGAGATAGGCCAGATCGACCGGCACCGGTTCGTGCGGAAAGGCGGCAAGGCAGATTCGGCCGCCGCGATTGACCATCTGCGCCGACTGGTTCATCGCTTCGACGGCGCCCGAGCATTCGACGACGAAATGGACGCCCTTGCCGTCGGTGATGCGCTTCACCGCGGCGACGGGATCCTCGCGGCGGATATTGATGACATGATCGGCGCCGAGCTTCTTGCCGAGATCGAGCCGCGCATCGCGCGTGCCGGTGAGGATCACCGGCTCGGCGCCCAGCGCCTTGGCGACGGCGACGCCGAGCAGGCCGATCGGCCCCGGCCCCGAGACGACGACGCCCTCGCCGGCGATGAGTCCGCCGAGCACGTCGAGCCCGTACATCGAGGTGCCGGCGGTGACGACGAGCGTCGCCTCCTCGTCGGTCATATCGTCGGGAACGTGCACCAGCGTGTTGATGTGATTGACAGCGTATTGCGCGAAGCCGCCATCGGTGGTGAAGCCGTTGGCGCGGTGGCCCTTCTGCGGCTCGCCGTAATTGAGGCAGGAAGTGTACATGCCTTGGCGACAGCGCTCGCAGCGGCCGCAGCCGGCATGCACCTCGACGGTGACGCGATCGCCGACGCGGTACTCGTCGACGGCGGGACCGAGCTTCACCACCGTGCCCATATATTCGTGGCCGGGCGTGAAGTTCTTGTTGAAGGGCAAGCCGCCGCCGATCTTGGCCGGCAGGCCGTGGCTGATGATTTCGAGATCGGTGGCGCAGATCGCCACGGCATCGACCCGCACCAGCACCTCGGCCGCGCCGGGCTGCGGCACCGGCTTCTCGACATAGTTGAGCTGATCGGGATTGCCGAGCACCCAGGCTTTCATCGAGGCCGGGATCGGGTACTCGTTGCTGCCGTGTGACGCGCTCATGTCGGGCTCTCCCGTTGCCTCGGCACAGGCCGTAGGCTACAGCCTCTATTGATCGTTTGCAAACTAGCGGAGCATGCCATGACGGATCTGAAGGCGCACAAGCTCGGCTGGATCGGCGTCGGACGCATGGGCTATCCGATGGCGGAACGCCTGGCGAAGGCGGGCGCCGAGGTCAGCGTCTGGAACCGCACCCGGGCCAAGGCCGAGCCGCTGACGAAATCGGGGATTCGGCTCGTCGAGCGGCCTTCCGACCTCGCGTCTTGCGACATCGTCTTTACCATGGTTTCCGCGTCCGACGATCTGAAGCAGGTGACGCTCGGCAAGGACGGCGTGCTGACCCTTGCCGGCAAGTCGCCCAAGATTCTCGTCGACAGCTCGACGGTGTCGGAGGAAGCCTCGGGCGAAGTACGCGCCGCGGCGGAAAAGCGCGGCACGGCCATGCTGGCGGCGCCGGTGAGCGGCAATGGCAAGGTGGTGAAGGCGGGAAAGCTCAGCCTCGTCGTCTCGGGTCCGCAAGCGGCGTACGAGACGGCCCTCCCCTATCTCGAGCGGCTTGGCCAGGGCGTGAGTTATGTCGGCGAAGGCGAGCGCGCGCGCATCGTGAAGATCTGCCATAACGTCTTTCTCGGCATCGTCATCCAGGCGCTGGTCGAGATAACCGTCCTGGCCGAGAAGAGCGGCGTCAAGCGCCATGCCTTCCTCGACTTCATCAACAAGAGCGTGATGGGCTCGACCTTCAGCCGCTACAAGTCGCCGGCGCTGGTCAATCTCGATTTCACGCCGACCTTCACGCCGGTGCTCCTGCGCAAGGATCTCGATCTCGGCCTCGCCGCAGCGCGCAAGCTCGAGGCGCCCATGGCGCTGACGGCGCTGACGCGCGAGATCCTTCAAGGGCTGATCGGCCAGGGCTTCACTCAAGAGGATTTTGCCACGCTGCTGGTGCAGCAGGCGAAGCAGGCGGGGATGCCTCTGGCGCCTGAGAATGTTCCGGTGAATGACGGTCTGTCCTGACCTCCTCTGCGTCGGCGAGGTCGGCGGCATCGAGGGCCGATTTCAATTCCTTCACGGTGAGCTGCAGCAGCACTTCCCTGCTGGCGCCGGCGATGATGGCGGCGACGCGGTCGGGATCGCGCGCGATGACCGTGAGATAGGCGCGCGCCGCCGCATCGGGGAGCCGCGCGCCCTGCTCCCAATTGCGCAGGGTCGGCAGCGAGAGGCCATAGCGCTCGGCGAAGCCGCCCTGGCTCAGCACCAGTCGCCGCCGAATCTGCGCCACATCGACAGTGTCCCTTTTCATCGCGATCATCCCTTCGCAAACGGGGAGCAGGCTACGCCACTGGTGTACACCGGCGGCATAAAATTCAGCGGCGATGTGAGCAACCGAAGCCGCCGCAACTCATCATAAGGCTGCACCCCTTGGCGAAGGAGGCTTGGGGCTCGCTTACGGCGCGCCGATGAGCGGGGGCGCGTGCAGGACCTGTCCGTCCGCCAGGACATAGACGGTCTCGGGTCCTTTGGGCGTGGCGATTTCGCCTTGCCAGTAATCGCCGACCGGCTCGAGATGACGGACGGCGAAGTCATCGTGCGACCACAGCAGCGCCTGCGCCTCAGCCTTGCTCATCGCCGGCAAGGCGCAGGGACGCGGCGCGAGCGGCAGTGCGGCGCAGCGCGGCGGCAGCGCCCAGGCGGCGGGTGGGCCGAGGAGGAGCGAGAACACCGCTGCGGCGACAATCCTCGATAACACGGTACGAACTCCGGCTTCGTTCTCTTGCCGTCATGGCCGGGCCGGCCGAAGGCCGAGTCCCGGCCACCCACGTCTCACAGCGGAGCGCGGAACGACGTGGGCGGCCGTGACCCGCCTGCGCGAAGCCGAAATCGGCTTCGCTTCGGCGAAGGCAGGCAAGCACGGCCATGACGATCGGAAATGATCGGAAATTCTCCGCCAGCACCGGTACATGAGAAGAGGTGGCGGCGCCCCATCAGTGCATCAATGCGCGCCGGCGATTAAATCTCTTTCACCCGCCCCCCCGCTCACGTGCCGTTCAGCAGCTCGCCGAAACGGACCCAATGCCGGCCGTCCCAGCGCATGAGCTGCATCTGCTTCACCGGGTAATAGTCGGTCGGGCCGGTGTCGACGGTGATCCCGGGCAGCAGCATCGGCAAGGCGAGGTGATGCAAGTTCGTCGCCTGACGCAGGATATTCTCGCGCGAGAGATCGTCGCCGCATTGCTTCAGCACTTGCACCAGCACCATCCCCTCGTTGAAGGAGTTGACGTAGTTCTGATCGCTGGCATCGGCGTCCGGCATGTACTTCTTCATGAAGGCGCGGAATTGCTGCATGCCGGGATCATTGTCCCAGGCGGAATCCGTGGGGTCTTTGACATAGGCCGAGGAGATGATGCCGACCCCCTTCTCGGGTCCGGCCGGCTTCATCACCGAATTCACCCAGATCGCAACGTTGGAGAGGAAGAACATCGGCTTCCAGCCGATGTCGTAGACCTTGCGGATGGCCTGCGCGGCGAATTTCGGCGTCGCGCCGACGATGATCGCGTCCACACCCGCGGCCTGCAAGCTCACGATCTGCGAGTCGATGGTGGGATCGGTGAATTCGTAGCTTTCCGCCACGACGGTCTTGTCGAACTTGTCATCGAGCACATCCCTAAGGCCGAGGAAATAATCCTTGCCGTAATCGTCGTTCTGATAGAGGACGCCGATCCGCGCATCGGGCTTGTGCGCGAGGATGTAGCGGGCATAGATGCGGCCCTCGGCGCGGAAGGTCGCCTGCACGCCGCCGATGGTCCAGGGAAACTGCGCATCGTTGCCCCATTTGCTGGCGCCCGAGCCGATGAAGAGCTGCGGGATCTTGCGGTCGTTGAGATATTTCTGGACCGCCGAGTTGGTGGCGGTGCCGATCGAGCTGAAGAGGAAGGCGACGCCCTCCTGCTCGACGAGCTTCCTCGTCTGCTCCACCGTCTTGGGCGGCGCATAGCCGTCATCGAGGCTGATGAGCTTGATCTTGCGGCCGTTGACGCCGCCCTCGTCGTTGATCATGTGGAAGAAGGCGAGCTCGCCCTTGCCGAGCGTGCCGAAGGCGGTGACCGGGCCGCTATAGGGCATGGTCTGACCGATCTCGATCGTGGTTGCCGAAACACCCGGCGCGTTCGCGGCGAGTGCCGGCGACAAGGCAGCGCCGAAGAGCGCCGCAACGGCAAGCGCCGGCAGCCTCAGTCGCCTGCTCATCGGTGCCTCCCCTAGTGCCGCTCGCGCAGGAATTTCGCGCGCTGGGTCGCGCCTGCCATCATCATGCCGAGATCGTTGCCGGAGAGGATCATGCGCATGCCCATGGCGATGTATTTCGCCATGAGGTCCTCAGCGTAAACGCCGCCCATCCCCGGCCATTTGCCATGCTTGCGGCAAGCGGCGATCACCTGCTCATAGGCGCGCGCCACCTCGGCATGGCCGACCTGACCGGGGATGCCCATCTCCATGGCGAGATCGTTGGTGCCGATGAGCAGCACATCGACGCCCTTCACCGCGGCGATCGCATCGGCATTGGCGATCGCCTGCGGTGTCTCCAGCATGACGGTGACCAAGGTCTCGCGGTTCATCGTCTCCGTCGCCTCGGCCATGGGCACGGCGCGGAAGCCGAACCAGGCCATGCCGCCCGCCACCGAGCGATGGCCCACCGGCGGATATTTCAGATGGTCGACCACCGCGCGCGCCTCCTCGGCGGTATCGACATGCGGCATGACGATGCCAAGCGCGCCGCCATCGAGGGCGCGCGTCGCCAGCGCATATTGCCGCGACGGCACGCGCACCAGCGGCGAGATGCCGGCCCCAAGCGCCGCCACCGAGATCTGCACCGCGGTGTCGAGCGGCATGGTGCCATGCTCGAGATCGATGAAGAGCCAGTCATAGCCGCAGGTCGCCAGCGCGGCTGCGACATCGACGGTGCGCGCCTGGCGCAATCCCATGCCGAGCGACAGCTCTCCCTTGGCCAAGCGCTCGCGCGCCGGATTGCGCCCCGTCATTGTCCGTCCTCCCCGCTCTTGTTCATCGAACGGCACAGGCTCGACCAATTCAGCCGCTGAGGCAAGGGGGCGAGACTTTCATAGGCCCCCGCTTCGCTTTCGCGGGGATGACGAATTCTAAACCATTCCCGCTGGCTGCGAACCGATGCCCCACCCCACTACTGGCAGGGGAATCAGGGTGTTAGCCGCTCCTTTACCCTTGGCGACTACTAACTAAAAGGCGCGCCCCGCCCGAGCGCAGCGTCCGCGCCCGGCTGCTCACCCCCAGGGGAAACAAATCATGCGAGCACTGTTTTACAGCATCAACGGCCGCCTTCTCGTCATTCCGCTCATCGCCCTCATCGCTTTGAGCCTGGCCGGGATCGTCGCGGTCCGCAGCATCGCCGATGTCACCCTGGTCGAGCATGAGGCGCGCGCCCGCGCCGTGACCGAATCCGTGGCCAAGATCGTCGAAGCCTTCGAGCAGAAGGCGGCGAGCGGCCAGATGACCGACGCCGCCGCGCAAGAAGCGGCGAAAGAGGTGCTGCGCTCCATCCGCTATGACGGCAGCGAGTACGTCATCGCGCGCACGGTGGACGGCGTCATCACGGTGAACGGGCTGTTCCCGAAACGCGAAGGCGTGCAGTCCTGGGACAACAAAGACGCCAACGGCACCTATTTCAGCCGCGAGATGGTCAAGCAAGCCGAGGCGGGGGGTGGGTACAACTACTACCTCTGGCCGAAGGCGCCGAACACGCCGCCGGCGCGCAAGGCGACCTACTCGCTGCTCACCGGCCGCTGGAAATGGGTCGTCGGCTCCGGCGTCTATCTCGACGACGTCGATGCCGCCATTTGGCGCTACGGCGAGCGCATCACGGCGGTCATCGCCGCGGTCGCGCTGCTGAGCTTCGGCGTCGCCTTGTGGTTCGGCCGCCGGATTACGCGCCCGATCCTGAACATTACCGAGGCGGCGCGCCGGCTTTCCGATGGCGATCTCTCGGTCAAGATTTCAGGATTGGACCGGCGCGACGAGATCGGCACCTTGGCGCAGGCGATTGCCGTGCTGAAGGAGCGCTCGGCCGAAGCGACGCGGCTCGGCACCGAGCAGGACCGCGTCAAGGCAGCCGCCGCGCAGGAACGGCAAGCGGCGATGGCGAAGCTCGCCAACGGGTTCGAGGCCTCGGTCAAAGCCGTGGCCGACGGCATGGCGTCTTCCGCCAACGAGATGAAAGCCTCGGCCAATGCCGTGACCGCCGCCGCTTCGACGGCCAATCAGGAGACGACGGCCGCCGCCGCCGCCGCGGAACAGACCAGCGCCAATGTCGGCACCGTCGCGTCGGCCACCGAGGAGCTGTCCTCCTCCATCCGCGAGATTTCCGGCCAGGTGACGCGCTCCACCGAGATCGCTTCCAATGCCGTGCAAGAGGCGGATCGCGCCAATTCGGTCATGAGCGGGCTCGCCGATTCGGCCAAGCGCGTCGGCGACATCGTCGCGCTGATCAGCGGCATCGCCGGGCAGACCAATCTGCTGGCGCTCAATGCGACGATCGAGGCGGCGCGCGCCGGCGACGCGGGCAAGGGCTTTGCCGTCGTCGCCTCCGAGGTGAAGCAGCTCGCCACCCAGACCGCGAAAGCGACGGAAGAGATCCAGGCCACGGTCGCCGAGATCCAGTCGATGACCGGCACCGCGGTCACGGCGATCCAGGGCATCGGCGGCATCGTCGCGCGCATGAACGAGATCACCGCCGCCGTCGCCGCTTCGGTCGAGGAGCAAGGCGCCGCCACGCGCGAGATCGCCGGCAATGTGCAGCAGGCCGCCACCGGCGCCCGGCAGGTGTCGAGCAATGTCAGCGCCGCGCAGGGCGCCGTCGCGCAGACCGATGCGGTTGCCGCCAAGGTGCTGAAGGCCGCGGGCACGCTGTCGACGGACGCCGAGCGCCTGCAATCCGAAGTCGCCCGCTTCCTCTCCGGCGTCCGCGCGGCTTAGAGAGCGGTCGTTATGCCCCTGGTTTCGCGCTTGGGCATGCATACATCTCGAGACGTGGTGTCGTCGCAGCAATTTCCTGTCGGTTGGGGCGAGGAGGCGCGACATGGGTGCATGCCCCAGTGCTTTCGCGCGGGCGACGGTCTCTGAACCGGAAGCAAGGGATCCCGCCATTCCTGCGATTGCGGGAGTCCCTGCGATCGTGGCGAGCCTCGCCTTTGCAGCGGCGCTATTCCTGACCTCTGCCGCCGCGGTCGCCGAGCTGCCGGCGCGGCCGTCGCAGATCATCGTCTTCGGCGACAGCCTTTGCGATACCGGCAATGCCTATATCGCGACGCTGCACGACAAAGCCCCCTCGCCGCCCTATTACGACGGGCGGTTTTCCAACGGCCCGCTCTGGGTCGAGGATTTTGCCGCGAATTTCGGGCTGGCGACGCAGCCGGCCTTGAGCGGCGGCACCGATTTCGCGGTGGGCGGCGCCAAGGCCGGGAGCAGCGCCGACCGCCTGCCCTATCAAGCCGATCTCTATCTCCTGCTGTCGGTCTTTTCCCGTCCCGATCCGCGCGCGCTTTACGTCGTGTTCGGCGGCGGCAATGACGTCCGCAGCGCGCTCAACAAGCCCGATCCCGCACCGCGGCTCGCCCATGCCGCGCTCAGCATCCGGCAGATGATCGAGCACCTCGCTGCGCATGGCGCCGTCAACTTCCTCGTGCCCAACGTGCCCAATCGCGGCCTCACGCCCGCAGCGCGCACGCGCGGCACGGCGGAAGAGGAAACGAGGCTTACCGATGCCTATGATGCCGCCCTCGAAGCCGCGCTGCGGGATCTGCCGGGCCGGCTGCACATCAATCTGGTCTGGGTCGATTTCTGGACGGCGGTGGCGCGCGCCTTTGCCGCGCCGCAACGCCTCGGCTTCACTGACATCACCGAGCCTTGCCTGGTGCACGACAGATCCGGCTACCGGCAATGCGCGGAGCCGGAGAAATACGTGTTCTGGGACGACATCCATCCGACGGCGAGAGGGCACCTCTTCCTCGCGGCGGCGGCGCTCGCGGCGTACGCCACCGCCAGCCAATCACCCCGCCCCCCGCAGCAAGCGGCGCAACCGATGGACGCGAGCCGCGCCACCATCGAGCAGGAGGTGCTGAACACCGTGCGGGCGCATCTCGACCGGGCGCCGGCGCCGGAAGACCGATAGCGGTGAGGCTCGTCCGCGACGCGGCCTTGTCGTCCGCGCGCAAAGGCAGCATAACCCTCGGGACATCGAACGGAGCCCACCATGAAGCTTGGCGTCGCGCTGCCGGTGATCGATCGTGACGTCGGCGGCGATCCGGCCGCGATCCGCGAGTTCGCGCAAGCGGCCGAGGAGATCGGCTATCAGGACCTCGCGACCCCCGACCATGTGCTCGGCGTCAACGCCGCAAGCCGGCCCGATTGGGGCGATCGCAACACCTCCGCGGATCTGTTTCAGGACCCGTTCGTGCTGTTCGGCTTCCTCGCCGCCTGCACGCAGAAGATCGAGTTCTCGACCCAGCTGCTGATCCTGGCGCAGCGCCAGACCGTGCTCGTCGCCAAGCAGGCCGCCTGTCTCGATGTCTTGTGCGGCGGCCGCTTCCGGCTCGGCATCGGTATCGGCTGGAACCCGGTCGAGTTCACCGGCCTCAACGAGAATTTCCACAATCGCGGCCGCCGCTCGGAGGAACAGGTCCAGGTGATGAAGGCGCTCTGGGCCGCGCCGCATGTCAGCTTCGCCGGTACATACCACAGGATCGAGGATGCCGGGATCAACCCGCTGCCGCCGCGGGGCACGATCCCGCTCTGGTATGGCGGGCACGCCGACGTCACGCTGGAGCGCGTGGTCAAATGGGGCGATGGCTGGCTGCCGCTGGCTTACGGTCCCGGCGACGAGGCCAAGGCCGCCTTCGACAAATTGCGCCGGATGGCCGAAGCGGCGGGACGCGATCCCGACAGCATCGGCATCGACACGCGCGTTGCGGCCGGCATCGGCGACGAGCGCGAGTGGCGCGATATCGTGCAGTTCTGGAAATCCTGCGGCGTGAGCCGCCTCACCCTGACGACCTATTCCGGGCGCGGCCATCTGCGCCGCATCGCGGGCAGGACGCTCGCCGACCATCTCGCCGCCATGAAACGCTACTGGGATGCGGTCGCCGATTTGCTGTGAGCTCGACGCCGTCTAGCCGTTGCCCGGACGCGGCTGGGCGCGCGGAGCGGCGTAAGGTTCGACATCCGGCATGACCCGGACGCCGCTGGTGACTTTGAGCGGCAGGCCGCTTGGCATCGGCAAGGTCGCTTCGACGAAATAGGCGACGTATCCCTCGCGAGGTTGCGGCACCTTGCCGATATAGACGCCGCCGCCCTCATCGCTGAGCGCGGTCGCGTCATAAGCGGGACCGATCGTCTCCAGGCGGAAGTCGCGCGCCTTCAGATTGCGCGCCTGCCACAAGGTCACGGCGCTGGGCTTGGTGCGGGTCTCGAAGCGGATCGATCCGTCGGGCTCGAAGCGCCAGGCATAATCCGGCATCGGCGCGTGGCTCAGAAAGGCCTCGTAGAACGCCGCCGCGCTCGCGCTGGCATCGGAGTCCCGGAGGGAATGATTGGTGTTGGGGACGTAGCGGAGATACGTCGGTCCCTGAAGCCCGGCGAGATAGAAGCGCGAGGAATCCGGCAGGAAGAACTGATCGCCCGCAGAATTCAGGATGAATTTCGGCAGAGCGAGGCGGTCGCGATAGGCATAGGGATCGACGATCCCGGCAAGCCGATGCATCTGCGGCGTGCCCATCCAGCGCATGATGCCCATGGTCTCGTAGTCATGGAGCGCCGGCGCCCAAAAGCCATAGACGGCGTGCTGATGCGCGAAGGCGACTTCGAGATCGAGGAGATCGGCGACGACCGGAATGATCGCGACGACACGCTTGTCGACGGCGGCAGTGAGCCAGGCGGTCCAGCCGCGCTTCGAGGCGCCTTCGACGACGAATGTGTCGATCGCGACACCGCCGCCCGCCGGGCTCGCGCAGAAAGCAGTGATCGTGTCCATGGCGCGGACGGCGCTCTTCGTCATCGGCAACTGCGCCGGCCAGGACGCATCGCCCGTCCGGAGATAGCGGTCCCAGCTATAGGCGATGATGCCATCCTCGGAGCGCGGCGCCGTCTCGCCGGCGAAGGTCAGCGGCTCGTTCGGCACGTTGCGCAGCTCGCTCACCACCGAGCCGGTTCTGACCGCGAGCGCGACGAGGAGCGGATTGGCCTGGGCGGGCGGCGCTTTGCCGTTGGCGCCGCCGCTCAGCACGAGAAGCCCCGTGCGGTGCCTCACCTGCAGCGGCCGGATGATGGTGAGGAAGTGGGTCCAGAGTGTCTGGTCCACCTCGGCGGGCGAGCGCCAGTGCTGCGAGGTCATGCGCAGCACGGCAGCGGTATAACCGTCGCCGCCGAGCGTCGTCAGCCGCTCGTAGCGGTAGCTTGGATCGGGCGCCGCGACGTAGCGGTCAAGCGTGGTGGTTTCGGCCGCGAGCGCCGGCAGGGCGCGCAGCGCCAGAAGTGCAGCGGCGATGCAGCGGGCGAGCAGGTCACGAGCCCGGGCCGCCAAAGGGCCAGACCCGGTATTGCGATGCCGGCGCGCCCGGGAGAAAGCGGGCATAGACGACGATATCGTGCGCATCGAACGCCACCTGGAAGGTGCGCGAGCCCACGCCCTGTCCGCCGAGCCTGAAATCGTGCGGCACATAGGAAATCGGCGTGATGAAGCCCAACGGCCAGCCGAAATTGACGCCGAAGGACTTGCCGTCCGACGAGACGTAATTGAGCGCGAGCCCGTCGCCCGTGCGCACCAGTTGGTCCGGCGCGCCGAGCCGGGTCGTGACCTCATCCCATGTCGTCTGGTGCGGCACGATGAAGGCGACATCCTGCGGACGCAGCGGCTGGTTGACCGTGACGCGGGTCCAACCGATGGGCCCGCGGCAGCCGCCAAGGCCAAGCCCGCCGCCGATGAGCGCGCCGGCCAATAGCAGCAAGGCGCCCTGCGCGCGCATGGCTCACTCGAACGGCCAGAATTGGAATTTGAGCTGGTCCGTGTGGCTGCTGGAGAGCACGCGATCGACGATGCCGTGCTCGTTGAAGAAGACGTAAAGCTGATCGGAGCCGATATTGACGCGCGAGAAGACGAGCACGGTCGCGTGCTTCAAGGCGTAATGATAGTAGTGGAACACGACGCGCTGGCCGCCGACCCGGATGATCTCGTCCGGCGCGCCGAGCACGCGGGCGACGTCGCTCTCGGTCGATTGTCCCGGCTTGATCGCCGCAATGTCGGCCGCTTTGAACGGCACGCCGAGATCGCCGCGGGTGAAGGCGCAGCCGCCGAGTTGCGTCGCGGCGATCGCTGCGATGAGCGGCAACATCAACCGTGACGCCAGGATTGCCCGGGCACCGCTGTTGCGGCACCTCGGATTGCTGCGCGCAACGCGCATCTCGATCGCCCCTCAGCGCCCGTGCGGGGAACACCGGGCCTTGCCATAGGGTTCACCTGCAGCTTTGCAGGAGGCCCGCACTCGTGATCTATTGATCGCAGGCATGGCGATCGGAAGCGATCAGGAAGCGCCGGCGCCCTCGTTTTCGGCGCCGATGGACCCCGCAGGCTACCGGCGGCGCATGGTACGCGAGCCGCATCAGGTGACCGAGCCCGTAACGCCGCAAGACGCGCTTTTCGTCCTGGCGCATCTCGGCATTCCCCGCGTCGATCCCGCCACATGGCGGCTCGACATCGCCGGGCTGGTCGAGCGACCAGCGAGTCTGACGCTTGCCGACATCCGAAGCCTGCCGGCGCGACAGATCGAGACCTTCCACCAATGCGCCGGCGCGCCGCGCCGGCCCGATCTTGCCATGCGCCGGGTCGCAAACCTGGTGTGGAGCGGCGTCGATCTTGGCGTGCTGCTGCAGCGCTGCGGCATCCGGCCCGAAGCGCGGTTCTTGTGGGCCTACGGGCTCGACCACGGCGATTACGACGGCGTCAGCGCGCGGTGGTACGTCAAGGACATGCCCTTGGCGCGGCTGGGCGAAGGCGGCGTCCTCCTCGCCTATGCCGTCAATGGCGAGGTCTTGACGCCCGAGCATGGCTTTCCGCTGCGGCTCATCATTCCCGGCTACTACGGCACGAACACGGTCAAGTGGCTGTGGCGGATCGAACTCGCCGCAACGCGCGCCACCGGTCCCTTTACGACCGAACTCTACAACGACCCGGACCCTTCCACCGGTGAACTTCGCCCGGTCTGGGAAGCGCCGCCCGAATCGCTCATCGTCGCGCCCGCGCCCGGCAAAGTGGATGCGTCGCCGATCGAGATCTGGGGATGGGCTTGGGCCGCCGCCGGCGTGACCCGCGTCGAGGTCAGCGTCGATGGCGGCGAACGCTGGTCGCCAGCGCGGCTCGAGCGCCGCCGGCAATGGTCATGGCAGCGATTTGCTTTTGACTGGCAACCCGTCGGCGCCGGCAGCGTCACGCTGGCGGTCCGCGCAACCGATGCGCGCGGCGCGGTCCAGCCGATGGGGAGCGCGCGAAATGCGGTTCATAAGGTGGCGGTCACGGTCGAGTGAGCGCCCTGCATCACCCCCCTCCCTACCCTCCCCCTCAAGGGGGGAGGGGCCACTTGTGCTTGCAGCAGTACGAAAACCCCCTCCCCCCTTGAGGGGGAGGGAGGGGTGGGGGGTGGGTGCAGAGTTCGCGGCTAGCCGATGATCAATGCGCCGTCGTCTTCTCCGCCGCGGCTTCCTCCGGCTGCACGTGATCCTTCGCCTCGATCGGCCGGGCGGCGTCCTTCCAATTCCACCAGCCGCCGCCCATCGCCGTGAGGAACTGCACGGTGTCGAGGTAGCGCTGCGCCTTGGCGCGGACATAGCCCAGGCGCGCTTGCTCGGTGAGACGCTGCGCCTCGAGCACCTGCAGCACGCCGACATTGCCGTATTGATAGGTCGTGCGCGTGAGCCGCAGCGATTCCTCGGCGGATGCCAGCGCGCGCCGCTGCGCCTCGAGCTCCTGCGCGTCATGCGCCAGCGCCTGCATCACGTCGGCCACCTGGCCGAACCCGGTCAGCACCGTCTCCTTGTAGTTGGCGAGCGCCCCGTCGAAAGCATCGACCGCGGCGCGTTTCTGCGCGATGAGCGCGCCGCCGTGAAAGACGGGCGCGAGCAGCTGCGCACCGACCGACCAGACGCTGCTCTCAGGCTGGAACAACAGATTGGTCGACACCGCTTCCTGGGTGAAGGTGGCGGAGAGGTTGATGTTGGGATAGAGCTGCGCCGTGGCGACGCCGACGGCGGCGCTCGCGGCGTGGAGCTGCGCTTCGGAAGCGAGAATGTCGGGACGCTGGCGCACCAGGTTGGACGGCAAGGTCACCGGCAGCTCGGGCGGCAAGGTGAACTCGTCGAGATTGAAATCCGGCGGGACCCATTGCGCCGGCAATCTGCCGAGCAGGATGGAGAGCGCGTGCCGCGCGGCACTGACCTGCTGGAGGATCGGCGGCAGCAAAGTGCGGTCGGCCTCGAGCTGGCTCGATTGCGTCTGGACATCGAGCTGCGTCGCCTCGCCGGCCTTGAGCTCGGTCTCCACCAGGCGAAGGTTCTCCTCGTCATCGGCGATGATCTGCTCGACCGCTTTGATCTGCTCGCGCGCCGAAGCGATGTTGAGCGCCTGCGTCACCGCATTGCCGGTGAGCGTCAGATAGGCGGCATTGAGCTGATAGCCCTGATACTCCGCGAGCGCGCCTTGCTCCTCGACGCGGCGGCGGTTGCCGCCGAAGGGGTCGAGCGAATAGCTCACCGTCGGCCCGACCGAGTAGAGATTGAACGGATGGGTCTTGCCGGGAATCCCGAGCAGCCCGTTGCTCTGCTGCTCGCGGGTGAAGCCGGCGCCGAGATCGACCTGCGGGTAGAGCACGCCGCCGGCCTGCACGATCGCCTGCTGCGCCTGCGCCAGGTTGGCGCGCGCCGCGGCGAGCGTCTGGTTGCCGACGATCGCCTGCTGCACGATGTCATTGAGGCGCTTGTCGTGGAACAGATCCCACCAATCGCCCGAGATCTTCTTGCCGAGCACGAAGCTCTGCTGCACTTCCTGCGCGTTCGGCACGTGGGTCTGGGGTATGCCGTCTTCGGTGAAGCCTTTGGTGTCCGGCGAGTCCGGCGCTTTGAAATCGGGACCGACGGCGCAGCCTGCGAGCAGCGCAATAAGGCTCGCAGCGGCGAGGAGACGGCAGCAGCGGCGCCCGCCGAAATCGGGAGCACGCGAAGCGATCGTCATCGACAGTATCTCCTCAAATGAAATGCGTGGCGCGCTGACCTAACGGACCGTCAGTCGCCCAGGGCCGGTGCATGCTAGAAGCCTGTTAGGCTGTACCGCAAACAGTATCGGTTTCGTTACCGAATTAAGTAGCGCGCAAAAGGATCGTACGCTGCCCTGCGCCGGAGCGGCGTTTCCGCTTGGAGCGCCGACTCCAATCCCCTAAGGTTCGCCCCGTCATGCTTCCCGCCGATTCGCGCCGCCGACGCCTCTCCCGACCCGAAGCCACCGCTGACGAGCCGCCCAACGACAGGCTGGCGCAAACCACCTGCTACATGTGCGCCTGCCGCTGCGGCATCAACGTGCACTTGAAGGACGGGCACATTCGCTACATCGAGGGGAATCGCCGGCATCCCGTCAATCGCGGCGTGCTCTGCGCCAAGGGCTCGGCGGGGATCATGCAGCACTACTCCCCGGCGCGGCTGAGAAAACCTCTGCTACGTGTCGGCGAGCGCGGCAAGGCCGAATTCCGCGAGATCGAGTGGGAAGAGGCGCTCGCGACGGCGGCGCGCTGGCTCGGCGATATCCGCGCCAGCGATCCGCGCAAGCTCGCCTTCTTCACCGGCCGCGACCAGTCGCAGGCGCTCACCGCCTGGTGGGCACAGCAATTCGGTACGCCCAACTATGCCGCGCATGGCGGGTTCTGCTCCGTCAACATGGCGGCGGCCGGCCTCTATTCTATCGGCGGCTCCTTCTGGGAGTTCGGCGAGCCCGATTGGGAGCATACGCGCTATTTCCTGCTCTTCGGCGTGGCCGAGGACCATGATTCCAACCCCATCAAGATCGGCCTCAACCGGCTGCGGCAGCGCGGCGCGAAGATCGTCTCCGTCAACCCGGTGCGCACGGGTTATTCCGCCATCGCCGATGAATGGCTCGGCATCCGGCCCGGCACCGACGGCCTCTTCGTCTTCGCGCTGATCCATGAGCTGCTGCGCCTCGAGCGCGTCGATCTCAATTTCCTCGTCCGCTACACCAATGCGCCCTGGCTCGTGCTGAGCCAGCCCGGCAGCAGCGAGGACGGGCTCTTCGCGCGCGACCGCGAGGGCCGCGTTCTCGCCTGGGACCGCCGCAGCAACAGCGCCGTCGATGCGCAGCTTCCCGACATCGCGCCGCTGCTCGCGGGCGAGGTGACGCTCGCCGATGGCCGGCGCGCCGTACCGGTCTTCCAGCGCCTCGCCGAGCGCTATCTCGACGCGCAATATGCGCCGGAAGCGGTGGCGCCGCGCTGCGGCATCGCCGCCGAGACCATCCGCCGC
>DATIYL010000100.1:0-15016 GCA_035517635.1 Allostellaceae bacterium | reverse complement strand
AGCGGCGCGAACTCGACGCGGAGACTGTCGAAGAGATCGCCGAGGCGCATGTCCTGGCGTTCGGTGGCCAGCTTGCCCGCGTCGAGCCGGGAAATGTCGAGAAGCGCCTCGAGAATCTCTTCGACCGCACCAAGCGAGGTGTCGATCTTCACGGCCAAGGCGCCGTCGCGTTGGCGGCCCCGCTGCGGCCGGGCTTGCTGCTCGATGAGGCTCGACAGATAGAGGCGCGCGGCGTTGAGCGGCTGCAGCAGGTCGTGGCTCACCGCGGCGAGGAAGCGCGTCTTGCCGAGATCGGCCTCTTCGGCGGCGACCTTTGCCCGGCTCAGCTCGGCGTTGAGCTGCGTCAGCTCGACGGTGCGATCGCGGACGCGCTGCTCGAGGAGCTCGTTGGCGGCGGCGAGCTGCTCCGCCGCTTCCACGTGCTCGGTGACTTCGGAATAGGTCGTAACATACCCGCCGCCGGGCATGAGCGTGGTGCGGATGTCGAGCACCGTGCCGTCCGGCCGGCGCCACTGGAAGATGGTGCCGCCGGCGCCGACGAAGCCCTCGAGCCGGTCGGCGATGATCTTCTCGACATCGCCCGGCCCGTATTCGCCGCGCGCTGCCTTGAAGCGCACGATTTCCTCGAGCGAGACGCCGACGCGGGTGAACGCCGGCGGCAGATCGAGCAGATCGCGGAACTGACGATTCCAGCAGGCGAGGCGCAGATCGCGATCGAAAACGCAGATGCCCTGGCGCATGTTCTCGAGCGTGGATTGGAGCAGATCGCGGTTGTATTGGATGGCGGCGGTAGCGTCATCGAGGAGGCGCAGGGCGCCGTCCATGCCGAGCGTCTGCCGCTCGAGCGCCAGCGCCATGACGAGGCGCGCCGAGGGCGCCCCGATCGCGCTCGCCAGCAAGCGCTCGGCGTGACGCACGAGCTGGATGTCAGCCTGCACCTCGGCAAATCCTTCCCGCGGGGTGAGGAACTCGGCGAAATCGCGCTCGACGCGATCGCTGCCAAGATATTGCGATACCAGTGCGGCGAGCTCCGACACGCGGATCGATCCCGACCAGACTTGCGAGGTGAAGTGGGTCTCCGTCGCATCGGCATCGATGAAGGCGTTGGCCTGGATGCGCTCGATGACGCGGGCGGAGGTGAGGTGGGAACCCGCGACGAAGCAGCCGATATTCGCCAACAGGCTCCAGAACACCCCGTGCGTCAGCGGATCGAAGCGCAGGCCGAACAGCTCCTCCGGCCGGAGCAACGCCACGCCGAAGGGTCCGCCCTGGAGCAGGTCCGCCGGGACCCAGCCGGCATGCGCCAGCGAGGGCAGCAGCAGCGTGTAGGCCCAGACCACGAAGCCGGCGAGAATGCCGGCGAGCGCGCCCTTGGCGTTGGCGCCGTGCCAGAAGAGGCCGCCGAGCAGAGGCGGCGCGAATTGCGCGATTGCGGCAAAGCTCAAGAGGCCGATCGACGCCAGCGCCAGACTGTCGCCGATCAGCCAGTAATAGCAGTAGCCGAGCAGCAGGACGAAAAGAATGGCGGCGCGGCGAATGCGGAGGATGAGGCGCCCCATGTCGCGGCGCTCGGCGAGGCCGAGGCGGCGGCCGCTGAGCACGATCGGCATCACCAGATCGTTGCTGATCATCTTGCTCAGCGCGATCGAGCTGACGATCGCCATGCCGGTGGCGGCCGACAGGCCGCCGATAAAGGCGATGATCGCGAACGCCACCTGACGCGCAGCCAGCGGCAGCGCCAGCACGAAGAGGTCGCCGTCGACGACGCTCGGGAACGTGCTGAGACCCGCCACCGCGATGGGAATGACGAAGACGTTGATGGCGATCAGGTAGAGCGGAAAGAGCCAGGCCGCCTTATGCAGGTCGCGCGGGTCGGTGTTCTCGACCACGGTGACATGGAATTGGCGCGGCAGGCAGAGGATCGCACACACCGCCAGCGCGCTCATCGTCATCCAGCTGGTCCCGTCGATGCCGGAGAAAAAGAGGCGGTGCAGCGCCGGCTCCTGCGAGACGCGTCCGGCAAGGTCCCCCAACCCGCCGAACATGCCCCAGGTGACGAAGATGCCGACGGCAATGAAGGCCAGCAGCTTGACCATGGATTCGAAGGCGATGGCGAGGATCAGGCCCTCATTGT
This sequence comes from Allostellaceae bacterium, assembly GCA_035517635.1. GTDB lineage: Bacteria > Pseudomonadota > Alphaproteobacteria > ATCC43930 > CGMCC-115725 > DAHUYF01. Next base: position 12,882 of record DATIYL010000100.1, on the reverse strand, counting down.
GCTCGGTGGCTTCGACATGCCGCGTGCCGAACAGCGCCGCGAACAGCGCGAGCAGGAGCGCCACCGCCAGCGCGGTGTAGAGGGGCGCCGGCTGGCTCGCGATCGCCTCCAGGTCGACGCCGGGATAGCTCGTCAGCACGGTAAAGCCGACAGAGACCGCCTTGAGCTGCAGCGCGATGTAAGGCAGCGTGCCGAGCGTGGCGATCACCGTCACCGCCGCGGCGAGCGGCTGGCTCTTGCCGTAGCGGGCGGCAATGAAGTCGGCGATCGAGTTGATGTTGTGGCTCTTGGAGATGCGGATGAGGCGGTCGAGCAGCGGCCAGCCCAACGCGAACACCAGGATCGGCCCGACATAGATGGCGAGGAAATCGTAGCCCGTCTTCGCGGCGAGGCCGACGCTGCCGTAGAAGGTCCAGGAGGTGCAGTAGACGGCCAGCGACAGCGAATAGACGATCGGCTTGGCCTCGGCGCGGCCGCGGCGCAGCGCCCGCCGGTCGCCGTAATAGGCGACCGCGAACAGCAGCCCGACATAGCCGAGCGACAGCGCCAGAATGGCCCAGCCGCGGATCATGTTTCCTCCCGCGCCAATGATCGCCGGTCGGGCGGCGTTGGTCCAGGCGGAAGAATTTAGTCGATGCGATGACGGTCGCTTGGATTCCCGCTTTCGCGGGAATGACGTAGTTTGTTGATTTTCTTATATTTTCTGCCGTCGCCACCGACGAGCGCGGGCGCGCTCGCGGCTCAGACCCCGAGATGGCGGTGCAGCAGTTCGGGCTGCTCGCGGGCGGCCGCGGCGCTCATTGCTTCGACCATGTGGCCGTTGTTGATGATGTAGACGCGGTCGGCAAGGGTCATGGCGGCGGTGACGTTCTGCTCGACGATCACCAGCGTCTGTCCCGCTTCGGCCAGCGTGCGGCAGGTGGCAACGAGGTCGCGCACGATGATCGGCGCCAGCCCTTCGAACGGCTCGTCGAGCAGGACGATCTTCGGATTGCGCACCAGGGCGCGGGCGATTGCCAGCATTTGCTGCTCGCCGCCGGACAGCTCGGTGCCGCGGCTGCGCCGGCGCTCGCGCAGCCGCGGAAAGATCTCCCAGATCCGGTCCAGCGGCCAGCGCGACTTGGCGGTGAGCCCGGCCAGCATGAGGTTTTCTTCGACGCTGAGGCTGCCGAAGATGCGGCGCTCTTCCGGCACGAGCTGCAGGCCGAGGCCGGCGATGGCGTGGGATTTGAGGCCGTGCACGGGCACGCCATCAAACACGATTTGGCCGGAGCGCGGGCGGACCATGCCGATGAGGCTCTTCAGCGTGGTGCTCTTGCCGGCGCCGTTGCGGCCGAGCAGCGCCACAACCTCGTTTTTCGCAACCTCGAGCGAAATATCGAAGAGGATATGGCTGTCGCCGTAATAGCTGTTGAGATTCTCGACTTCGAGCAGCGCGCTCATGCCGCGACCCCGCCGAGATAGGCTTCCTGGACGAGGCTGTTGCGCTGGATCTCGGCCGGCGTCCCTTCGGCGAGAACGGCGCCTTCATGCAGCACCGTGATGCGCTCGGCGAGCTCGAAGATCGCGTCCATGTCGTGGTCGACGACCACCAAGGTCCGGCCGCGGCGGATGTTCTTGAGCAGGCTGACGGTCTCCGCGCGCTCGCGCGGGCTCATGCCGGCGAGCGGCTCGTCCAGGAGCAGCAAGGAGGGCGACGAGGCCAAGGCGAGGCCGATCTCGAGCCGCCGCTTTTCGCCATAGGCGAGCTCCGCCACGGGTACGTCGCGCCGCGCCGCGAGCCCGACCAGCGACAGCGTGCTTTCGACTTGCGTCGCGAGGCCGGGGACGCGCTCGATGCGGCGGAGAAAATCGAGCGAGAAGCGGCCGCGCCGCTCGGCCAGGGCGGCAATGACGACGTTTTCGCCGACGGTGAGGCGATTGAAGAGCTGATTGATCTGGTAGCTCTTGGTGAGGCCGAGATGGCAAACGCCGGTGATGTCCATGCCGGTGATGTCGCGGCCGTGGAAGATGATATGCCCGGAGGTGGGCGGCAGCTCGCAGGTGAGCATTTTGAAGAAGGTGCTCTTGCCGGCGCCGTTCGGGCCGATCACGCCGCGCAGCTCGCCCTGATTGACGGAAAAATTGATGTCGCGGTTGGCGACCAGCCCGCCGAAGGATTTGGTGATGCCGCGGGCCTCGATGACGGGGCCGGAGAAGGGCGTCTCATCGGGGCGGCGCGAGGGGCCGACCGTGGCCATCGGCGAGGTCGGCGCGGGCGTCGGCACCGATGCCGTCTCGGGCGTTCCAGTCTGCCATCGCCCGGCGAACAAGCCGACCGCGTCATGGACGGCGCCGATCAAGCCGCGCCGCAGGAAGCAGACCAGCAGCACGAAGATAAGGCCGAGAGCAAGCTTCCAGGCGGCCCCCAGATTGAGCGCTGCCTGCAGGAAGTCGCGCAGGGAAAGCCATACCAGGGCGCCGAAGAGCGGCCCGAAGAGCGTGCCGCTGCCGCCGATCACGGTCTGCATGACGAGCTGGCCCGAGGTGTCGAAGGTGAAGGCCTCGGGCGGCATGAAGGCCTGCAGCACGCCGAGCAGGCCGCCGGCCAGGCCGGCATAGGCCGCGGCGATGATGAAGGCGGTCAGCTTGTAGCCATGGACACTGTGGCCGACGGCGGCGGCGCGGGACGGGTTCTCGCGAATGGCGCGCAGGATCGCGCCGACAGGCGAGCGCACGATGCGCAAGGCGACGACGATGCCGATGAAATAACAGATCGCCAGGAAGCCGTACATCGACCAGCCGGTGCCGACGCGGTAATGGAGGCCGAAGAGGTCGAAGCTTGGCGCCGGTACGCCGGGAATGCCGTTCTCGCCGCCGGTCCAGGCCGAAAGCGGCGAGTTCTCCAGAAAGAAGAAGGTCTCGGCGATCGCGACGGTGATCATCGCGAAATAGATGCCGGTGCGCCGAAGCGCGATGAGGCCGACGAGATAGCCGGTAGCGGCGGCCGCGATCATGCCGATGACGAGGCCGAGGATCACGCTGGAAACGATGGCCTTGGTCAGGAGATAGGCCGCGACGAAACCGCCGGTGCCGTAAAACGCCGACTGGCCGAAGGACAAAAGGCCGGTGTAGCCAAAGAGCAGATCGAAGCCGATGCCGAACAGGCCCCAGACCACGGCCTGATTGACCGTGTCGGGCGCAAATCCCAGCGGCGGCAGAACGAAAGGCGCGGCGACCAGGCCCAGCGCCGTCAATCCCTCGACCAGCAACGGGCGACGGCCAATCAGGCGCCGTCCCGTCATGTCCGGCCTCGCGTTCCGAGCAGGCCCTGCGGCCGCAGCATCAGCACCAGCGTCATCACGGCGAACAGCATGACGCCGGAATAGCTCGGATCGACCATCGAGGTGAGGCTGAGAATTTCGCCGGAAATCAGACCGCCTAGGATCGCGCCCGTGAACGAGCCGACGCCGCCGATCACCACGACGACGAAGGTCTGCACCAGGATCGCGTCACCCATGTCGGGCGTCAGCGAGACCACCGGCGCGTTGACGATGCCGGCGAAGCCCGCCGCCATCGCGCCGATGCCGAACACGATCATGAAGACGCGGTCGACATCGATGCCGAGCGCATCGACCATCGCCGAATCCTCGATGCCGGCGCGCACGATGAGACCGAGCCGGGTGCGGTAGAGAACGAGGAAAAGCCCGAGCAGCGCCACCGCGATGATCCCAACCACGACCAGCCGATAGGTGGGATAGAACATGAAGCCGAGCGAGCTGATGCCGGCCGCCCAGGAGGGCGGCGGAACCGTCTTGGAGAGGCTGCCGAAGGCCAGCCGCACGAGCTCGACCAGACAGATGCCGATGCCGAAGGTGACCAGGATCTGATCCTCGTGCGGCCGGCTGTAGAAATAGCGGATGACGACGCGCTCCATCAGCACGCCGACGACGGCGAGGAACAAAGAGCCGGCGGCGACCGCGATGGCGAAGGATCCGGTGGCCTCAAAGGCGACGTAGCCGGCATAGCCGCCAAGCATGAACATGGCGCCATGCGCCAGATTGAGGACGCCCAGCGTGCCGTAGATGATGGTCAAGCCGGAGCTGATCAGTGCCAGCAGCGCGCCCAGCGCCAGGCCGTTGAAGCACTGCGAGACGAAATTCGGCCAGGTGATCATACCCTGCGAACCTACGGACTAGCGCCAGGGCGATCCAGCCTCGCGGACGGCAGCCGCCGCCCGCGAGGCCGGATATCCGGGTTGCTCAGGTATAGGAGCCGAGCTGACAGCCGAACGCGTCCGGCGCCTGCATCAGCGGCGCGCCCGGCAGCACCTCGGTGATCTCCCAGAAGTCCTCGGGGTTCCGCATCGCCTTCGGTGCCTTGCCGCGGACGATGACGACCGGCCGAACCAGCTGATGGTCGGCGGCGCGCCAATAGACCTCGCCGACGAAAGAGGGGATCTTGCGGCCGGCCTCGTAGGACTTGATGACGTCCGGCGGATAGAAGCTGCCGGCGTGCTCGACGGCGTCCGCCCACATGGCGAATTGCATATAGGCGTTCTCCGCGCCCCATTCCGGCCGGTAACCGTACTTCTTCTGGAACTTCTCGACGAACATCTTCGCCAGCGGGTATTTGTCCTCGAGGGTCCACCAGAAATCGGTGGCGGCGTAGACGCCTTCGGTCGTCTCGGCGCCGACCTCCTTGGCGAGGAACGGGGTCTGGTAGGGGATCACCAGCTTCATCTTGGGTAGAATGCCGAATTGCTTCGCCTGCTGCGTCGACAGCACCGCGTCATGGCCCCAGTTCACATTGATCAGGATCTCGGCGCCGGAATTGGCGATGTTCGTCAGATAGGAGCTGAAATCCGGCGCTCCCAGCGGCGACACCTGGTTCGTCACCATGGTCCAGCCGCCATTCTCGGTCAGATAGTCGTTCACCGACTTGGTGACGGTGTGGCCGTAGGTGTAGTCCGGCGTCATGAACGCGGCCTTGCGGCTCTTGCCGAAAGTCTTGATCAAAACCGGACCGATCGCGGCGGCGGCAGTCTGGCCGTAGAAGTCCTGGCGGAAGCTGTAGCGGACGCAGTCCTTGCCGGTGGTGTCGTTCGAGCCGGTGATGCCGGTCACGTAAAGCACCTTCTCGCGCTGCGCCAGCTTGTTCAGCGCCACGGCCACCGCGCTCGAGGTCGAACCGGTGATCAGCACCGCCTTGTTCTCGGTAATGAAGCGCGACTGCTCCTGGACGGCGGTGTTCGGATTCGCCTGCGAGTCGGCGACGCCGACCTCGACCTTCTTGCCGAGCACGCCCGTCTTCGTCTTCGGCGAAATCGCCTTGATCAGCGGGTCGCCGCTGTTGATGTGCTCGACCGCGAGCTGATACCCCTTGAGCTCGTCTTCGCCTTGCGCGGCATAGGTCCCGGTGCGCGGCACGGAGATGCCGATGAACACCGACGAGCCTTCGGAGCCGGCCGGCCAAGTGCCGATCGGGGGCCGGTCTTCGGCGGCGATCGAGAAGCGCGGCAGCGATGCCGATGCAACCAGAGCGCCCGCAGCGGTGAGCACTCTTCGGCGCGACGGACTGATCCTGTCAAACGACTTCATGCTGTCTTCCTCCCTGTTGCACAGCGACAACCCGCGGCGCGCCGTGGGTTCCGGCTGGTCCCTGTTGCGTGTTGCGTGGCTCCCGCGGCAAGCAAAGCACCGCGAAAATCCTTGGGGTCATGCTACTGACCGCGCTCCGGCCCAGCCATTAGACTTTCGTCTAATTGGGCTTCAGTTGCGCAACGCCTGGGCGAGCCTATTATTGCTATTGCCGCGTTGCGGCGAGAGGAGGCCGATGGCGGCGTTTCACATTGTCATAGCCGACGACCATCCGCTGTTTCGCGATGCCTTGCGCCTTGCCGTGTCGCAGACGGTGATCGATGCCGACATCGCCGAGGCGGATACCTTCGACAGCCTGTGCGCGCGGCTGCGCAAAGCGCCGGACACCGATCTGTTGCTGCTCGACCTCAACATGCCGGGCATGAACGGCCTCTCCGGGCTGCTCTATCTGCGCGCCGAATTTGCCGCGGTGCCGATCGTCGTGGTCTCGGCCAATGAAGATCCGCGGGTCGCGCGGCGCGCGCTTGGCCTCGGCGCCGCCGGCTATATTCCGAAATCAGCGGCAGCGAGCGAAATTCACGAAGCCCTCGGCGCGCTGCTCGCCGGCGGCACCTGGCTGCCCCCCGCCTTCGACGGCAGGCCGGCGGGCAGCGACAGCGATGCCGCTCTGGCCGCGCTGCTCAACACGTTGACGCCGCAACAGAGCCGCGTGTTGATGCTGCTCAGCGACGGCCTCGCCAACAAGCAGATCGCCCATGCCATGGAGGTGACCGAGGCGACGATCAAGGCCCATGTCTCGGCGATCCTGCACAAGCTCGGCGTCGACAACCGCACTCAGGCGGTGATCCTCGCCGGACAATTGGCGACCGGGTTCGCCGAGCCGCCGCCAAGCCAGGCCGCCGCGCCCACCGCTGCCCGGTAGGCCGGACACACTTGGGCCGGGCGCTGTGTTCTGGCTCCCTCCACAATGAGGTGGTAGCGTCTCCTCCGGGCGATCGGGCCGCGGGGTCGGTTCCGGCGCCGCTTTCATCCGACCAGGGGAGGGGGTTCCATGCTTAGCAAACGGCTGGTTTTGCTCACCTATTGCCTCGGCGCCGCGCTTCCGGCGCTCGCGGCCGACAACACGCCGCTCAATGTAAAGCCCGGCTTGTGGGAGATGACCTCGGACAGCGAGCACAGCGGGACGCCGCCGATCCCGCCCGAGGCACTCGCCACGTTGACACCGGAGCAGCGCGCCAAGCTCGAAGCGGCGATGCAGCAGTCGATGGGCCCGCAGCATCGCGTCATGAAGCATTGCGTGACCCAGGCCGATATCGACAAGGGCTTCGGCGAGATCGAGCGTATGGGCCACGGGAAATGTACGCAGAAGGTGGCGTCGAGCACCTCGACGCTGCGCGCGGGCACCTTCAGCTGCACCGGCGCCGAGACCATGTCCGGCACCTACCGCTTCGAGGCGCCCAGCCCCGAAGCGATGGTCGCCCATTGGGACATGACCATGAGCAATGGCGACAAGGCCATGCAGATGAAGAGCGTCACGCAGGGCAAGTGGCTTGGTGCCGATTGCGGGGATCTGAAGCCGAAAGATTAGCGGATAACCACGCAGCGGCTCGCGCCGCGGCAAGCGACCCGCGATGGCGCTAAGCGTTGACGCCGATATGGGCGGCAAGCGCTTCGAGCGGCGCTACAGCGAAGCGCGAGGCGGTGGTGAAGCTGATATCGCCGCCAAGCCCGGAGGCCGCTACCGCACCGTGGAAGATTTCGGTGATTTCCTGACGCATCTCGGCGGTGATGGGACGATGGCTGCGCAGCACGAGATCGAAGCGCTGCGGGCGCACCAGCCCGTCGAGCTGCAGTGCGCCCATGCGGCTCATGTCGACTTCGAGCACGAAGCGGGTGCCTTGATCGCCGGAAGGAGAGCCCGCCGCGCGACGGCGGAAATAGAGCCGCACCGGCCGCACCGCCGCACCCTCGAGGAGCGGCAGCGCATAAACCCGCCAATCGCCCGATTGCGATGAGTCGAGCTGGCGCAGCTCGGCGACGTCGCCCTCGAGCTTGAGACGAAGATCGCGGCGGCCGAACGCGTCGAGCGCCTCGAGGATCCGGGGGCCGGGCCAAGTCCCGGCGTTGAGCGCGGTCATCAGGAAGAGCAGGGTGCCCGCCAGCTCCTGGCCGGAAGCCGGCGCGAGGGTGCTGCGCAGCTGCGTGGCGAGGTCGGGGAGAGCGCGCTCGAGGGTCGCGAGCGTCTCCTCGAGCGCGGGCCAGGTCGGGCGTTGGGCGAGCGGCAGATCGGAAGGCTCGTCGGGCGGTGTTGCGGCAAGCTGCTGGAAAATGACGAAGCTTCCCGGCGGCAGCGCCAGCCGCCGCTCCAGGGCCAGCGTACCGATCGGCGTCTCGACCATGGTTTCGCCCGCGGTCGATGCCAGGACCGTACCGGCGAGATCGGCATCGTCGGGCGCCGCCCCGGCCAGCGCCTGGACGCGGAGTTCGAGCCGGCTGCCGAGAGGAAGCGCCGGCGTCGCAGCGCCCGGCGGGAGCGCGACGAGGCGCGCGGGCACCACGGTCGCGGCCCCCAGCGCCTCGACGGGAGCGCGCGGCAGGGTCGTGACATCGCTCAGCTCGACGGACGCGCCGGGCGGCAGCGCCAGGCGGCGGTCGAGCGCGAGCGTGCCCAGCGGCGTGTCGAGGAGCGTGTTTCCGGCGGCGTCGGCCGAGCCGGCCAGAACCGTGCCGCTGAAGCTCGGCGATGGCGCCTCCGGATCGGCTGTCGGTGCTGCGCTGCCGAGCTTCGCGGGCGCCGCCGCTTCGTCGGGGCCGGCCGGCGGCGCCGTCGGCACGTCGGCAACGGTGACGCGCAGCATCAACCGCGTTCCGGCGGCCAGCGCTGCGCCGGCATTCGCGGCCGGCGCCGTGACCGTCGCCTCGACCGCGTTGCCGAGCGCGAGATGCGCGGGTTCCGTCTCCGTGGGATCCGCGGCGGCGCCGCTCGCCGCGGCGGTCGGCGCTTTGCCGGTGCCCGCGAGGCCCGCCGTCGCCGCCTGCGGCAGCGCCGGCGTCTCGCCCGATGTGCTCGAGGATTCGACATGGAGCAGGACGACCGAAGGCGGCGGTCCCGGCAGCAGCTTCAGATCGACTCGGCTGCCGGCGGGCAGGGCGAGCGGCGTCTTCAGCGCCAGCGTGCCGTAGTCGGTGCGCAGCAGCAGCGCCCCGTTGCCGCCGCGGCCGACGACGATTGCGGCGAGCGTCGCCGCCAAGAGCAGCGCCGCCGGCGGCTGTTGCGCCAGCTCGATGACCGGCAGCGACGCCGTCACCGTGATGCCGGGAAGGAGTGGTGCGCCGGGAAGGGAGACGTTGCCGAAGCTATCTGCCATGGCCACCCCCTTCCGTCCGGCTCAGAGGGCGTGGTCGAGGCGCTGGAAGATCGCCTCGACATCGCTGGCCGCTTCGCTGCCGGGATGGCGGGTCAGCAGCGATACCTGGCGGCGGATGCTGTCCTTGACGTGGTCGTCGCGGCGGATGATGCCGGCGAGCGGCGGCTCGAATTTGAGGAATTCGCGGCAGGCGCGCAGCAAGGTGCCGTAGACCCGCTCGCCCTCGCGCTGGTTCGACACCATGTTGACGACGATCTGGATACCGCCGGCGAGCTGCTCCATCGCCGTCACCTTGATGTAGGCATAGGCGTCGGTGATCGAGGTCGGCTCGTCGGTCGTGATGACGAGGCAGGCGCGACAATGCGCGGTGAGGAGGCGCACGGTGCGCTCGATGCCGGCGCCGAGATCGAGCACCACCCAATCGTAGTTCTCGGCCAGCAGATGCAGCTCGCTGCGCAGCGCCAGCAGCCGGTTCGGCGACAAGGTGGCGAGGCTGCCCGAGCCGGAGCGCCCGGCGATGATGTCGAAGCCGCCGTCAAAGCGCGTCGCCGCCTGCGTCAGGGTCGCCTCGCCCGCGATGACGCTGGCGAGGTCGCGCTCGGGCGTGATGCCGAGCTGAACGTCGACATTGGCGAGGCCGAGATCGCCGTCGAAGAGCAGCGCCCTCTTGCCCGCCTTGGCCATGGCATGGGCGAGGGTGATCGAGAACCAGGTCTTGCCGACACCGCCCTTGCCGGAGGCGATGGCGATGATGTTGCGCTTGCGCGGCAGCGCGGCCTGGCCAGGCGTCGGAAACGCCTGCACGACGGAAGAAGCTGGCTTCATAGTGATCCTCTCATGGCATTGGCCTGCCGCGGCTGCTGTTGTGCCTTCGGCAGGATGAGGCGTGCGAGAACGACGGGATTGAAGGCGGTCAGCCCTTTGGCGATGTCGGGCGAGGTGCCGGCCTCGGCGAAGCCGAGGCGCAGCGTCTCGGCGCAGCCGATGACGCTGCCCAGGCGCTGCACCATGTCGAGCCGCGTGACGATCATGCGGCTGGCGCCGAGATCGCGAAAGATCCGTGCCATCTCGACGGTATCGACGGCATCGCCGCCGGCCGGCAGCACCAGCACGGGCTCGGCGCGGCTGGCGGCGATGAGCTGCGACAGCTCGCGCCGGTCGCCGGCGCTATAGGGATTGATGCCGGGAGAATCGACGAGCAGCAGCTCTCCGGGCTTCTCCACCGCGCTGAGCGCGCCGAGGCGCTGCGCGCTTTCCGCGCGGTAGAGCGGCAGCTGCAGCACGCGGGCGAAGGCCTCGAGCTGCTCGATGCCGCCCGCGCGCACGGTGTCGGCGGTGACGATGCGCACCGGCGTTCCGGCCATCACCGCGCGCGTCGCAAGCTTGGCGATCGACACGGTCTTGCCGGCGCCCGGCGGTCCCGCCAGCAGCAGCGGCCGGCGCGCCTCGCCGTCGAGCGGCTTGAAGCTGAAGAAGGTGGCAAAGGCGCTCGCCAGCGCCAGCAGCGGCTCATCGGTCTCGAAGGGGAGGGCGGCGCAGAGGATCTTCTCGACGACGAGCGGTGCGAGCCCGTGGCCGGAGAGGGCTTCGTTGAGCACGTCGATGACGTCGGGCTCGACCCCCGGCGCGAGACGCTCGGGCTGCTCCACCGCGGCGGTGAGCCGCGTTGCGCCGTCCTCGCCTTCCTCGGTCGAGACGATGACGGCGTCCGACCCGAGCCGCGCGCGCACCAGCGCCATCGCCTCGCTCATCGTCGGTGCCGTGAAGGTTCTGAGCCGCATCGTTTAGATCGTTCCCACCGTCTTGATCTTCGCCTTGGGATGCACTTCGTTCTGCGACATCACCACGGTGATCGGCCGGAAGCGCTCGATGATCGAGCGCACATAGGGGCGGATGCCGGCGCTGGTCAGCAGCACCGGCGTCTCACCCTGCATGGCGTGGCGCTCGAAGGTGCTGCGCACGGCGGCGATGAATTCCTGCAGCCGGCTCGGCGGCATGCTGAGATGCCGCTCTTCGCCCTGTCCGGTCAGTGCTTCGGCGAAGGCCTGCTCCCAGGCAGGCGACAGGCTGATCAGCGGAATGAAGCCGGTCTCGGCGGTGTTCTGCTCGCTGATCTGGCGGGCCAGGCGCGCCCGCACATGCTCGGTGATGATGCTGACATTGCGGCTGTAGCCGCAGGCCTCGGAGATGCCCTCGAGAATGGTCGGCAGGTCGCGGATCGAGACGCGCTCGGCAAGCAGATTCTGCAGCACGCGCTGGATGCCGCCGACCGAGATCTGGCTCGGCACCATGTCGGCGATCAGCTTCTGATGGCTCTTGTCGAGCTCGTCGATCAGCTTCTGCGTCTCGGCGTAGGACAAGAGCTCGGCCATATTGTCCTTGATCACCTCGGTGAGATGCGTGGTGATCACGGTTTGCGGCTCGACCGCGGTGTAGCCGCGGAAGGTCGCCTCCTCGCGATGCGCCTCGGCGACCCATTGCGCCGGCAGCCCGAAGGTCGGCTCGACCGTCGGCTCGCCGGGGATCGAGATCTGTCCGCCGCGCGGGTCCATCACCAGCAGCATGTTGGGGCGGAGATCGCCGCGCCCAGCCTCGATCTCCTTGACGCGGATGACATAGGTGTTGGCGGGGAGCTGCAGATTGTCCTGGATGCGCACCGAAGGCATGATGAAGCCGATCTCGGCGGCGAGCTGGCGGCGCAGCGCGCGCACCTGATCGGTGAGGCGGGTGCCGTGCTCGCTGTTGATGAGACTCAAGAGACCGTAGCCCAGCTCCAGGCGCAGCTGATCGATCTGCAGCGCCGTCTGGATCGGCTCCTCTTTCACCGGTGCCGCCGCCTTGGCCTGCTGCGCCGCCGCTTCGGCCGCCGCCGCCTTTTCCTGGCGCTCGGTCGCTTTCCACGCGCCGCCGCCGGCGAGCGCCGACAGCATCAGGAAAGGCAGCGCAGGAATTCCGGGCATCAGCGCCAGGGCGAGCATGAGGAAAGAGGCAACGCCGAGCGCGGCGGGGTAGGCGGAGAGCTGGCCGAACAGCGCCTTGTCGGTCGAGCCGCTGACGCCTGCCTTGGAGACGAGCATGCCGGCGGCGGTCGAGACGACCAGCGCCGGGATCTGCGAGACGAGGCCATCGCCGACGGTGAGCAGCGTATAGCTCTGCGTCGCTTCGCTGAACGAGATGCCCTGCTGCACGACGCCGATGACGATGCCGGCGCCGATATTGATGGCGGTGATGATGAGCCCCGCGACGGCGTCGCCGCGGACGAATTTCGAGGCGCCGTCCATGGCGCCGTAGAAATTGCTCTCGTCTTCGAGCTCGCTGCGGCGCTTGCGGGCGGTTTCTTCGTTGATGAGCCCGGCGGAGAGATCGGCGTCGATCGCCATCTGCTTGCCGGGCATGCTGTCCAAGCTGAAGCGCGCCGCCACCTCGGCGATGCGCCCCGAGCCCTTGGTGATGACGACGAAATTCACCACCACCAGGATGATGAAGACGATCACCCCGATGACGAAGTTGCCGCCCATGACGAAGTTGCCGAAGGCCTGGATGACATGGCCGGCGGCGGCCGTGCCTTCATGCCCATGGCTCAGGATGAGCCGCGTCGTGGCGAGATTGAGGGCGAGCCGCAGCATCGTCGCGATGAGCAGCACGGTCGGGAACGAGGAGAATTCGAGCGGGCGCTGGATGAACAGCGCTACCATCAGGATGACGACCGAAAAAGTGATCGACAGCGCGAGGCTGATGTCGAGCAGCCAGGGCGGCATCGGCAGGATGAGCACGACCAGGATGGCGACGACGCCCAGCGCCAGCGCGATCTCGCCGCGGCGCAGCAGCGCGCCGAGCCTGCCGAGCAGTGCCGCCGGGCTCGGCGCCCGCGCCGCTGCCGCGGCTATGGTGGTGGCTTCCGCCATTCGTGCCGAGCTTTGCTACGCCATCGCCCG
>DATIYL010000099.1:0-2179 GCA_035517635.1 Allostellaceae bacterium | reverse complement strand
AGCCGGCATCGCCCGCGCTGCGAGAAAGCAAATTGCCGACGATGCCGCTGATGCCGGCGATGCGTCCGGTGCTCAGCCAGAGCATGGCCGCGGAGACGCCGATCAGCACGCCGCCGACCAAGGCGGACAGCGGCGTGAAATGCTGCATCGCCCCTAGCGCTCGTGCTCGCTGGATGCACGCGCGGCGGCCGCGCGGCGCGACGATGCTGGACGTGACGGCGCCGGCGCCGGCGAAGCGGGCGATGCCGCCACCTCCCATGATTGAGGTTGCGCCGATGCGGCTTCCGCCGCTTCGGGGCGGAGCGCGGCGTTCGCCGCCTCGAGCATCACCTGCGTGAGCTTGCCCATCTCGGCCATGTAGTCCGCCGCGGCCTTTTGCACGTAGCTGCACTCGCATTGCAGCAGCTCGTCGATGCTGCGGCAATTGCCGAGCGCCTTCCAGGTCTCGAGATCCTCTTGCCAGCGCGCCATGGCGAAGGCGCCGAACGCGCGGCTGCACTCGAACATGCCATGCGTCCAGCGATCGAGCGCGCGCCGCCCGCCATCGAGCAGCGTGCCGTAGCCGAAATCGGGCAACAGCATCGTCCAGTCCTGGGATCGCGCGGTGTGGTCGATATCGGACATGGTGCCCTCCTGCTGATGGTGCTGGAACAGCGCTGACCGTCTCTCAGTCCGGACGATGCCAGTTGATGCGCACGAAATATCCGTCCTGGTCGAAATGCTCGCTCAGATCGCCCTTGTAGGCGCGTGTCATCGCCTCGCCGATGCGGCGCGGCAGATGGATGTCGGTCGTCGAGATCACCAGCCGGTCCGCGGCCTGATCGTCGACGCTCATAATGCGGTTGAGCGGATGCTCGGGCCTCTCGGCTTTCTCCTGATTGCGCGCGAGATGCACGATCTCGTCCTTGCGCGACGCGACGAAGGGGCCGCTGAGCGTGAGGATGCCGGCCGGATAGTTGTCGTTGATGCGGTGGCAGGCGGGGCACACAGCGGCATGCGCGTCCGCCGGCGCCGCAGCCCAGTGCCAGCGTCCGTGCTGGAACACCGCGCCGCATTGCGAGCACAGCGTCGGCTCGTGCAGCTTGGCCGTCGCCTTGTACGGATCGGAGATGTGGGCGTCCTGCGACCGCCCCCAGCGGCGGTCGCCGCCCTTGAGTTCCGGAGCCGCGCGATCGTTGGGAGTTCTGCCGGCCATCGAAGGCTCCTCTTGTCCGTTGCAACGAGAGAGTGAGACCAACCCGGCCGGATAACGTTGATCTAGGTCAAAGGTCCTCCGCCGCGGGCGAGGGAATTGGCTCGCGTTTTGGTTTCGCCGGCCTGGACCGCCGGCGCCCGCCGCCGATCAGTTCCCTGAAGCGCGGCCGGTCGGACACGCGAAACTGAAGTTTCGTGCGACAGCTCACCACCGCTTCCGCACGCAGGGTCGACACGGCCCGGCTCACCGCCTCGACCGAGAGGCCGACATAATCCGCGATGTCCGACCGTGACATCGGCAGGTAGATGATCTCCGTGTCCCATCCGCGCTCGTGCTGACGCTGCTCCAGCATCTCCAGGAACATCGCGAGCTTGCCCAGCGCATCGGTGCGGCCGAGGATCAAGGCGTGATGCTGCTGCGCGACGACGATGCTCGAGAGCTTGCAGAGCAGGCGCAGGGCGAGCGATGCGTCGGTCTGCAGCAATTCCTCCAGCGCCGCGGTCGGAACCTGATAGGCCGAGGTCGTGGCGATCGCCTGGGCGGTCGCGACGTAGCGCCCTTCGGTCGCCAGTCCGAGAAGATCGCCGCCGGAGCGGAACGCGGTCACGCGCTCGGTGCCGGTCGGCAACCTGCGCACGGTGCGCACGTAGCCGCCCGTGATGACATAGACGAACGTCGCCGCATCGCCTTCGCGATAGAGCGTCGCGCCCTTTCGCACGGTCACGTGGGTCGAGATCGTGGCGAGGGCGGCACGCTCCTGCGGCGAGAAGAGCGGTCGCGCCTTGCCGCGACTGGGCCGCCGGAACGGCACGGCGAACAGGGCCGGTCCCTCGTCGAGGCCGGCAGCGCGCCGGGGCGGGGTGGGTTTGGCGGGGGCGTCGGACGGTTGGTCCATGGTCGGGCTGCCTCATTCGGGAGCCCCGCTATCGCCGGGCGGTACCCCGGGGACCGGAGGCTTTGCGTCGCCGGGTCGCCCCGGCTTTG
>DATIYL010000098.1:0-7916 GCA_035517635.1 Allostellaceae bacterium | reverse complement strand
AGCAGCTCGACCGAGCCCATCTCGCGCAGATACATGCGCACGGGATCGTCGGTGCGGCCGATATCCTCGTCGTCGAGATTGCCGGCGGCGGGCGCTTCGCCGTCGCCCTCCTCGGCCGCGGCGTTGTCGTCGCTCTCCTCGCTCTCGACCACGTTGATGCCGAGCTCGGAGAGCATCGCCATCGTGTCCTCGATCTGCTCGGAGGAGACCTGCTCCAGCGGCAGCGCAGCATTCACTTCGTCATAAGTGACGTAGCCGCGCTCCTTGCCGCGCGCAACCATCTTCTTGATCGACGCCGCAATCGTATCGAGCAACGGCGCTTCCGCCGCTTCCTCGCGCGCCTCGGGCGCCTCGGGCGCATTCGCCGACTTACTCGCCATCTCTACATCCCGCCCGTCAATGACGTGATCCCCCAAACGACAACACGGCGCCGCCGGACAAAGTGCCCGCACGTGCCGATCCGTCGGTAATTCCTCCGTGGTGCCGGCTCTCGGCCGTTTGGCCGTTGCTCAACGGATGCCCCCTCCCGTTGCGCCGTCATCGTCCTTCTTAGTTTCCAGCACCGTCTGCTGCAAGCGTCCCCATGTCTCATCGCTGACATCGCGGACGAAATCCTCGGCGGCTTCGGCCACCTGCTGTCGCAAGTGCCGGTGTTGTAGCCGGTCTCGCGTATCGGTCCAACCCATGCGGACCGTCTCTGCGTCCGCTTCGGGCCGCGCGAAGGCGGCGTGCTTCAAAACCTGTTGCGACAACACCCCCTGCACGACCCCGCCATATCCGCTCTGAGTGAGGTGGAGCTTGAGCGTCGCAGCGTCAAGATCCGGATTAAGGGCGTGAAGTCTTAAGATTTCGCGGCAGAGCTTGTCAAGGCGGGGGTCCCGGAGATGCAGCGCCGCCAGCTCCTCCGCCACTTCATGCAGCAGGAACGGATGGTTGAGCAGCGCCGCCAGCAGCACCTCCTGCTGACGCCGGCGCAGCAGCGCCGGATCCGCCGCCGGCGCCGGCTCCGGCAGGAGCGGCCGGTCGCGGCGCGACGGGGCGGCGCCGCGGCGCGGCGGCGTGCGGCCCTCGGCGAAGCGCCGGCGGCCGAGCGCGAACAGCCGCTCGCGGCAGAAGCTGCGGTAGTGCTCCTGCACGGTGCGATCGGCAATGGCGCGGATGCGCGCGTCGAGGCGCTGCTCGAGCGCGGCGCGGCGCTCGGGCGTATCGATCGGGTGCGCCGTCTCGAGCGCCCACAGCACTTCCGCGAGCGGCTTCACCCGGTTGAGCACCTCGCGCATGGCCTCGGTGCCGTGATTGAGGATCAGCGTGTCGGGATCCTCGCCGCCGGGCAGCGTGGCAAAGCGCAGGCTGTGGCCGGGCTTGAGCAACGGCAGCGCGCGGTCGAGCGCGCGGAGCTGGGCGCGCGATCCGGCGGCATCGCCGTCGAAGCAGAGCACCGGCTCCGGCGAGAGGCGCCACAGCTCCTCGATCTGCAGTTCCGTCAGCGCCGTGCCGAGCGGCGCCACGGCGGTGGCAAAACCCGCGCGGTGCAGCGCGATCACATCCATATAGCCCTCGGTGACGATCACCTCGGGGAGGCTGCCGGCCGCGGCAAGGCCGGCACGCGCCTCGGCCCAGCCATAGAGCACGCGCCCCTTCTGGAAGAGCGGCGTGTCGGGCGAGTTCAGGTATTTCGGCTGGCCATCGCCGAGCACGCGGCCGCCGAAGGCGATGATGCGCCCCCGACGATCGCCGATCGGAAACATCACGCGATTGCGAAAATAGTCGAAGCTCGCACCGCTCTCCGGCTGACGCAGCAATCCCGCTTCGACGAGCAGCGGCTCGGGAAAGGAGGCGCTGAGCGCGCGCTTCAACCCGTCGCGCAGCTCCGGCGCGTAGCCGAGGCGGAAGCGGCGGATGGTGGCGAGATCGAGGCCGCGGCGCTCGAGATAGAGCCGCGCCTCACGGCCGGCGGGGCTGTGCAGCGTCGCTTCGAAAAAGGCGCAAGCGCCTTCGACCGCGCCTTGAAGCGTCGCTTGCCGCTCCACCGTCTCGCGCTCCTCGCGGCTCTGCCGCGGCACGTCGAGACCGGCCTGGCGCGCGAGCTGTTCGACGGCTTCCGGGAAGCTGAGATTCGCCGTCTGCATGGTGAAGCCGATGACATCACCATGCGCACCGCAGCCGAAGCAGTGATAGAAGCGCTTGTCCTCGACCACGTTGAAGGACGGCGTCTTCTCTTTGTGAAAGGGGCAGAGGCCGACATAGTCGCGGCCGCGCTTGATGAGACGCACGCGCCGGCCAACGACATCGGCGAGCGACAACCGCTCACGCAACTCGTCGAGGAACCGGGGCGGAAACGCCATCAGCTTGGTGCCCTTGCCGTGAGCCCCGCCGCGAGGCTCTGCGGTCGGCCATCAGCCCTGGCGATGCTGAAGGCGCTGCCGCCAGTGTAGCGCACCGCACCCGGCCGACAAAAGGCGGCGACCGGATGAACGGCGGCGATCGGCGACTCGGTCTTCCCGCGAACGTCCATGCGCCCCCATGCCGCGCGCGGCTTCGAAGACGAGCCGCGAGTCTCTCGCGACGGCCGGCGGGCTGAATACACTAGCGGAGGATGGTTAACGCTTCGTCAACCCTATCGTTGATCGGCGGCAAAGGCCTCGATGCGGACGCGCGCCGTCCCGTCCTCGCGCATGCCCAGCGCGGCAGCGGCAGCGGCGGAAAGATCGAGGATGCGCCCGTCGCGATAAGGGCCGCGATCATTGACCCGCACCCTCACCCGGCGACCGTTTTCGAGATTGGTGACGCGCAGAATCGTGTTGAAGGGCAAGCTGCGATGCGCGCAGGTGAAGGCCCGTCGATTGAAGCGTTCGCCATCCGCCATGCGCTGTCCTTGATGGCTCCGCCCATACCAGGAGGCGGTTCCTTTCTCGGTGAAGAAGGGCCCCGTCGACGTGGCACAAGCCGCGAGGAGCAGCAGCAGGAAAACCAGCAAGAAGTGGCGCAGCGGTCGGCCCTCGAATGATGCTCGCCTTCAGCCACAGGCGAGCCCGACCCTAGTTCAACCGCACGGCCGCAAATGTCATCCCCCTCCTTCGGGCGATCAGCCGAGGAGGCGCTTTGCCACCTGACTCGCCTTGCCGGCATCGATCTGGCCGGCGTGACGCTCGCGCAGCGCCGCCATCACCCGGCCCATATCCTTCATGCCCTGCGCGCCAAGCTCGGCAATGATCGCCTTGACCGCGGCTTCGAGCGCTGCCTCGCCGAGCTGCTGCGGCAGAAAGCGCTCGATGATGGCGATCTCGCCCTGCTCCTTGGCGACGAGCTCGGGACGCTTGCCTTGCTCGTAGAGGACGATCGAGTCGCGGCGCTGCTTGATCATGCCTTGCAGCATCTGCTGGATCTCGGCATCGCCGATGCCTTCGGCTTTGCCGCGGCCGCGCGCCTCGATGTCCTGCTCCTTGAGACGGGCGATGATGAGCCGCACCGTCGAGACGGTGAGCTCCTCTTTGGCCTTCATCGCCTCCTTCAGCGCATCGGTGAATCGCTGCCGCAGCATGGCTGGCTCCGCTCTCTCGCCCCCGAGTCGTTCGGACGTTACTCAAGGAGGCCCTCGCTGGCAATTCTTTGTCGGAAACTAAGGGGCTGAATTCGCGAGACTTTCGCGGCGGGCTTGGCGGCTTGACGCGGTTCGTGTCAGAAGCTATCTCACGCTGGTCGTCCGTTCGCCGCCGCCGCGCGAGCGGTCTACCAGCCGAGAGATCGAGGTTTTCGCGACCGCATGACCGACGCGCCGATGTCGCACGCCTCTCCGCGCCCGCCCGGCGCCACCGCTGCATTGGTTCTGGGTGATGGCAGCGTGTTTTGGGGGCACGGCGTGGGCGCACCGGGCATCGCCGTCGGCGAGGTCTGCTTCAACACCAGCATGACCGGCTATCAGGAGATCATGACCGATCCCTCCTATGCCGGTCAGATCATCACTTTCACCTTTCCGCATATCGGCAATGTCGGCGCCAACGCCGAGGATATCGAGACGCTGACGCCGGCGGCGCGCGGGCTCGTGCTGCGCGCCGACATCACGCAGCCGTCCAATTACCGCGCGGCGCAGCCTTTCGATGCCTGGCTCAAATCGCACGGCCTTGCCGGCATCGCCGGCGTCGATACGCGGCGGCTGACACGGCGCATCCGCGATCTCGGCGCGCCCAACGGCACGCTCTGCCACGCGCCCGACGGCAAGATCGACGTCGCCGCCTTGACCGCAACCGCGCGGCAATGGCCCGGACTCGAGGGGATGGATCTCGCCAAAGAGGTCACCTGCCGCCAGACCTACAGCTGGGACGAGACGCGCTGGGCTCCGGGACAGGGCTATGGCCGCCTCGCCGAGCCGCGCTTCCACGTCGTCGCCGTCGATTACGGCGCCAAGCGCAACATCCTGCGCATGCTGGCCTCGCATCACTGCCGCGTCACCGTGGTGCCGGCAACCGCCAGCACCGAGGACATCCTGCGCCACCGCCCCGACGGCGTCTTTCTGTCGAACGGGCCGGGCGATCCGGCGGCGACCGGCGCTTATGCCGTGCCGGTCATCCGCGAGCTCATTGCGACGGAGAAGCCGGTCTTCGGCATCTGCCTCGGCCATCAGCTGCTCGCGCTCGCGCTCGGCGGCAAGACGCGCAAGATGGCAATCGGCCATCGCGGCGCCAATCATCCGGTGAAGGACCTTGCCACCGGCAAGGTCGAGATCACCAGCCAGAATCACGGCTTCTGCGTGCTGCCGGAAAGCCTGCCGGAGAGCGCCGAGGTGACGCATGTCTCGCTCTTCGATGGCAGCAATGAAGGCCTCAGGCTCAAGGACAAGCCGGTCTTCTCGGTGCAGTACCACCCCGAGGCGAGCCCCGGCCCGCAGGACAGCCATTACCTCTTCGAGCGCTTCGTCGACTTGATGGAGCGGCATGGCGGGTAGTTTCGCAACTTGCGTTTCCCGCCCCTCCCCCCTTGAGGGGGAGGGTGGCAGCGCGCAAGCGCTGCCGGGAGGGGGGTGCTCTGTCCGCGCGTTCGGTGCCGCGGTAGCTCTCTCGTTTTTGAAGCGCTGCGCGCTTTACCCCCCACCCCTTCCCTCCCCCTCAAGGGGGGAGGGGGTGCTTCGTCCTTTATCGGCGCGCCTCCATGCCTAAGCGCACGGACATCAAGAGCATCTTGATCATCGGCGCGGGGCCGATCGTCATCGGACAGGCGTGCGAGTTCGATTACTCCGGCGCGCAAGCCTGCAAGGCGCTGAAGGAAGAGGGCTACCGCATCATCCTCGTGAACTCGAACCCGGCGACGATCATGACCGATCCCGGGCTCGCCGATGCCACCTATATCGAGCCGATCACGCCCGAGATCGTCGAGCGCATCATCGCCAAAGAACGCCCGGATGCGCTGCTGCCGACCATGGGCGGGCAGACCGCGCTCAACACGGCGATGGCGCTGGCGCGCTCGGGCGCGCTCGCCCGCCATGGCGTCGAGCTCATCGGCGCCAAGGAAGATGCCATTGCCAAGGCCGAGGACCGGCAGCTCTTCCGCGAGGCGATGGACAAGATCGGCCTCGCTTCGCCCAAAAGCCGTCTCGTCCGCTCGCCCGAGGAGGCGATCGCGGCGCTCGCTGTCGTCGGGCTGCCGGCGATCATCCGCCCCTCCTTCACCTTGGGCGGCACCGGCGGCGGCATCGCCTACAACAATACCGAGTTCGAGGAGATCGTCCGTGGCGGATTGCGCGCCTCGCCCACCCACGAAGTGCTGATCGAGGAATCGGTGCTGGGGTGGAAGGAATACGAGATGGAGGTGGTGCGCGACCGCGCCGACAACTGCATCATCATCTGCTCGATCGAGAATGTCGATCCGATGGGCGTCCATACCGGCGACAGCGTCACCGTGGCGCCGGCACTGACGCTGACCGACAAGGAATATCAGCGGATGCGCGACGCCTCGATCGCGGTGCTGCGCGAGATCGGCGTCGATACCGGCGGATCGAACGTGCAGTTCGCCGTCAATCCCGCCGATGGGCGGCTCGTGATCATCGAGATGAATCCGCGCGTCTCGCGCAGCTCGGCGCTGGCCTCGAAGGCAACCGGCTTTCCCATCGCCAAGGTCGCGGCGAAGCTCGCCGTCGGATATACGCTCGACGAGCTCAAGAACGAGATCACGCGCATCACGCCGGCGAGCTTCGAGCCGACGATCGACTATGTCGTCACCAAGATGCCGCGCTTCACCTTCGAGAAGTTCCCGGGCGCCGAGGCGATTCTCTCGACCTCGATGAAATCGGTCGGCGAGGCGATGGCGATCGGCCGCAGCTTCGCCGAATCCGTGCAGAAGGCGCTGCGCTCGATGGAGACCGGGCTCACCGGCTTCAACGAGATCGAGATCCCCGGCGCCACCGGCGGCGACCGCAACGCGGTCCGCGCCGCGCTCGCCAAGGCGACGCCCGACCGGCTGCTGGTGATCGCGCAGGCCTATCGCATGGGCCTCGGCACCGAGGAGATCCACGCCGCCTGCAAATACGATCCCTGGTTCCTGGAGCAGGTGCGCGCCATCGTCGCCGCCGAAGCGGCGGTGAGCGTCGACGGCTTGCCGCAGGACGGGCCGGGGTTGCTGCGCTTGAAGCAACTCGGCTTCTCCGATGCGCGGCTCGCCGAGCTGGCCGGGATCGCCGAGAGCGAGGTGGCGAAGCTTCGCGCCCGGCGCGGCATCCATCCCGTTTATAAGCGGATCGACACCTGCGCCGCCGAGTTCCCGTCGCTCACGCCCTATATGTACTCGACCTATGAAGGCGACGGCATGGCGCCGCCCGAGGACGAGGCGGAGCCCTCCGAGCGGCGCAAGGTGGTGATCCTCGGCGGCGGCCCCAACCGCATCGGCCAAGGCATCGAATTCGACTATTGCTGCGTTCATGCCGCCTACAGCCTCAAAGAGGCCGGCATCGAGACGATCATGGTCAATTGCAACCCGGAAACCGTCTCGACCGATTACGACACTTCGGACCGCCTCTATTTCGAGCCGCTCACCGCCGAGGACGTGATCGAGCTGGTGCGCGTCGAAGAGCGCCGCGGCACGCTGGCAGGCGTCATCGTGCAGCTCGGCGGGCAGACACCGCTGAAGCTGGCGCAAGCGCTCGAGGATGCGAAGATCCCGATCCTCGGCACCTCGCCCGATGCCATCGACCTCGCCGAGGACCGCCGGCGCTTCCAGGAGCTGCTCGAGCGGCTCGGGCTGAAGCAGCCGGAGAACGGCACGGCAAGCTCGGCAGCAGAGGCGGTGATGGTGGCGCAGCGCATCGGCTATCCCGTCGTCATCCGCCCCTCCTATGTGCTCGGCGGGCGCGCCATGGAGATCGTGCACGAGCCGGCCGGACTCGCCCGCTACATGGCGAATGCGGTCAAGGTGTCGGGACGCAATCCGGTGCTGATCGACCGCTATCTCCAGGATGCGATCGAAGTCGATGTCGATGCGCTTGCCGATGGCAGCGACGTCGCCATCGCCGGCATCATGGAGCATATCGAAGAGGCCGGCATCCATTCCGGCGACAGCGCCTGCTCGCTGCCGCCCTATTCGCTGCCGCCCGCCGTCATCACCGATATCGAGCAGCAGACGGCGGCGCTGGCGCGCGCGCTCGGCGTCGTCGGGCTGATGAACGTGCAGTATGCGGTGAAGGACAGCACCGTCTATGTGCTTGAGGTCAACCCGCGCGCCTCGCGCACGGTGCCGTTCGTCGCCAAGGCGACGGGCGTGCCGGTGGCCAAGATCGCGGCGCGGGTGATGGCGGGCGAAAGGCTCGCCGGCTTCGCGCTCGACCGCAAGCGCCGGCGCGCCGTGGCGGTGAAGGAAGCCGTCTTTCCCTTCGCCCGCTTCCCCGGCGTCGATCTCATCCTCGGCCCCGAGATGAAGTCGACCGGCGAGGT
>DATIYL010000097.1:0-21870 GCA_035517635.1 Allostellaceae bacterium | reverse complement strand
CCGATCGGCCTCATGGGCGGCGTCTCCAGCGCCGCCTATATGGACCTCATCATCCGCTCCTGTCCCCGGGCGCTCCAAGGCACGACCCTGATGATGATGTGGGCGCTGTACTTCGTCGCTGCGCGCTTCGGCGATGTTCTCGGCACGATCCTCTACGACCGCTATGGCGGCTTCACCGTCTGCGTCGTCGCCATCACGGTCGTCTACGCGCTCATCCTGCCGACGCTGCTGCTGGTGCCGAAGCGCCTCATCGCCAGCGCCGACGGGCAAGCGCTCGACCGGAGCTTCGCGGAGGTGGAGTAGGGGCGGCGGCGCGCGCCCCGGCTCAGCCGGCGGCGCCCCGCGGCGGCACTTCCCGCGGGATCACCGACAGCTCTCGCTTCTCCGCGCGCCGCAGCACCGTCACCTCCGCCGGCCGGCCGACGCGCTCCTCGGTCAGAAGCCGATGCAGCTCGTCCACCGTGCCGACCGGCTCGCCGGCAAAGCCGACGATGATGTCGCCCGACAGCAGACCCGCCGCACGCGCCGCGCCCCGCTCGGCCGTCGCTTCGACGCGCACCCCGCCTTCGCGCGCGAGGTCGTGGAAGCGCACCACGCGCCGCGGCAGCAGGATGTTCTGGCCGGAGAGGCCGATATAGGAGCGCCGGACGCGGCCGTCGCGGATGAGGCGCGAGGCGACGAACTCCACCGTGTTGGCCGAGATCGAGAAGCAGATGCCTTGCGCCATGGCGATGATCGCCGTGTTGATGCCGACCACCTCGCCGGCCGAGCTCACCAACGGGCCGCCGGAATTGCCGGGATTGAGCGCGGCGTCGGTCTGGATGACGCTGTCGATGAGCCGGCCCGAGCTGGCGCGGAGGCTGCGGCCCAGCGCGCTCACCACGCCCGCCGTCACCGTCGCCTGGAAGCCGAAGGGGTTGCCGATGGCGATGACGAGCTGGCCGACGCGCAGCTTGCGCGCATCGCCGAGCCTGGCATAGGCGGGGGCTTCGCCGGCGAGGCGGAGCACGGCGAGGTCGGTGTCGGGATCATCGCCGACGAGGCTCGCCTCCATGCTGCGGCCATCGGCGAAGGTCGCGTGGAGACGCTTGCCGCCGGCGACGACATGGCTGTTGGTCAGGACATAGCCGTCGGGGGTGAAGACGACGCCCGAGCCGGCGCCGCCCCGGCCATTGCCGGCCTCGACCTGAAGGTGGAGCACCGCCGGGCCGACGGTCTCGACAGCGCCGACCACGGCACGGGAATAGGCGTCCAGCAGCGCCGCCTCCGGGGCAGGCGCCGCAGGTGAGCTGTTGCTATCGTTCGCGTTATGTTCTAGGATGCCGATTGGCAAAATGGCGTTCATGGGACCTCGTCTCGGAATGCGCCGAGCGCTGCCGCTTGCGGGCGGGCGCCTTAGGTGGGCATCCCGCGGCGTTGTGACTAGCCCCGTGTTCGTTGCGTCGCGATGGGCCGCCGCTAAGATGGCGGCAGCCGGCGCGCCAGAGCCGTCGCTCCCTCAATCCGCAAAGGCAGCATCATGGCCGGAAGCGTCAACAAGGTGATTCTCATCGGCAATCTCGGCCGCGACCCCGAGATCCGCTCGACCCAGGACGGCACGCGCATCGCCAACCTCTCGGTCGCGACGTCGGAAAATTGGCGCGACAAGGCGTCGGGCGAGCGCAAGGAGCGCACCGAATGGCACCGCGTCGTGGTCTTCAACGACCGCCTCGTCGAGGTCATCGAGAAGTATCTGAAGAAGGGCGCCAAGGTCTATCTCGAGGGCGCGCTCCAGACGCGCAAATGGACCGACAATTCCGGCCAGGAGCGCTATACGACCGAAGTGGTGCTGCAGCGCTATCGCGGCGAACTCACCATGCTCGATGGGCGGGGCGGCGGGGGCGGCGGCGAAGGCTATGCCGAAGAGGCGCCGACCGAGGAATATGCGGCGGCAAGCCCGCGTGGCGGTGGCGGCGGCGGCCGCCCCGAGCGCCGCGCGCCCGTGCAAGAGCTCGACGACGAGATTCCGTTCTAGCAAGCGGTATCTCAGCGCTGTAAAGCGAGACTGAGAACCCGCCCGACGGGCGCCTTGCTCGCTGAGGGCTGCGCGCACGCCTTGAACGAGGTTCCGTCACCCGGCCTCTGGGACGCGTTCAACTTTCACAATCCTCCAGGGGCGGCGGGTGGCTGCGAGGAATGGATCGCGTCCTTCGGCCGCGCAAGGCGGCTGTTTACCGGTGCCTCGCTCATGTCCTGCTGTCGCGCCGTTTAAGGAGTTGATTTCGCGCCGCCTCCACCTGCGTCCGGACTTCCTCTGGAGCCAGCCGGTCTCTCGCCATCACGAGACGCACGATATGTTCATCGAACACTTCGTCCAATGGCGGCTCTTGGTTTTCTAGGTATGGCATCTCGATCTCTCCGATCCCTCAGTATTCGGAGCATGAGGACTGGCATGCGGCGGATTTGATCATCAGTGCGACCAGTACAATATCCCCACAATCCCGCTGGTGCAGGTCAACCAAAAGCCAAGTCCCGGACCGAGCTCCCAGAGAAGCGTGCACCACCTTCGCATGGAATTGACCACAGAATTCTCCCGGCTGAGCGTCTCCAGCAATTCCAGCGTCAGGTGGTCCTTTTGACCATCAGGCGTTTTCCCTAGTTTTTGGCAGCCAATTCCCGCGCAGCATCGGGACGTTGCTGGCCGCCCTTCAGCGCCGACACGGACAACGGACTGATCCGATCTGGGCTGATGAGCTGCCCCGCCATCCCTGAGCTTGGACTCGAGGACGGCAAAGAACGAGCTCGGGGCCGCGCTGCACCTTCACCGCGCAGATCTACGCGGATATCGAGTGCACCGGCGTCTATACGGTTGGTTGCAGCGGCGATCTAAAATTGACAGGTGGAACGAAGAGGTTCGAGGGAATCTCCGACGGCCACCACCATTCCGAGGCCATCGGCACACGCAGAGAGGCGCCGCCGAGGACCTTATCTTTCGGGTATCATATCTTGGGTATCTCGCCGATCGTCGCGGAATCTGCCGGGTGCCGTCGCGAACCAACGACGGAAAGTGCGGCTGAAACTTGACGCGTCCGCATATCCAAGCCGCTCGGCGATGGCTTCGATCGGCTCGCGCGTCATGAGCAAGTACCATTCGGCGAGCTCTCTGCGAGCATCGTCGAGAAGCGTCTGATACGTTGTCCCCTCTTGCCTGAGTTTGCGGTGGAGTGTCCGGGGCGACATGTTGAGTTGTTGCGCCATCGCTTGAACGCTGGGATAGGGACCCTGTTTTTCGAACAGCCGCAGTCTTATTTGCCTGGACAAATCGCCACTGCTCCGTAGCAATGCGAGCTCTCGTTCCGCGAGAAGAGCGAGGCCGCTGCGGTCACTCGCCAGAGCAACCACTCCCGGCAGCCGCAATATTTTTCTCGGGACTCGCAGTTCCAATTGCGCTGCACCGAAGTGGACCTTGCCGGCGAGCAAGCGCGAATACTCCGGCGCCCAGGCCGGCGGCGCATAGGGGAACCGATATTCGATCTCGACCAAGGGCTCTCCGGCGACGGTCGTCAAGAACCGCTCCACAATTGCGGCATTGGCCTCGAGAATGAAGGTTCGGATATCGCGAAGATCGAGCACCTCGCGCATGATGAGGGTCGAGCGATCCTCGCGAACCGCCAATTGGTACTCGACGGAGCGGCTGCGCAGCGGGTGGTACCGAGCCGCGGTTTCCAGAGCCTGAGACACGTCGCGACTGACGACGATTGCAGCGCCGGTCAGGCCTTGCGTGGCCGCCTCCACTGAAACGCCCCACTCGAGGCCAAGCCACGGGCACCCCGTCAACTGCTGTGCGTTCAAGATGAGGGTGCGCATCGGATCAAAGGCGACCGACCGCTTCTCGCGAAGCAGCTTTTGCCAAGTCATACCCGTGCCCGCCAACGCGTCCGCGAGCGACACACCACGACGGCGGATATGCACGCAAAGCGACCGCAGTACGGCTGGATGAAAGACCCACTCGCGCCTTGACGGGGCAACGCTCATGGTGCCGCTCTGCGATTTTGCATCGGAGCGCAAGGACCAAGCTCCGCTCCAGCCAATCGTAGGCAATCCGATGCGGCTTTCGAATGCTCCCCAGCCTACCCCAGTGACACATTGGCCACAAGCCGAGGGTGTCTATTCGCTCGACGATCAGATTGTCATGAAGTGAATAGGTCTTTGGCACGTTCTGCGATGTCGGAACACTGAAATCTATGGCTTATTCCGCCGCATGCGGCCCGCATGCGGTCCGCTCGCAACATTCTGCGTGTTTGCGGCGCAACCAGTGAGTAAATAGCCGACAGATGGAAGAAATCAGTGGTGAAGATGCGTTTCAGCATCTCATGGATGCTGCGCCGGTCATGATCTGGATTTCGGGACCTGAAAAACTCTGCATATGGTTCAACAAGCCGTGGCTCGAGTTCAC
Organism: Allostellaceae bacterium; assembly: GCA_035517635.1. GTDB lineage: Bacteria > Pseudomonadota > Alphaproteobacteria > ATCC43930 > CGMCC-115725 > DAHUYF01. The sequence goes on along the minus strand of DATIYL010000097.1, from coordinate 17,435 downwards.
CGGGCGAAGCTTGGAGCAGGAGATCGACAATGGCTGGGCGGAGGGCGTGCATCCCGACGATCTCGCTCAATGTCTCGAGGCTTACGTCTCGCATTTCGACCGTCGCGCTCCGTTCCGATTGGAGTATCGGTTGCGGCGGGCCGACGGCGAGTACCGCTGGGTTCTCGACACCGGCGCACCGCGCTTCGACGCGCAAGGCGCGTTCCTCGGCTACATCGGCTCGTGCATCGACATCAATGGGCTCAAACGTGCGGAACTGGGCTTGAGAGACCGGGCGGCGACCCATGACATGGTGCTCGATGCGTTGGATCGGATCGCCGGCAGCATCGCGCACGAGTTCAAGAACCTTGTCGGCGCCTTCATGGGTGACCTGTGGTTCATCCGCAGACATGCCGATGATCCCGATGCGGTGCGACGTCGGACGGACGAAGCCGAGGCCGGCGCGATCCAAAGCGGGCGGCTTCTCGATCAGTTCCTGGAGGCCGTCCGTCAGCCGAAATCAGAGGGCGTGCGCATCAATCAACTCATCGCCGACGCGCAGCTGGTTCTCCGCGGAGCTACGGGCGAGCGCCACCGGCTCGAGATGGACCTTGCGGCGCAGCCGGACGAGACGAGAGGCGATCCTGCCCACCTCCAAGCAGCCTTGCTGAACCTTGTCACCAATGCCCGCGACGCGATGCCGAACGACGGGACAGTGACCATCGTGACGAGGAACGTGGTCATGCGCCCCGAGATGCTCGACGAGCGCGACCTGACGCCGGGGCGATACATCATGATCGTGGTACGTGACACCGGGGTTGGCATGGATGGCGAGGTCTTGCAGCACGCTTTCGAGCCGTTGTTCACGACAAAGGAGAGCGGCCGAGGGACGGGGCTGGGTCTCTCCCAGGTTCGCGCCTTCGCAAGAAATAGCGGTGGAACCGTCCGTATCGAGAGCGCGCCCGGCAAAGGCACCACGGTCCGCATTTACCTCCCGCAGACAAGATCTGCTGCTCGCTTGTCCCGGCCAGGCGAAGAACACTGAACATGCAAGCGTGGATATCGGATCGCTCGGTTCGGTGACCTACACGGTAACGACCCCATTGAGCGGAAGTTTCAGTGCACCACGCTGCAACAGGAAGCCGTTATGGAGTTGTACGATCCCAAGCTCAAGTTCGCCCGCGACCTGATCGGGCACTGGCTTGGCATCCGAGGGGGAGCCCTGGTGCCGCTCGACGACGATATCGACCCGCGCCCGCTGCAGCCCTGCATTGATCAGGTTGGTATCCTCGACCTGACGCAGCCGGCGCAGATGACCATTGAGCTGGCGGGCGCCGGCTTGATCCGGCGGTTCGGCGGCCGCATCCGCCATCTCAATTGGCTCGACCTCGTCCCGCCGACATTGGGTGACGCGGGGGAGCGCGCCCGCGAGCATATCCGCAACCTGCCTTGCGGCTACTATCACGAATTCACCGTGGCGTGCGACCGCTCACCTTCCATCACAGCGCAAGCGTTGGCGCTGCCGTTGCGGTATCGGGTTGGCACCCGACCTCAGGCGGCGATCGTGATCACGCGAGATGACAGCGGCAGCGCTGACGGCCGACCTATCGGCTGGCTCACCTCCTTGGCGCGAGTCGAGCATTTCTACTTCGAACTCGTCGATATCGGCGCCAGCGTCCGCACACACGATTGAGTCGAAGATTCGCAAGATCGATCGAACACATCCTGCCTACCGCTCTAGCGTTGGGGAGCCGGGTCGGGCGGAACGGTTCCCTGAAAGTATTGGCTTTCCGCAGTGCCGCATGTGAGCATGACGTGTGCGGTCCCCGGCCCTGGTCTGTGGGTCCGATGGGCCAATAGAAAGCGGTTCGGCTCTTCACGCAGGAGGGGTGCGGACGACAGACCCTTGTCGGGCACACGGCAATGGCGAAGCGTGGGCAGACAATGCGTAAAGCGCGGCCAGCAAAACGGCCTGCGAAGCGCGCTGTCGACCGCAACCAGGAGATTGCCGCCCTCAGGCAGGAGCTGGCGCGGGCGCTGGAACGACAAGCGGCGAGCGACCGCGAGCTGCAGCAGTCGTTCGAACGGCAGACCGCGACCTCGGACATTTTGCGCGCCATCGCCGCGTCGCCTGGGGAGGCGGAAGGGACACTGCGGAAGATCGCGGAAACGACGGCGCGGGTCTTCAGCGCGGCCGGTGCCTCGATCAGAGTGGTAGAGCGCGACGAATTCAAATTGTCCGTCGGTGTCGGCCGCGGCGCGCAGCAGGTGACGACGACCTTGTGGGAGGACCCGGCAAGACGTCCGACGCTTCGCGGCCGAAATCTACCGGCCGTGGTCGTTCGCGAGAACCGGCAAATCCAAATTGGCGATCTCGACAATCCCGATCCCGAGCTTGCGGATCTGCCCGGTCCACCCGTCGCGCGCGCCGCCGGCATTCGGACAATGGTCGGCACGCCGCTGCGGAGCGCAGGCGGTGCCATCGGCGCCTTGATGGTCTATCGCGACGAGTTGCGGCCGTTCGACGAGATGGAGTTGCGACTGTTGCAAAGTTTCGCGGATCAGGCGGTGATCGCGATCGAGAATGCGCGATTGCTCGGCGAGTTGCGCCAGCGCACGCTCGATCTTTCCGAAGCTCTGGAGCAACAGACGGCAACTTCTGAAGTCCTTCGGGTCATCAGCAACTCGCCCGGCGCGCTCGCGCCCGTTTTCGAGACCATGCTGGCGAACGCGGCGCGCCTTTGCGAAGCCGAGTTCGGTACGTTGAATCTCTACGATGGGAATGCTTACCAGCTCGCTGCGCTGTACAACGTGCCGACCGGATTCGCCGCGCATCGGGGCCAGGTCATTCATCCGCATCCCCAAAGCGGTCTTGGCCGTGTCGCTCGGACAAAAGAGGTCGTGCACATCGCAGACGTTCGGACGGAACCGCCATATCAAGAGCGTGATCCGCCGGTGGTAGCCATGGTCGACGTTGCCGGCGCTCGTACGATTGTCGTCGTCCCTATGCTCAAGGGGAGCGAGCTGATCGGCACGATCAGCATCTATCGTCAGCAGGTGCGTCCCTTCACCGACAAGCAGATCGAGCTTGTCAGCAATTTCGCGAAGCAGGCGGTCATCGCCATCGAGAACACCCGACTCTTGACCGAGCAGCGCGAAGCGCTGGAGCAGCAGACCGCGACCGCCGAGGTATTGCAAGTCATCAATTCGTCGCCCGGCGACCTCGATCCGGTATTCGCGGCGATGCTGGAAAAGGCCACGCGACTGTGCGACGCCAAGTACGGGCTGCTTGCGACTTATGACGCCGAGGGATTTCAAGGGGTCGCAGCGATCGGCTTGCCAATAGCCAGCGCAGAGGCGCTGTCGCGGATCGGGCATCCGCCGCCCGGGACTTGTCTTGGGCGCGTCGAGCGAACAAGACGGACAGCGCAAATCGCTGATATTTCCGTTGAGCCCGCTTATACCGAGGTGTTTGCGGTCAACCCGTGGCTGCGCCAGGTCTGCGCAAACGCCGTCGTGCCAATGTTGAAGGAAGGCGAGCTGACCGGGGCGTTCATCCTGTTCCGCGAGGAAGTCTCGGTATTCTCCGCCAAACAGATTGCGCTTGTGCAGAACTTTGCGGCCCAGGCGGTCATCGCCGTGGAGAACGCGCGGCTCCTCGGCGAATTGCGCGAGCGCACCGAGGATCTAAAGAAATCCCTCGAATACCAGACCGCAACGAGCGACGTGCTTCAAGTCATCAGCCGATCGACCTTCGACTTGCAGCCTGTGCTTGACACACTGATAGAGACCGCGGCGCGGCTGTGTCGGGCCGAAATGGCTTTGGTGCACCGGCGTGAGGGCGAGGCCTTTCGGATGGCGGCGAGTTACGGCTTTCCGGCCGACTTCGACAGCTTCTTGCGGTCACACTCGATCTTGGCTGACCGTGGCACGATGGTCGGGCGGGTGGCGCTCGACGGCAAAGTCGTTCACGTCATCGATTGCGCCGCCGACCCGGAATATCGCCTGCGGGAGGCGATAACTCTGGCGAGACAGCGCACGGCGCTTGGCGTGCCGTTGTTACGCGAGGGTCAACTGATCGGCGTCGTCGTGCTGGCGCGCGATCGGGTCGAGCCCTTTACCGAACGGCAGATCGAGCTCGTGCGCACCTTCGCCGACCAGGCGGTGATCGCCATCGAGAACACCCGGCTCTTGACCGAGCTGCGCGAACGGCAGGCCGAATTGCGCGTCACCTTCGACAACATGGGCGACGGCGTCGCGATGTTCGACGGTGAGCAGCGCCTCGCCGCGTGGAACAACAACTTCCAACAGATCCTTGATTTGCCCGATGCGCTGCTCGCGAGGCGCCTGACTTACGCCGACTATCTTCGCATTCTCGCCGAACGTGGCGAGTTCGGCACCGAAGACATCGAGGCGGAATTGACCCGGCGCCTTCAGGATACCGAGCGGGAATTGCGGCTCGAGCGCACGCGACCGGACGGTCGGGTGATCGAGGTGCGCCGGAGTGCGGTGCCTGGCGGCGGTTTCGTGCTCATCTACAGCGACATTACCGAGCGGAAGCGCGCCGAGGAAGCGATCCGCGCGGCGCGCGACGCGGCCGAGACGGCATTGCGCGAGTTGCAGGCGGCGCAAACGAGCCTGGTCCATGCACAGAAAATGGCGGCGCTCGGCCAACTGACCGCCGGCATCGCGCATGAGATCAAGAACCCGCTCAACTTCGTCAACAACTTCGCCGGCCTCTCCGTCGAGCTGCTAGACGAGCTCAAGGAAGCGACGACGCGAGCGATCGGTTCGTCCGATGTCAACGAACATGCCGAGATCGTTGAGACGATCGGGATGCTAACCGGCAACCTCGAAAAGATTGCCGAGCATGGCCGCCGCGCGGACGGCATCGTCAAGAGCATGCTGGCGCATTCGCGTGGTGGCAGCGGCGACTGGCAAGCGACCGATCTGAACGTGCTTGTCGAGGAGGCGTTGAACCTCGCCTATCACGGCGCCCGCGCGCAGGACCAGAGCTTCAATATCGCCTTGGAGCGCGACCTCGACCGTAATCTTGCCCCGATCGAGGTCGTCCCCCAGGAGGTGACTCGCGTGTTCCTCAACCTCATCGGCAACGGCTTCTACGCCGCCAGCAAGCGTAGCCGAGAGGGCGACGGCACGGTCCGCCCGGTGCTGAAGGTCACGACGCGTGAGGTCGATGACGCCGTCGAGATCCGGGTGCGCGATAACGGCGTCGGCGTTGCTGCAGAACACCGGGAGAAGCTGTTCCAGCCCTTCTTTACCACCAAGCCGACCGGCGAGGGTACCGGGCTTGGCCTATCGATCAGCTACGAGATCGTAACCCAGCAGCACGGCGGCACGATCACGGTTGACAGCGAGGTCGGCCGGTTCACCGAGTTCACGGTACGGCTGCCGCGACGCCGGCATTCGGCCGCCGGGGGAGTGGCGTGAGCGTCAGCATCTTGGCCGCGGACGACGAGATGGATGTCGCCGCTGATTAGCGTCCGCGACGACAGCGCTGGATTCGAGAGTGGACCCAATTCTCCGGCTTCCGTAACATGGGGCGCAGATGTTCCCCGAACGCCTCCTCACCGGCTATCGCACGTTTCGCGGCGGCCGCTTCGTCGGCGAGCGCGAGCGCTATGAGATGCTGGCTGAGACGGGGCAGCGGCCGGAGGTGATGGTCATCGGCTGTGTCGACAGCCGGGTGTCGCCGGAAGTCATCTTCGACGCCGCGCCGGGCGAGCTGCTGGTCGTGCGCAACGTCGCCAATATCGTGCCCGCCTATGAGCCGGACCGCGCGTCGCAGCACGGCACCAGCGCGGCGCTCGAATTCGGCGTCCAGGCGCTGCGGGTCAAGCACATCGTCGTCCTCGGCCACGCCTTCTGCGGCGGCATCCGCGCTTTCGCCGACGAGCAGGAGCCGCTCTCCCCGGGCGATTTCATCGGCCGGTGGATGGCGCAGATCGCACCCGCGGCGGCGAGCCTCGCTCCGCGCCGCAAGGGCGAGGATGCCGATTATCTGCGCCGCCTCGAATTCGCTTCGGTCGAGCTCAGCCTCAGGAATCTGATGACCTTTCCCTGCATCAGCATCCTGGTCGAGCGCGGCAAGCTCGAGCTGCACGGCGCCTATTTCGGCATCGCCGCGGGCCGCCTGCTGCTGCGCGATCCCGCCACCGGGCGCTTCGCGCCGGTGACGGAATAGCGGCCGCGACCCCTCTACCGCTCCAGCAGATCGGTCATGGCGCGCTCGAGATGGCGCAGATTGTTGCAGACGCCGGCATAGTGGCAATAGGGGCGATAGCGCAGCATCTCGCTGTCGCCTGAGCCCCAGAGCGATTCCGGCTCCGGGTTGAGCCAGATCAGCCGCTTGCAGCGCTTCGCCAGGCTCTCGAGGAGGTCGCTGCGCGGATTGCCGTAATTGCTGCGCCCATCGCCCATGATGATGACGCTGGTGCGCTGATCGACGCGGTCGAGCCAGCCCGCGGCGAAATCCTCGAGCGAGCGGCCGTAATCGCTCGAGCCGAAGCCGATCTCGCGCAGGATCAAGGCGATCGCCGGCTCGATCTCGTTGCGCTCCAGGATGTCGCTGACCTCGATAAGGCGGTCGGAGAAGGCAAAGGCGTGCAGCCCCGCCATCACTTCATGCATGCTGTAGAGGAAGAGCAGCAGGAAGCGCGCGACCGACGCGACCGAGCCGCTGACATCGCAGATCGCCATCACCTTCGGCCGCTCGATCTTCCGCCGCTTCCAACTCGTGCGGAAGAGCATCCCCTCCGTCGCCATGTTCTGGCGCAGCGTGCGGCGCAGATCGAGCTGGCCGCGCCGTGCCCGGCGCCGCATCTGCGCATGGCGCGAGGCAAGGCGCTTGGCGAGGCGCCGCACGATCGCGTGCATCCGCTGGAAATCGCTGCGGTCGAGGGCGGTGAGTTTAACACTGCTCAGAAACTCCTCGCGCATCACTGCCGTCCGGCCGTCGGCGTAAAGCGCCATCTGGCGCTTGACGAAATCGCGCACGCTCTCGGCGAGGCGACGCCGCTGCCGCTCCAGCGCATCGGCGCGCGCCACCGCCGCCGGCGCGGCGTTCCGGCGCAATGCCTCGATCTCGCTCTCGAGCGCCTCGAGGCCCATCGCGGCGAGGATGCGCCGGCCATAGACATTCGCCTGGGTGAAGAAGCTGATCTCGGAGATGCCGACGGCGTTGGCCGCCTGCTCCATCGCCGCGGCGAGCGCCCCGCCGTCGCCTTCGGCGAGGAGCCGTCCCAAGGACGAGGCGGCGTCGACGCCTTCCGGAGCCGGCGGCAGCGCCGTTTGCGCCGTGCCGAGATCGAGCATCTCCCGGGCGAAGAAGCGGTCGAAGCAATCGCCGAAGATCGCCTTCTCCCGCTCGCTTTTCGCCAGAACCAGCGCCAGCGCGTCCTTGAGCGCCTCGCGATCGGCAAAGCCGGTGACGGCGACGGCGTCGAACGCATCGATGCTCTCCGCCACCGAAAGCCGCAGCCCGGCGCTGCGCAGCGCCTCGATGAAGCGCAGGAGCGGCGCTTCGATGCCGGCGATGCCGTGCGGCACCTGCATCATTCCGCCGCTCCAACAGCGCGGCGCGCCTCGTAGGTGAGGGCGGGGATCTTGCTGTCGACGGCCTGCACGTCGGACTCGAATTTGAGCAGCACGTTCAGCGTCTCGTGCACCTTCTCGCCGTCGAGATGCTCGGCGTGAAGCAGCAGCAGCACCCGCGCCCAGTCGATGGTCTCGCTCACCGAAGGCAGCTTGCGCAGATCCTGGGCGCGCAGCCGCTGGATGAGCGCCACGATCTCGCGGCGCAGCGTTTCCGACACGCCCGGCACCTTGACCGCGATGATGCGCTCTTCGAGCGCCGGCTCGGGAAAGCCGATATGGAGATGGAGGCAGCGCCGCTTCAGCGCATCGCCGAGATCCCTCGCATTGTTGCTGGTGAGCACGACGAAGGGCGGCACCGGCGCGCGAATGGTGCCGATCTCCGGCACCGTCACCTGGTAATCGGAGAGGATTTCGAGCAGGAAGGCCTCGAACTCCTGGTCGGATTTGTCGACCTCGTCGACCAGCAGCACCGCACCTTCGGGCTGCTGCAGCGCGCGCAGCAGCGGCCGCGGCTCCAGGAACTGCTCCGAAAAGAAGATGTCGCCGGCGCCCTGGAGGCGCTTCATCGCCGCGCTGAGGCTGCGGACGCCGTTCAGCTCCTCGCCGAGCTTGTCCTTCAGGATCTGGGTGTAGAGGAGCTGCTTGGCGTATTTCCACTCATAGAGCGCCTTGGCCTCGTCCAGCCCCTCATAGCACTGCATGCGGATGAGCGGCAGGCCGAGAAAGGCGGCCGTGGCCTTGGCGAGCTCGGTCTTGCCGACGCCGGCCGGGCCTTCCACCAGGATCGGCTTCTGCAGGTGCCGCGCCAGAAAGACGGCGGTGGCGATCTGGCGGCTGGCGATATAGCCGGCCGCGGCCAGGCCGGCGATCACCGCGTCGATCTCGCCGCGCGTCCCTTCGTCCAGTCCGTTCATGAGGCTGCCGCTGCTCCCCCTTGGGTCGGGGGTGCTCTTAGCATGCCTGCCGCAGTTTTGCAGCGCGGCGCTGGCCAAGCCCTCACCGCTGCCTTACCCGCGAAAGCGGGTATCCAGGGCTTCAGGCGCGATGACTCTGGGTCCCCGCTGTCGCGTTACGGAGATAAAAATCGCGCAGCGAGGCCATGCCTCACGTTTCGCCTTGTTCGCGAAAGCGGGCATCCAGGAGCCTCGGCCCGATAAGCGGAGTGCATGGCTCTGGGTCCCCGCTTTCGCGGGGACGGCGGTTTACCCATTGGGATTCAAAGTTTTTTGGCCTGTCCATACATCCCGCGGCCGCGCCAGCCATAGCGCAGCGGCGCGGCCGCGGGCCGGTCAGCGGTGCCTTTCGCCCAGGACGGCGCCGACCTTGGCGCCGAGGGCGGCGGCGGTGAATGGCTTGAGAATGAGCTCGACGCCGGGGTCGAGCCGGCCCTGATGGACGATGGCGTTGCGCGCATAGCCGGTGGTGAACAGCACCTTGAGACCGGGCCGCCGGCGCCGCGCCTCGTCGGCGAGCTGTCGGCCATTGAGGCCGCCCGGCAGGCCGACATCGGTGAACAGCAGGCGAATGCCCGGCTCGGCGTCGAGCAGCCGCAGCGCCGCGGGGCCTTCCGGCGCCTCGACGACGCGATACCCCAGCTTGCGCAGGATCTCGGCGCTGTAGCTGCGCACATCGGCATCGTCCTCGACGACGAGAATGGTTTCGCCCGGCGCCGGCGAGGGCAGGGGGCGCGGCTCCGCCTCGACCTCGGTTGCGGCCTCGACCACAGTGAGCCGCGGCAGGTAGAGCTTCACCGTCGTCCCTTCGCCGGGCTCGCTGTAGATCTTCACATGGCCGCCCGACTGCTTGACGAAGCCATAGACCTGCGGCAGGCCGAGCCCGGTGCCCTGGCCGACCTCCTTGGTGGTGAAGAAAGGCTCGAAAGCCTTTTCGGCAACCTCCGGCGACATGCCGCTGCCGGTATCGGAGACGGCGATCAGCACGTATTGCCCGGGCTGCACATCCTCATGCGCCTCGGCATAGCCCTCGTCGAGATAGGCGTTTGCCGTTTCGATGGTGAGCTTGCCGCCGCGGGGCATGGCGTCGCGCGCATTGACCGCGAGGTTGAGCAGCGCGTTTTCGAGCTGATTGGGATCCGCGAGGGTGCGCCAGAGCCCGCCGGCAAGCACCGTCTCGATCAGAATGCCCTCGCCGAGCGAGCGGCGCAGCAGCTCTGACATGCCGGCGACGAGACGATTGATCTCGAGCGGCCGCGGCTCGAGCGGCTGGCGCCGGGCGAAGGCGAGGAGGCGGTGGGTGAGCGTCGCCGCCCGGCCGGCGGCGCGCATGATCGCCGCCGCCATGCGCTTCGCTTCGGCATCCTCGGGCAGATGCGGCTTCAGATTGTCGAGATTGCCCATGATCACGGTGAGTAGATTGTTGAAGTCATGGGCGACGCCGCCGGTGAGTTGGCCGACGGCCTCCATCTTCTGCGCCTGGCGGAGCTGCTCTTCGATGCGCCGCCGCTCGGTCGTGTCGCGCAGGAACGCGAAGCCGCCGATGATGCTATGGTCGGGGGCGTAGAGCGGCGCGAAATCGGCGTCGTAGAAGCCGCTCCTGCCGGGTTCGGGGAATTTGTAGGGCTGGTCGCGCAGCGTGGTGCGGCGGCCTTCCATCGTCGCCTGCCAGGCCGCCTCGATCGGGCTGCCCACGAGCTCGGGCGAGGTTTCGTAGAAGCTGCGCCCCAGCAGGCGCTGGCGCGGGACCCCCGACATCGCCTCCATCGCCGGATTCCAGGCGATGTAGCGCATCTGCTTGTCGAAGCCGACGATGGCCTCGGGGCCGCTCTCGATGAGCAGCTCGGAGAGCTGACGCTCGTGGCGCGCCGCTTCTTCGGCGCGCTTGCGCAAGGTGATGTCGATGGTGATGGTGATGGTGCGGACGAAGTTGCCCGCGGCGTCGTGCTCCAGATAGGTGGAAACCAGCGCGTCGAACACCTCGCCCGACTTCTTGACGAATTGCCGCTCGACATCGCGCAGCGCGCCGCGGTCCAACATTTCCTGCCAGCGCGCATCGTGCAGCCCGGCATCGCCGCCGCCGGCATGAAATTCCGCCATCTTCCGGCCGATCACCTCGTCGCGCCGATAGCCGTAGAGATCGAGCCAGTGCTCGTTGACGTCGATGATGCGGCGCTCGGCGTCGAGCGAGTGCATCGGCACCGGTGCCTTGCGGAAGAGAGCGCGCTGGCTCTCTTCGCTTGTGCTGAGGCGCTCATAGGCTTCGGCGAGGTCGCGCGTGCGCTCGTTGACGCGGTGCTCGAGCTCGTCGTTGACGCGGCGCAGCGTCTCTTGCGCCTGCCGCATGTCGTCGATGTCGACGGCCGTGCCGAGCCAGGCGACGATCTTGCCGTCGCGCCGCAGCGGTGCGTTGCGGATGATGTGCCAGCGATAGGCGCCGTCATGGCGCCGGATGCGGCACTCGACGACGTATTCGCGGTCGTTGAGCACGCCTTCGAGCCGTGCCCGCGCCAGCTTGGCCTGGTCATCGGGGTGCTGCAGCGCGGTGCGCCCGGCGGGGTCGAGGCCGATGGGATGGCCGACGTAATCGATGAAGTAGCGATTGTAGTACTCGGCGATGCCGTCATTGCGGATGACGAAGGCGATCTGCGGCATCGCCTCGAGCATGGTGCGGAAGCGTTCCTGGCTGTGGAGCAGCGCCGCTTCGTGCCGCTTGTCCTCGGTGATGTCGAGGGTGACGCCGATCATCCGGGCGGGCTTGCCGGCCTCGTCGAAGAGCACGCGGCCGCGGGCCCCGACCCAGCGCTCCGGCGCCGCGGCGACCCGGTAATCGACGCGATAGTCGCCGCCGGTTGCGGGATCGCGCGCGCGCCCATGCGCCGCGTCGACCCGGTCGCGATCATCGGGATAGACGGAAGCGAGCAGCGCCTCGTAGCTCGGCTGCACCTCCGGCGACACCCCCATCAGCGCCTTCGCCTGATCGGTCCAGCTGCGCTCGCCGGTGAGCATGTCGTAGTCCCAGATGCCGAAGCCGGCGGCTTCCATGGCGAGGCGCAATTGAACGGTGCTGCGCCTCAGCGCCTCGATGGCCGTCTTCTCGTCGTGGATGTCGCGCCAGGAAACACCGATGGTTCCGTCCGGGAGAGGCGAGACGCGCATGCGCAGCCAGCGCCGCGTCGGCGGCCAGAGCAGGTCGCATTGCCCCGGCACGCCCCGGCCGCGGCGCAGCTGGCGCTCCGCCGCGGTGCCGGCGAGCCAAGGCAGAGAGCGCCACAGTTCGCGGCCGAGCAGCCGTTCGGGCGCCGCCCGCCACAGCGCCGCGGCGCGCCGGTTGAGGCGGAGAATGCGCCACTCCTCGTCCACGACGCAAAACGCGTCGGCGATGTTTTCCAGCGCCTGCACGACGCGCCCGGCATAGCCGCTCCGGGCAGAGGGCCTGAGCCCCGCCCGGCGACGGCCCGGCGGACGGGTCCTGCGGCCTCGATTGCGCGTCACCATTTTTCACCGCGATTGTCGCGCAACCCAGACGGGCCTGCCAAGGGGGCCAAGCCGCGCTGCCGCGTCGCGGTCCGTGCCGTCCGCGAAATAACACGCTGACGCTATCGCTTCCTCAATTCCGCTCCTTCACGACAAGTTGAGCCGCGATGGGCTCGCCGCTTGGTAGGTATCAGAGGCGCCGTTCGAGCGCATAGGAGGGAAAAAGCCCATGAAACGTCTATTGATCGCAGCGGCGGCCGTGATTGCGCTGAGTGCGCCGGCCTTCGCCAATCATTGTCCCAAGGATATGGCGGCAATCGATGCCGCGCTCGCCAAGCACCCCGACCTCAGCGAGGCGCAGCTGCAGCAAGTGAAGGATCTCCGCGCCAAGGGTGAGGCGCTGCACAAGGCCGGAGACCACAAGGCTTCGATCGAGACGCTGCAGAAGGCCGAGGACATCCTGGGCATTCCGCACGTCATGTAGGTCCCGGCTTGCGCCGGCCGGCGCCGCCCGGGGCGGCGTCGGCCGGAGCCCCTGAAGCTCCTGCCGCGGCGGCTTTGCGGCGGCGCAGCGCGAAAGGCGCGCCGGCACCCGGTTTGGAGCGCCCTGACGGGTTGCAAGAGAACTCAAAGAAACCCATATATATCGCGGATTCCCTGAGGCTTTTTTCGGGTGCGGCGAAACCGCCCCGGAGGTCGGATTGAAACCTCCCGGCGTTGTTCGGCTGCGCGAAATAAGCTAGACTTCACCATGCTTTGAACGCTGGTGCTCAGCGCCAGCGTTCGCTTTGTGCGCCTGCCACATCGGACCTCGTTTTGACCCCATCCCCGACCTCGCCGCCGCCCTCCGACATCACGCCGATCTCCATCGAAGAGGAGATGCGGCGCTCCTACCTCGACTACGCCATGAGCGTCATCGTGGCGCGGGCGCTGCCCGATGTCCGCGATGGGCTGAAGCCGGTTCATCGCCGCATCCTCTATGTGATGAAGGAAAACGGCTACGACTGGAACCGGGCGTTCCGCAAATCCGCGGCCGTGGTGGGCGACGTCATGGGGCAATACCACCCGCATGGCGACAGTGCGATCTACGACGCGATGGTGCGCATGGCCCAGGATTTCGCCATGCGCGTGCCGCTGATCGACGGGCAGGGCAATTACGGCTCGATGGACGGCGATCCGCCCGCGGCGATGCGCTACACCGAAGCGCGGCTCGCCCGCGCCTCCGACCCGCTGCTCAACGACATCGACAAGGACACGGTCGAGTTCCAGCCGAACTATGACGGCACGCGGCAGGAGCCGAAAGTGCTGCCGGCGCGCTTTCCCAACATCCTCGTCAATGGCGGCAGCGGCATCGCCGTCGGCATGGCGACCAACATTCCGACGCACAATCTCGGCGAGGTGCTCGACGCCTGCATCGCCTTCATCGACAATCCCAACGTCACCAGCGACGAGCTCATCGAGCTGGTGCCGGGGCCGGATTTCCCGACCGGCGGCATCATCGTCGGCCGCAACGGCATCCAGTCCGCCTACAAGCTCGGGCGCGGCTCGATCATGGTGCGCGGCAAGAGCCATATCGAGGAGATCCGCAAGGAGCGCGAGGCGATCGTCATCACCGAGGTGCCCTATCAGGTCAACAAGGCGCGCATGGTCGAGCGCATCGCCGAATGCGTGCGCGAGAAGCTGATCGAGGGCATCGCCGATCTGCGCGACGAGAGCGACCGGGACGGCGTGCGCGTGGTCATCGAGCTGAAGCGCGATGCCGCAGCCGACATCGTGCTGAACCAGCTCTATCGCCACACGCCGCTGCAGACCAGCTTCGGCGTCAACATGCTGGCCTTGAATGCCGGCCGGCCCGAGCTGCTGCCGCTGCGCGACATCATCGCCGCCTTTGTCGGCTTCCGCGAAGAGGTCGTCACCCGGCGCACCATCTTCCTCCTCGGCAAGGCGCGCGAGCGGGCGCATCTGCTCATCGGTCTTGCCGTCGCCGTCGCCAATATCGACGCGATGATCGAGCTCATCCGCCGCGCGCCGGACCCCGCGGCCGCACGCGCGGCGATGACGGGCCGCACCTGGCCGGCCGAGAGCGTCGCACCGCTCATCGCTCTCATCGAGGAAAGCGGCCATGGCGGGACGCAACCCGACGGCAGCTACCGCCTTTCCGACGAGCAGGCAAAGGCGATCCTCGAGCTGCGGCTGCAGCGTTTGACCGCGCTCGAGCGCGACAAGATCGCGCAGGAGCTCGACGAGATCGTCACCGAGATCAAGGGCTATCTCGAGATCCTGGGCTCGCGCACGCGGCTCCTCGAGGTCCTGCGGCAGGAATTCCGCGAGATCAAGGAGCAGTTCGCGACGCCGCGAAAGACGGTGATCGAGGATCTCGAGTTCGAGGCCGACATCGAAGAGCTGATCCAGCGCGAGGACATGGTCGTGACGGTGAGCCATGCCGGCTATATCAAGCGCGTGCCGCTCTCGACCTATCGCGCACAGCGCCGGGGCGGCCGCGGCCGCACCGGCATGGCGGTGCGTGAGGAGGATTTCGTCAACCAGGTCTTCGTCGCCTCGACGCATGCGCCGGTGCTGTTCTTCACCTCGACCGGCCGGGTCTACAAGCTCAAGGTCTACAAGCTGCCGCTCGGCACGCCGCAGTCGCGCGGCAAGGCCTTCGTCAACCTGCTGCCCAATCTGGCGCCGGGCGAGGGCATCTCGACGGTGATGCCGCTGCCCGAGGATGAGGCCTCCTGGGGCAGCTTCACCGCCGTGTTCGCGACGCGGAAGGGCAATGTCCGGCGCAACGCGCTCAGCGATTTCGCCAATGTCTTCGCCACCGGCAAGATCGCCATGAAGTTCGAGGGTGAGGATGCCGACGACCGGCTCATCGCGGTTGCGGTCTCGGGCGCCGAGGACGACATCCTGCTCGCCACCCGCAACGGCCGCGCCATCCGCTTCCCGGTGCGCGACGTGCGCGTCTTCACCGGCCGCGCCTCAGTCGGCGTGCGCGGCATCAAGCTCGCCGAGGGCGATGCCGTGATCTCGCTCTCGATCCTGCGTCACGAAGAGGTGGATTCGCCGACCCGCGCGGCGTTCCTGCGGCTCTCGACGCAGCGCCGCCGCGCCGCCGGCGAGGAAGGCGAGAGTGCCGAGACGACGGAGCCCGAGGAGAACGAGGGCGAGAATGGCGGCGTCGCCGAGATCAGCGAGGAGCAGTTCGCGGCGCTGGCGGGGCGCGAGGAGCTGCTGCTCTCGGTCACCGAGAAGGGCTTCGGCGTGCGCAGCTCGGCCTATGATTACCGCATCACCGGACGCGGCGGTCAGGGCATCGAGAATATGAGTCTTGCCCGGCGGCAGGACGCCATCGTCGCCGTCTTCCCGGTGGGCGCCCGCGACCAGATCATGCTGGTGACCAATACCGGCATGGTGATCCGCGTGCCGATCGAGGGTATTCCAATGAAGCGCCGGCGCAGCCAGGGCGTGGTCGTGTTCAAGGTGGAGGAAGGCGAGCGCGTCGTCTCGGTGGCGCATCTCGCCGAAGCCGGAGAAAACGGCGAGAACGGGTCGGGCGACGAGACGGAGGGGAGCACGACATGAGCACAGAGCGCATCGGCGTCTATCCCGGCACGTTCGATCCCATCACCAACGGCCATACCGACATCATACTGCGCGCGACCAAGATCGTCGATCGGCTGGTGGTCGGCGTCGCGCGCAATATCGGCAAGGGGCCGCTCTTCTCCACCGACGAGCGCGTCGAGATGGTGCAGGAGGAGATCGCGCATCTCGCCGACGAGGCGACCCGGCGGCGCGTGGAGGTGAAGGCCTACGACATCCTCACCATGCACTTCGCGGTGCAGGAAGAGGCGAGCGTGATCGTGCGCGGCCTGCGCGCGGTCTCCGATTTCGAATACGAGTTCCAGATGGCCGGCATGAACAACCGCCTCAATCCCAATGTCGAGACGGTGTTCCTCATGGCCAACGACAAGTACCAGTTCATCGCCTCGCGCTTCGTCAAGGAGATCGCCCAGCTCGGCGGCGACGTGACGCCGTTCGTGAGCGCGCGCGTGGCGCAGCAGATCGCCCGCCGCGTCGGCCGCGAGAACGGGCGGAAGGCGGCGAAGAGGTAAGAGAAGAAGCTGTCAGCTATCAGCTGTCAGCTATCAGCTCAAGGCAGCTTCTGCGCCGCGGGGTGTCTTGCGTCACTGGCGCGTCCGTCGCACATCCCGCGCCGCGTCGGCCGCGAGAACGGGCAGACCACGGCGAGAAAGTCGAAGACGCTCTCGTTAAGGCTGATAGCTGACGGCTGACGGCTGACAGCTTCTTCACGCTGCCTTCGTCAAAATGTTCTGTTCCTTCTCCAGCACCTTGCGGACGGCCGGGCGCTCCAGCATGCGGTGCTTCCAGGCGGTGTAGTTCGCCAGATCCTTGACCGGCAGGTCGATGCGCTTGCCCCAGCCATAGAACACCAGCGCGTAGGGATCGCAGGCGGTGAACTGGTCGCCCTGCATCCAGGGCTTGCCGGCGACGAGGCCGTCGATCTCCTGCAGCGCCGCCCAGAAATT
Source organism: Allostellaceae bacterium (assembly GCA_035517635.1). Classification (GTDB taxonomy): domain Bacteria; phylum Pseudomonadota; class Alphaproteobacteria; order ATCC43930; family CGMCC-115725; genus DAHUYF01. The sequence goes on along the minus strand of DATIYL010000097.1, from coordinate 859 downwards.
CTTCTTGCCGGTCTCTTTGACCGCGGCGCGGCCGGCCGGATCCTCGCAGAAGCGCTCCGGGCGGAAGATATGGGTGAAGGCCGGATGCACCGAGTTCGAGAGCCAGGCCATCATCGAGATGCAGCGCGCCTGCGCCGCAACATCCTTCGGCAGCAGGCCCTTCTCCGGGAAGCGGAGGCCGAGATAGCTCAAGATCGCGGTGTTCTCGGTGAGCACGCTGCCATCATCGAGGCGCAGCGCCGGCACTTTGCCGCGGGGATTGATCTTGAGATATTCCGGTGACTGCTGCTCGCCTTTGGCGAGCGCCACCGGCTTCAGCTCGAATTCCGCGCCGCACTCCTCGAGGCCGATATGGGACGCCATCGAGCAGGCACCTGGGCTATAGAACAGCGTCAGCATAGGCGATCACTCCTTAAGGCTCGTGACCTTTGTGAGACGAAGTTTGCTCCCGGCGCCGGGCCCTTGTCCATCGCCGGCCTTTCCCCCGGGCCGGGGCGGAATTTCGGCGTCATCTCGCCGCCCTCGGTGTTTTCCCCTTGCGCAGGCTGTCGCGACCGGCCGGAGGGAGCGGCTTGAGACTGAAATTCCTCGTTAATTTCGCTCCGGCAATGATCCTTCTGCTGCTCGCCGCCTGCGCCGGGACGGTCGAGCCGCCGGGGCCGCCGCACCGCATCGAGAGCCATGCGCTGGCCGATCCCGGGACGACGCGTCTTGGCCGGGTGTTCGAGGCCGAGGCCGCCAAGCATCCCGGGCTCTCCGGCTTCGATCTCATCACCTCGGGCCGCACCGCCTTCGAGGCGCGCTATGCCTTCGCCCGCCTCGCCCAGCGCACCATCGACGCCCAGTACTATCTCTGGGC
>DATIYL010000096.1:0-18261 GCA_035517635.1 Allostellaceae bacterium | reverse complement strand
ACCAGCAACGCGCAGGAAGTCGACGAGGAGACCTTCTTCCACAGCCGCGAGACCGGCGGCACGATCGTCTCGACCGCGCTCGAGGAGATGATGAAGGTCGTGCGCGCGCGCTACAGCCCCGACAATTGGAACATCTACGCGGCGCAGGCTTCCGACGGCGACAACTACACCGAGGACAGCGACCGCTGCAGCCAGCTTCTCGGCGGCGAGATCCTGCCGCTGTCGCAGTACTTTGCCTATATCGAGGTCGGCGCCGAAGCGACGTTGCGCCACGGCTTCCCCTCGCCGCCCACCGATCTCTGGCGCACCTATAGCCAGATCGCCGAGCAACATCGGAACTTCGCCATGCGCAAAGTGGCGGATCAGACACAGATCTTCCCGGTCTTCCACGAACTTTTTGCCAAGCAGCGGGAGCATGCCTGATGGCGGCTGATGGCGGCGTCGCGATGCCGAGCCGGCTTCTCTTCGAGGGGCCGGAATGGGATTTCGAGAAGATCCGCCGCGTCTACGGCGCGATCGAAGAGATCGCGCTCGGCGAGCTCGGCCTCGACGTCTACCCGAACCAGATCGAGGTGATCACCTCCGAGCAGATGCTCGACGCCTATGCCTCAATCGGCCTGCCGCTGATGTACCGGCATTGGAGCTTCGGCAAGCGCTTCGCGCGCGAGGAAGCGCTCTACCGTCACGGCCTCCAGGGCCTCGCCTACGAGATCGTCATCAATTCGAGCCCGTGCATCAGCTACATCATGGAGGAGAACTCCATGACGATGCAGACGCTCGTGATCGCGCACGCCGCCTTCGGCCACAATCATTTCTTCAAGAACAACTACCTCTTCCGGCAGTGGACCGACGCGACCGGCATCCTCGACTATCTGACCTTCGCCCGCGACTTCGTCGCTCACGCCGAGGAGAGCCACGGCGCCGAGGCGGTGGAGCGCGTGCTCGATGCCGCGCATGCGCTGATGAACCACGGCGTCCATCGCTACGACCGGCCGGCAAAGCTCAACCTCGAGGAGGAACGCAAGCGCGAGGAGGAGCGGCGGCGGCATTTCGAATCGAGCTATGACGACATCTGGCGCACCGCGCTCATCGGCGAGCGGCAGGAAGAGCCCGGCGAGAGCAAGGAGAAGCAGCGCGCCGAGTTGAGGCGCAAGCTCGGCCTCCCCGAGGAGAATCTGCTCTACTTCATCGAGAAGCGCGCGCCGCGGCTCGAACCCTGGCAGCGCGAGTTGGTGCGCATCGTTCGCCACATCTCGCAGTATTTCTATCCGCAGAAGCAGACGCGGCTCCTGAATGAGGGCTGCGCCACCTTCTGCCATTACGAGATCATGACGCGGCTGCACGAGAAGGGGCTGATCAGCGACGGCTCCTTCCTCGAGGCGCTGCACTCGCATACCAGCGTGGTCTCCCAGCCCGAATACGACGACCCCCGTTACAACGGCATCAATCCTTACGCGCTCGGCTTCGCCATGATGCGCGACATCAAGCGCATCTGCCTCGAGCCCGAGGCCGAAGATCGCGAGTGGTTCCCCGAGATCGCCGGCAATGGCGACCCCTACGGCACGCTGCGCCACGCCTGGGCGAATTACCGCGACGAGAGCTTCATGCTGCAGTATCTGAGCCCGCGCCTCATCCGCGAATTCCGCCTGTTCAAGGTGCTCGACGAAGAAGGCGCGGATGCGCTCGTCGTCAATGCCATCCATGACGAGCGCGGCTATCGCGAGATTCGCCGCGCCCTCGCGCGTCACTACGACCTGGCGCGGCACGAGCCCGACATCCAGATCCGCGATGTCGACCTCGCGGGCGACCGCTGCCTGGTGCTGAGCCATGTCGTCCATGACGGCGTCGTGCTGGACGAGGCCAGCGCCAAGGCGGTACTCGAGCAGCTCGGCGAGCTCTGGCGCTACGGCATCCGCCTCGAAGAGATCGACGCGGCCACCGACCGCATCGTCAAGACCCACGAGGTCTCGGCGCGGCACTAGGCGCCTCGCATGAGGCTCCTCGGTCCCCTCCCCGTCAGTACGAGAATCGCCGCCGCGCTGTGAAGCGCGATGGCGAGCAGCAGCGGCGCGGCGTAGCCGCCGGTGAGATCGTGCAGCGCGCCGAACACCGCCGGCGCGAAGCTGTACACCGCTTGGTTCAATGCTACGACCAGCGCCACCACCCGGCCGAGATCGACCGGGGCGAATTCGCGCTCCGCGATGAGCGGCGGCAGCGATACCAGATTGCCGAGCCCAAGCCCATAAAGGACGCACGCCGCCAGAATCGGCACAACGCCTGAGCCGGTGAGAAGCAGCGCCAGCCCCAGCGTCTGGAGCGCGAAATTCGCGGTCGCGGCGCGGCGGCGGTCGAACCGGTCGACGATCGAGCCGAGCAGCAGCCGGCCCGCCACGGCGCAGAGCGAGGTGAGGCTGACCGCGCCGGCGGCGCCGCTGTCGCCGAGCGTTGGCGCCAGCAGGCTGACCAGCTGCGAGACGAGACCAACCTGGGAAAAAAGACCGAGCGCAAAGGCGACCGCGAGCGCCAGGAAGCCGCGGTTGTGCAACAGCGCGCGGCGGCTCAGCGGCGCCGCTGCCGTGGACGCCGAGGCATCCTCCCGGCGTCGCCGCTCCAGCGCCTCGCCATCGGCCGCGAGACCAAGGCTCTCCGGCGTCGGGCGGAGATAGCGGCCGGCGAGCCACCACAGCAGGATCAGCGTCGCCGCCGCCACGATCGCCGCCGCATCGGGAAAACCCAGCCGCCCGATCAACGCCGTCCAGAGCGGCAGGAAGACGACGCCGCCCACGCTCGCGCCGTTGAAGGCGAGGCTCAAGGCGACGCCGCGGCGGCGCGCGAACCAGGGGGCGACCATCGCATTGATCGCGGCGCTGCTGGTCGCGGACCAACCTGCCGCGGTCAGCGCCGCCGCAGCGAAGAGCTGCCAGGGCTGGGCCGCAAGCCCCCAGGCCAGCGTTCCCGCGGCGAGCGCCACGGCGCCGGCGCGCGTCGTCGCCGTGAGGCCGAAGCGGCGATGCGCATCGTCGAGACCGGCAATGAGTCCGGCGCTGACGAGGTAATGCACGGTGATCGCGGCCGAGATCAGCGAGACCGGCCAGCCGCGCGCCGCGTGGATGGCATGGAGGAACACCGACAATCCGTAGAAGCCGATGCCCCAGGCGAAGACGGCGTAAGCGAAAGCCGCGGCGACCACCCGCCAGCCGAAGAAGACGCCGGTCGCGATTGCGCGTTCTGCTGTCATGCACAGAAGCTGCGCTCGACCGTCGGCGGCTTCTATCCGGAACACTTCGGCGAATAACGAAGCATCCTCGCTCGCCTTCGTCATGACATCGGCCGGGAGGCTCGCACATCGCCGGCGAGAGTTCTCGCCGTTTTCGGAGGCGATCAGGCTTTTCGATGGCTGCGAGAGCCATCTCGGCTCACGGCGCCGCCCTTTCCGTCATCTCCGCCTCGACCCGTTGCCGAAGTGCCGGCTCCTCATAGACGGCGTGCGGCTTCAGCATGTGCCAGACCTCGACCGTGAGGCGCTGAACCGCCGCGTCGCGCGCCGCGATCCGGGACAGCGCACCGGCAAAGCGCAGCGAATAGTCAAGATCCGCCGGCCGGTCGCCGCTCGTCTCGGGAAAGGCGAAATCGGGGATTGCCGCCATCATCCATGGCGTCTCGATGAGCGATTTTGCTTCGGCGAGGAACAGCTGCCCCAGCCCCGCCAACGGCTCGCGTTGCGTCGCCCAGCTCCCCAGCAGGCGATGCAGCAGGCTCGCCTCTTTGGCGGCGACGGTCATCCCCTGACCGTAGATCGGGTTGAAGCGACAGATCGCGTCGCCGATCGGAATGAGACCATCGGGAAATGCCTTCAACCGCTCGAAATGCCGCCAGACGCTCTCGGGTTGGCCAAAGCGCGCCAGCTCGCCGATCGGACGGGCATGCCTCACCGCGTTGTAGAGCGTCGGTGTCGGGAGATGTCGCAGATAGTCGAGGAGCGCGGTCCACTCACCCGGCGGGCGGTCGTCACCGCGGCCGGCCGCCGTCGTCATCCAGCGATCGCCTTCGATCTGCAGCATCACGGCGCGGCGCGACGAGCGCGGCGGCTCCGCATGGGTGAGCAGCACCTTCCAGTCGGACGGAGCGCCGCCGGGAATGTCGAGGATGGCCGTGGTATAGCCGATGTCGATGCCAATCGCGGTCTCGCTCGGCAACGGTCGTCCGATCGACTGCAGCAGGGCCTTGGTGAGCTGCCCGCGTCCGGAGGCGTCGACGATGAGATCGGCCAGAAGCGTTTCTTCGGCACCGCCTCCCGCCGGCTCGCAGCGCAACCCGATGACGCGTTGATTGCGGGGCTCAGTCAACAAAGCCAGCACACGGGTGTTCTGTCGGAAAGCGACGTTGGCCCGCCTAGATACGCAGCGGCGCAACGTCGACTCGATCAGCGCGCGGCTCATTGTATAGCTGACCCAGCCGAAATCGCGCTGCGGCGTCGCCTCGCGATCCGGCCATTCTTCGCGCATATCCCGGTGGATCCGCACCGGCACGGCGCCCGCGCGGACCAGATCGCCCTGGATGTCGGGGAAGAGCTCTTCGAGCGCGAGCAGGCCGCCGACCAGCAACCCATGCGCATGGCGGGCCTGGGGCGTCCCCGACCGCGGCGTCGGCTCATCCGGCAGAGCGTCCCGATCCAGCACGATCACGTGCTCGAACCAATCGGTGAGCGCACCGGCCGCCGCCAGTCCGCCGATCCCGGCACCGACGACGATGGCCCGCTTGCCAATGGGCTTGGGTGATGCCAAGGGGTGGCGGGGTTTGGGCGTGGCGTGCCGCATCTCGATGCCTCCTCGTTCATTGCTGCGAAGAGGCTGAGGCGCCGGCGTTACCGGTCGATGTCTTGCATGGGGAGAAGCGTTACGCCCGTAACGGGAAGGATCCTGGCTCGCCCTGCGCTATCGCGCGCAGCCGGAAGCCTTCATCGACGCACGATGAGCCGGCACGCACGAATGCCAACTGGCATCTCACTTGGGCTTCAGCGTCAACGAGGCGGAGTTGAGGCAATAGCGCAGCCCGGTCGGCGCCGGTCCATCCTCGAAGACATGGCCGAGATGGGCGGCGCAGCGGCTGCACAGCACTTCCGTACGTGTCATGAAGAAGCTGCGATCGGTCTCGATGGCGATGCGCTGTTCGGCGATCGGCGCCCAGAAGCTCGGCCAACCCGTGCCGGAATCGAACTTGGTGTCGGCGTCGAACAGCTCCTGGCCGCAGCAGATGCAGGCATAGACGCCTGGCGTCTTGGTGTTCCAATAAGCGCCGGTGAAGGCGCGCTCGGTGCCTTTGCGACGGGCGATGCGATATTGCTCCGGCGAGAGCGCTGCGCGCCATTCGGCGTCGGTCTTCTCCACCTTGTCGCTCATCTCTCGGCTCCCTCGACTGCGCGCCGCCATCCTACGGGCGCTCGGCGCCGGCGCAAGTCGGCCGCCCGGCATTGCGGTCGCCTTGGGACACCTCTATGTCAGAGGGGCGCTTCACCGCAGGAGGCGAGGTCGTGAGCCAATCCAGCCCCGTCACGCGCTACCGCAGCAATCTGCAGGGCGAGATGGACAGCGCCGCGCTCTACCGCGCGCTTGCCGCGGCGGAGCCCAATCCGCAGCTCCAGCAGGTCTACAGCCGCCTTGCCGCGGTCGAAGAGGCGCATGCCGAGTTCTGGCGAAAGCGGCTGAAGGGCGCCGGCGCCTCGACCAAAAGCGGGCAGCCCTCCTGGCGCACGCGCGCGCTGGCCTGGGCGGCGCGGCGCTTCGGTCCCGAGGTCGTATTGCCGCTGGTGAATTCGCTCGAGCGCTCCGATTTCGACAAGTACGATGCCCAGCCCGAAGCGGTAGCCGCCGGAATGCCGGCGGACGAGCGATCGCATTCGCGCGTCATCGCCGCCATGGCACGACCGCCGCATGGCGGGCTTTCCGGCGGCGCGCTGGCGCAGCTCGAGGGCCGCCACCGCAGCGCCGGCGGCAATGCGTTGCGCGCCGCCGTGCTCGGCGCCAATGACGGTCTCGTCTCCAATCTGAGCCTGGTGATGGGCGTCGCCGGCGCCGAGTTCTCCGCCCGGACCATTCTGGTGACCGGCCTCGCCGGGCTCATTGCCGGCGCCTGCTCGATGGCGATGGGCGAATGGCTGTCGGTCAACAGCTCGCGCGAGTTCTATCAGCAGCAGATTGGCACCGAAGCCGCCGAGCTGAGCGAGTTCCCGGAAGAGGAGAAGCAGGAGCTGGTGCTGATCTATCAGGCAAAGGGGCTTTCGGAGAGCCAGGCCAAGCTGCTCGCCGAGCGCATCGTCGGCAATCGCGAGACGGCGCTCGACACGCTCGCGCGCGAAGAGCTCGGCATCAACCCCGAGGAGCTCGGCGGCTCGGCCTGGACCGCCGGCGCCACCTCGTTCCTGCTCTTTGCCGGCGGCGCGATTGTGCCGGTGCTGCCGTTCTTCGCGCTCGCCGGCAGCGCGGCGATCGCGGCGAGCCTCGCTCTCAGTGCTGCCGCGATGTTCGCGATCGGCGCGGGAACGACGCTCTTCACCGGACGCGGCGTCGTCTTTTCGGGAGTGCGGCAGCTCGCCATCGGCATTGCCGCAGCCGGCGTCACCTACGGGGTCGGCAAGCTCATCGGCGTCTCGCTCGCGGGCTGATCACCGTCCATAGATGCCGCAATTGCGCCCGCCCGAGGTGGCGCAGCTCTGCGTTCGGTTCCAGTCGTAGAATTGGACGAGCAGCTCATAAGAGAGAAACGCCGCCGCCACGGCAGCGAGGATGGCAAGGAGCTTCAACCGGTCGGGTGTCATGCGCTACCGCGGCGTCGCCTCGCCGCCCTCGACCATCACCGTCTCCACCTCACCCGCGCCGTTGCGGCGGAAGGAAGCCGCGGCATCGTATTCGGGCGAGCGAAAGCAGGCGATCCCCTGCTCCATGGTGGGGAATTCGATGACGACGAAGCGATGGAATTTGTGCGGGCCTTCCATGATCTCATAGCGCCCGCCGCGCGCCAGCACGCGCCCGCCATATTTGGCGATGATGTCCGGGACGAGATCGGTATACTTCTTGTACTCGACCGGATCGATGATCCGGGACCGGGCGACCCAATAAGCCGGCATGAGGCTCCTCCCGTCGGCTGAGGGCCGCATTAGAGCGCGACACCGGAGGCTTTGCCATGCCGCTTTCGCATCTCGAGCATTTCCTCGTCCAATCCGCCGATCTCGAAGCCACCAAGGATTGGTATGTCCGCGTGCTGGGCCTGCGCGAGGGGCCACACCCCGATTTCGGCGTGCCGGTCTACTGGCTCTATATCGGCGAGCGCGACGTGCTGCACCTCACCGAAGGCGGCGCCAAGGTGAGCGAGAGCCGCAAGCGCTATCTCGGCCAGGAATCCGAAGCGACCCATGGCTCGGGCGTCGTCGATCACGTCGCTTTCCGCGCCACCGGCCTCGCCGAGATGATCGCGCATCTCCAGCGCCTCGGCATTGGCTTCAAGGAGCGCCAGGTCGACGCCCAAGGCCTCTACCAGCTCTTCCTGTTCGACCCCAACGGCGTCAAGATCGAGCTCAACTTCGCCGCCGCCGAAGCCAAGGGCCGCCGCGCCGAAGTGATGGCGTCCGATTTTAGATAGTGCCGGGAATTAGCGCGTACGATCGTCGACGCCCCACCTCACCCTCCCGCTGCGCGGGTCCCTCCCTCTCCGCCCCTGAGGGGCGGAGAGGGTTGGGGTGAGGTGGGGTGAGGTACCGTTTGAACCTCGAAGCGCCCCCTACTTCGCCGCCGCCCGCATCGGATGCTCGGCCGCTGCGATCTCGCTCACCAGCTTCTCCGTGATCGCATCGCCGAAGGATTTGAAATCCTTCACCACCAGCAGGAAGCCGCCGGTGCCGCCGACAACGTTCTGCCGGTAATATTCCGGCAGCCCTTCCGGCGGCTGGGTATGGGCGAAATAGCCGGGATTGGGATGCTCGTTGATGATGGCAAGGCCGTTGATGGTGATCCCGGCGGCAATCGCCTCGGCGCGCGCGTCAAGCACCGGCCGCCCGGAATTGTTGGTGCCGTCGCCCGAAACGTCGATGACGCGCCGCTCCGCCGTCACGCCCGATTTGGCGAAATAGCCGCGGCTGAAATCGAGCGCAGCGCTGATCGAGGTGCGGCCGACGAAGGAGCGCGGCGCGTGCAGCAAGGTTGCGGCGAAGCTGGCAGCGCTCTCGCCGTCGCGCACCACGGTCCAGTCCGCCACCACCTCTTGCTCCTCGGGCCCTGACCACTCGATGAAGCAGATGGCGATGGCGCCATGCGCGCCGCCGGCGATCGCCTTCAGCACGCGCGGGCTGGTGACCGCCGCGGCATAGCCCTGGCGCTGCAGCTTGAATTCGTCATCGTCGATGCTGCGCGAGACATCGGCCGCGAAGACAAGCGCGACGTCGACGGTCTCCGCTCGCGCCGGTGCGGCGTGAGCGAGGAAAGCGGCCATGGCAGCCGCAGCCAGGACCCAGCGCATCGGCGCCTCCCGGAATTCGGACGCTTCAGCATAAGCCCACCGCCCGCCCAGTGGGAAGCGCACGAACTCGCGAGCGGACGCCGCCAAGCGCCTGCCGCGGCCGCGGTCGATGGGCTATAGGAGCGGCATGACGCCACCCGATCTCGCCTTCTGGTCGACCGCTCTGCCCGTGGCGGACGCCTTGCCGGCGCTCGGCGCAGCGCTTGCCGGCCCGGGCGCGGCGGTGCTGCAGGCACCCCCCGGCGCCGGCAAGACCACGCTGGTGCCGCTGGCGCTGCTCGACGCTGCCTGGCTCGGCGGCGCCCGCATCGTCATGCTGGAGCCGCGCCGCCTCGCCGCGCGCGCGGCAGCCCGGCGCATGGCTGACATGCTCAGCGAGAAGGTGGGCGAGACGGTCGGCTATCGCACCCGGCTCGACAGCCGCATCGGCCCAAAGACGCGCATCGAGGTCGTGACCGAGGGCATCCTGCTGCGGCTGATCCAGGACGACCCGTCGCTCGATGGCATCGGCCTCGTCATCTTCGACGAGTTCCACGAGCGCAATCTCGACGGCGATCTCGGCCTCGCGCTGGCGCTGGAGACGCGGCACCATCTGCGCGAGGAGCTGCGGCTTCTCGTCATGTCGGCGACGCTCGACGGCGAGCGGGTGGCGCGGCTCATCGGCGAAGCTCCGGTCATCACCAGCGCCGGGCAAAGCTTTCCCGTAGCTCTCCGCTATCTCGGTCGGCCGGCGCCGGAGCGGCTCGATACCGCGATCGCGGCGGCAATCCGCCGGGCGCTCGGCGAGGAAGACGGCAGCCTCCTCGTCTTCCTGCCGGGCGGCGCCGAGATCCGCCGCGTCGAGCGGCTCGTCGGCGAGTTTGCGCAGCCGTCTGAGATCATCGTGGCGCCGCTCTACGGTGATCTGCCGCAAGCGGCGCAGGACGAGGCGATCCGACCGGCGTCGCCCGGCCGGCGCAAGCTGGTGCTCGCCACCCCCATCGCCGAGACCAGCCTCACCATCGAAGGAATTCGCGTCGTCATCGACAGCGGGCTGGCGCGCGCGCCGCGCTTCGATCCCGCGAGCGGCATGACGCGCCTCGACACGGTGCGGATCTCGCAGGCCTCGGCCGAACAGCGCCGCGGCCGTGCTGGAAGGCTGGCGCCGGGCGTGTGCTACCGGTTTTGGAGCGAGGCCGAGCAGGCGCAGCTCCGGCCGTTCACTGTTCCCGAGATACTCGAAGCCGATCTCGCCCCGCTGGCGCTGGAGCTGGCGCGTTGGGGCGCGCCCGACCCGGGCGGGCTCGCCTGGCTCGACCCACCGCCTGCCGCAGCCTTCGCCCAGGCCGTTGAGCTGCTGCGCGAGCTCGGCGCGCTCGATCGCGAGGGACGCATCACCGCGCATGGCCGCGCGATGGCGCGGCTCGGCCTTCATCCGCGACTGGCGCATATGGCTCTCATCGCGCGGCAGCAGGGTCAAGGGCGCCTCGCAGCGGAGATTGCGGCGCTGCTCGGCGAGCGCGACATCGTGAAAGCGGCGCCCGGTCATCGCGACGCCGATCTGCGGCTCCGCATCGAGCTGCTGCGCGAGCGCGGGCAAGCGCGTCACCTGCCCCCGGGGCTTTCGCTCGAGCGCGGTGCCGCCGAGCGCGTTCGCCAAGCGGCGCGGCTACTGCAGCGCCAGCTCGGCCTCAACGAGGACGAGGCGCCGCCGCCGAGCGCCGCCGGCCGCGTCCTGGCGCAGGCCTATCCCGACCGCATCGCCCAGCGCCGCCCTGGCGCTCTCGGCCAATTCCGCCTGTCGAACGGCCGCGGCGCCGAGCTGCTGCCGACCGACCCGCTCTCAGCCGAAGAGTTCCTCGCCGCCGCCGAGCTCGATGGCGAGCGCCGGGTCTCGCGCATCTTTCTCGCCGCGCCGATGAGCCGCGCCGAGGTCGAAGAGGATTTTGCCGCGGCGATCGAGACGAGCGAGACCGTCGCTTGGGACAGCCGCGATCAGGCGGTGCTGGCGCGTCGGCAGGAGCGGCTCTTTGCGCTGGTGCTGAAGGACGAGCCGCTGGCCAATCCGCCGGCGGAGCGCGTCCTTATCGCCCTGCTCGACGGCATTCGCGAGCTCGGCCTCACTGCCCTGCCCTGGAGGCCGGATGCCGAAAGCCTGCGCCAGCGCGTGCTCTTCCTGCGGCGGCTCGAGGGCCCCGAGGCATGGCCCGATCTCTCCGACGCCGCTCTCCTTGCCGGGCTCGAGCACTGGCTCGGCCCCTTTCTCGGCGGCATCTTCCGCCGCGCGCAGCTCGAGCGGCTCGATCTCGTCACCATCCTGCGATCAGGGCTGAGCTTCGAGCAGCTTCGCGCGCTGGAGCGCCTGGCGCCGACGCATGTGACGGTGCCGAGCGGCTCGCGCCTGGCGATCGATTATTCCGGCGAGACGCCGGTCCTCGCCGTGCGGCTCCAGGAGATGTTCGGCGCGCGCGAGACGCCCGCGATCGCCGATGGCCGCGTCCCGCTGCTGCTGCATCTGCTGTCGCCGGCGGGACGGCCCTTGCAGGTGACGCGCGACCTCGGCGGCTTCTGGCGCGGCAGCTACCCCGCGGTGCGTAGCGAGATGCGCGGCCGCTATCCCAAGCATCCCTGGCCCGACGATCCGCTCGCCGCGCCGCCGACCGCGCGCGCGAAGCGCAAGGCTCGATAGGTCGCGCGGCGTTACTCGTCGATCTGGGCGCCGTTCTCCCAGAACGGATAAGGCCCGGCATAGCGGCCGATGACGGCGGTGTGGCTTACCATGCCGCTCTCGGGCCGCCAGAGATGGAGCTGAAAGCCGGGCGGCTCGAGCATGAAGCCTGGGGCGCCGTCGGGGGTGAGATCGAGGGTCACTTGATGCGCCGTGCTCGGCGCGGTGCTGGCGATGGCGCGCGGGCCGAGGCGGGCCTGGATCGAGCGGTGGAGATGGCCGCACAGCACCCGCTCTACCTGGGGATGGCGCGACAGGATGGCGGCGAACTGGTCGGCGCCGTCGAGGCCGATGCGGTCCATATGGGCGATGCCGGTGGCGAAGGGCGGGTGATGCATGATGATCACCGTCGGCCGCTCGGGCGCTTGGGCGAGCGTGCGGTCGAGCCATTGCAGGCGCTCGTCGCAGAGTTCGCCGCCGGATTGGCCGGGGATGACCGTATCGAGGGCGACGAGCCGGACCGGATGGTCCTCGACGGCGTAGTGGAGAAAGCCCGAAGCCGGCAGATAGCCATCCGCGCGGAAAGCCTGGCGCATCGCCTCGCGCTCGTCGTGATTGCCGGGGACGAGATAGACGGGCCTCCCCAGCGGCGTCAGCAGCTCGCGCAGCAGCGCGTACTCCTCGGGCCGGCCAAAATCGGTGAGATCGCCGGTGGCGACGACGATATCGGGGCCCGGGTCGAGCGCGGCGACCGCCTCTACGGCGGCGCCGAGGCATGCGGCGGTGTCGACGACGCGATAGGCGATCTTGCCGCGCGCCTTGATATGGAAATCGGTGATCTGCGCAATGAGCATCGGAGCCTCACAGCAAGAGGAGCGCGTCCCCGTCCGCCTTGATCGCCGGGCCCTTCGCGGGCCCTAAGCCATTGGCGAGGAAGATCGCGGCCGGCACCGATTCCGTCAATTGCGCGTCCGGGCGCGACGGAATGAAGCCAGCGTGAGGCCAAAACCCGACTTTCCGCGCCCGCGTCATTTTTCCCCTCCCCCGCACCCCGGTGTTCCTGGTTCTCGAGCCGGGCGCCACCGGGGCAGCTACCATGATATTTCGGCGCGCCCGCTCTGGCCAGGGCGATGCTCGCTGGGGTATGGCGTTCTCCCCCCATAGGGCTTAAGGTTCGCCCCCTTCGGCCGGCGGCCGGTCCGCCTCCGGAATGACGGAGTCATGGCGCATACCACTGTGAACGGCAGCCCGACGGCCTCGGAAAAGATGCGCCAGGGCCTGGTCATCGGCGCGCTGGGCGTCGTCTATGGCGATATTGGGACCTCGCCGCTCTACACCATCAAGCAATGCTTCGAAGATGCGCACAGCGTGACGCAAAGCTCGGTGCTGGGCATCCTGTCGCTGGTCGCCTGGGCGCTCTTCATCACCGTCACGCTGAAATACGTCATCGTCATCATGCGCGCCGACAACCGCGGCGAGGGCGGCATTCTGGCGCTCACGGCGCTGGCGCTGCGCGCCACGGGACGGGGGTCCCCGGCCTATGGCTGGATCCTGGCCGCCGGACTGATCGGCGCCGCGCTTTTCTATGGCGACGGCGTCATCACGCCGGCGATCTCCGTCCTGTCGGCCGTCGAGGGCCTCAAAGTCGCAACGCCCCTCTTCGAGCCCTACATCCTGCCGATCACCCTCGTGCTGCTCGGCGTGCTCTTCCTGGTGCAACGCGGCGGCACGGGACGGGTCGGCGGCCTCTTCGGCCCGGTGACCGCCGTCTGGTTCGTCGCCATCGCCGTGCTGGGCGGCGCCGAAATCGTCCGCGCTCCCAGCATCCTGCTCGCGCTCAATCCGCTTTACGGGCTCACCTTCTTCGTCGCCGATCCGCGCCGCGGCTTCATCCTGCTCGGCGCCGTCGTGCTCGCTGTCACCGGCGCCGAAGCGCTCTACGCCGATATGGGGCATTTTGGCGCACCCCCGATCCGCCGCGCCTGGCTCTACTTTGTCTTTCCCGCCTTGCTGCTCAACTATTTCGGGCAGGGCGCGCTTCTCCTCGGGGCGCATAGCCCGGCGGCGATCGAGCGCGTGCTCGACAATCCCTTCTACCGCCTGGCGCCCGATTGGGCGCTCTATCCGCTGGTCGTTCTCGCCTCCGCGGCGACGATCATCGCTTCACAGGCGGTGATCTCGGGCGCCTTCTCGATGACGCGGCAGGCGGTGCAGCTCGGCTACCTGCCGCGGCTCGAGATACGCCACACCTCCGAGCAGGAGATCGGCCAGATCTACGTTCCCCGGATCAACGTGCTGCTGCTCATCGCGGTTGCGGGCCTGGTGCTCGGTTTCCGCTCCTCCGACAATCTCGGCGCCGCCTATGGCATCGCCGTCACCGGCACCATGAGCATCACCACGGTCCTCGCGCTCGTCTACATGTACGGCGTGCGCCAGTGGAATCCGGGACTGGCGGCGCTGCTCTTCGGCTTCTTCCTCACCGTCGATCTCGCCTTCTTCGCCGCCAATCTGCTGAAAATCGAGGAAGGCGGCTGGTTCCCGCTCGTCGTCGCCGCAGCGGTCTATATCGTGATGACGACCTGGCGCTCGGGCCGCCGGGTGCTGCAGCGCGAGCGCGAGCGCGACGCGCTGCCGCTCGAAACCTTCATCGCGACGCTTCGCCCCGGGCGGCCGCCGCGGGTTCCCGGCACCTCCGTCTTCATGACCGGCAACATCTCGGTCGTGCCCAACGCGCTCCTCCACAACCTAAAACACAACAAGGTGTTGCACGAGCGCGTCGTGCTCATGACGGTGCAGACCGAGGACATCCCGCATGTCGGCGACGATCAGCGCCTCGAGATCCGCCATCTCGACCAGAACATTCACACCATTACGCTGCGTTACGGCTTCATCGACCAGCCCAACATCCCGCGTGCCCTGGCGCAATGTCGCGCCATGCAGTTCCATTTCAACCTGCTCGAAACCTCCTTCTTCGTCGGCCGCGAGAAGCTCGTCGCCGGCAAGCGCACCCGCCTTTGGCTCTGGCGCAAGCGGCTTTTCATTTTTCTCTCCAACAGCATGCTGGACGCCACCGAGTTCTTTCGCATTCCGACGAACCGGGTGATCGAGCTCGGCGGCCAGATCGAACTCTGACGCCGCCGCGAACCGAAACTCAACTTTCGGTTGTGTCAAATCTTCGCTTTGCGGCATGATCTCGCGAACTTTGTCTCTCCTCATCCGTTGGTCCCTTTAGCGCCGGCGCCCACAGGACGCCGGGGGTCGCACGGTCAGTGAGGAATGAGCTATGCCCTTCGACGGTACCGGCTATGAGGGCCGCATCGAGGCCCTGGACAAGATGGACAAGGTCATCGATCTGCTGGCCCGCGAGGATCGCTGGTGCAAGCAGCAGCTGCGGTCCTATGACGGGCGCCGCTGCATTCTCGGCGCGATGATGGCCGCGGATGCGACGATCGCGCTGAAGGAGCCGATCCTGCTGGCGATCAAGCAGGTTACCGGCCGCGATTACCTGCGGATCGAGATGTTCAACGATCACCCGCTGACCACCCATGCGTTGGTGGTGCGGGTGCTGAGCCAGGCGCGCGAGAACATCATCAACGGCGTCGCCGAGCGGGCGCTCGTCCCGGCATCGCCGGCCTCGGGGACCTGGCTCGGGGGCACGCTGAAGACGCGCCTGCGCCGCCTCTTCGCCTAGGCGAGGCGGCGTCCCCGGCGACAGCGCCCGGCCCTGCGGGCGCTGAGCCTCAGGCCTGTGCCGATCGCAGGCGCAGACACGTAATCGTATTGCAGCTATGCGCGGCCACAAGTGGCCGCGCTTGGCGTTGCAGCCTAGAGTGCCCGGGCATCGCCGATTTCAGCCCGAGCCGCTCCGCATGTCGCGCCGCCCCACCGCCGACCGCTTGTCGAGCCGCCTCCACTACGGCTGGATCGTCGTCGGCGTCACCTTTCTCACCCTCCTGGTCGCGGCCGGGGTTCGCTCCGCTCCGGGGGTGCTCATCGTGCCGCTCGAGCGCGAATTTGGCTGGAGCCGCGCCGCCATCGCGCTGCCGATCTCGGTCGGTCTCCTTCTCTACGGCCTGATCGGGCCGTTCTCGGCCGGCTTCGTCGAGCGCTTCGGCCTGCGTGCCGTGATGCTGACGGCGCTGGCGCTGTTCGGATTGGGTTTCGGGCTGACCCCGCTCGCCGGCAGCACCACAACCCTTCTGCTGCTCTGGGGCTTGATGGTGGGCACCGGCACCGGGATGACCGCGATGGTGATGGGCGCCATCGTCGCCGGCCGCTGGTTCATCGCCCGGCGCGGCCTGGTCATGGGATTGCTCACCGGCAGCGCCGCTGCGGGACAGCTCATCTTCATGCCGCTCCTCGCCAACCTCACGGTCACGCTCGGCTGGCGCAGCGCCGTGCTCATCGCCTGCGGCATGGTGTTGCTGATGGTACCGGTGGTGGCGCTGCTGATGCGCGACCGCCCGGCCGATCTCGGGCTTCCCCGCTATGGCGCCCTCACGTCGCGCCCCGAGCCTGCCGCGCCGCCGCCCGCCAACCCGTTCTTCCTCGCCTTCGCCGCGCTCGGCCGAGGCGTCGTCTCGCGCGATTTCTGGCTGCTGTCGCTGAGCTTCTTCGTCTGCGGCGCCAGCACGATCGGCCTCATCGGCACGCATTTCATCGCCGCCTGCGTCGATCACGGCATTGCCGAGGCAACCGCCGCCGGAATGCTGGCCGCCATGGGGGTCTGCAACTTCCTCGGCACCACCGCATCGGGCTGGCTCTCCGACCGCTTCGACAGCCGCTACCTGCTGTTCTGGTATTACGCGCTGCGCGGCTTGTCGTTGCTGTTCCTGCCCTACGCCTTCGATCTCTCGCCGTGGGGGCTGGCACTCTTCGGCCTTTTCTACGGCCTCGACTGGATCGCCACCGTGCCGCCGACCGTGCGCCTCACCGCCAATGCCTTCGGCATCGAAAGCGCCGGTCTGATGTATGGCTGGATCACCGTCACGCATCAGCTCGGCTCCGCCACGGCGGCCTATGGCAGTGGTCTCGTGCGGACGTTGCTCGGCGATTACAACGCCGCGTTCCTCTTCGCCGGGTTGATGTGCCTTGCCGCCGCGCTGATCGTGCTCGGGGTCACCGCGCCGCCGCGTCCCGTTTTCGCCGAGGCGGCGGGATAGCGCGGCGAGCTGCGGCCGCCTCAGGTCGATCGGCCGCCTTACAGAGCTTTAATGGTCGCGATTGATCTCGATCAAAGACCGCCGCCGCTGCAGTGCGGAATCATCGCTCGCGTCGCCCGACGCAAGCGATGAGCGCCGATACGCTCAACGTCATCATCGAGACTTGCTCACGATGCAAGACTGAACGGGCGAACGGGAGCATCGTCCCCTCTCGCCGGGAGCCACGGATGGAACCGCGCAAGCACGAGAAATACGATGCGCTCATCTACCGCTGCCACGCGCTCGCGCCAGTGCGGACGGTGGTGGCGCATCCCTGCGACGAGACTTCGCTGTCGGGCGCACTCGAGGCGGCCGAAGCGAAGATCATCAAGCCGATCCTGGTCGGGCCCGAGCCGCGGATCCGTGCGCTGGCGCAATCGCTGCGGCTCGACATCTCGGCGGTGAAGCTCGTCGACGTTCCACACAGCCATGCGGCGGCCGAGAAGGCGGTCGAGATCGTCCGCGCGGGCGAAGCCGACGCCTTGATGAAGGGCAGCCTTCACACCGACGAGCTGATGGCCGCCGTGGTCCAGAAGGACACCGGCCTCCGCACCGCGCGGCGGATCAGCCATGTCTTCATCATGGACGTGCCCACCTATGCGAAGCCGCTCTTCATCACCGACGCCGCCGTCAACATCTTTCCGACACTCGAGGACAAGGTCGACATCGTCCAGAACGCGATCGAGCTCGCGCAGGCGCTGGGCGTGAGCGTCCCCAAGGTCGCCATCCTGTCGGCCGTCGAGACCATAACCTCCAAGATTCCGTCGACCATCCACGCTGCGGCCTTGTGCAAGATGGCCGAGCGCGGGCAGATCACCGGCGGCGTGCTCGACGGGCCGCTCGCGCTCGACAATGCCATCAGCCGCGAGGCGGCGGCGATCAAGCATATCAGCTCCGCCGTGGCCGGCGATGCCGACATCCTGCTCGTGCCCGATCTGGAGGCCGGGAACATGCTGGCGAAGGAGCTCTCCTTCCTGGCCGATGCCGATGCCGCCGGCATCGTCCTCGGCGCCCGCGTGCCGATCATTCTCACCAGCCGCGCCGACAATGTGCGGACGCGCATGGCGAGCTGCGCCGTAGCGGCACTTTATGCTCACGCCCGGCGCGTCGCCGCGTCCGAGATCGGCAAACTCGCAAAGGTATGATCTCATGCGCAAGCCGATCCTCGTCATGAATGCGGGGTCCTCGAGCATCAAGTTCTCGGTGTTCGAGACCAACGCCGACCGGAGCGTCTCGGCCGGCGCCCATGGCCAAGTCGAAGGCATCGGCACCGCGCCGCGCCTCGAGGTGTTCGATGCGCAAGGGCGGAGCAGCGGCGAAGCGGCGCCGAGTGAGGACGGCCATGCCGCCGCCACCGCCGCCATCCAGCGCTGGTTCGCCGATCACGGCATCGGCAGGGACGGCTTCGACGGCGTCGGGCACCGCGTCGTCCATGGCGGCACCACCTATTCGCAGCCGGTGCTCATCGACGATCACGTGATCGCCGTGTTGGAAGCGCTGGTACCGCTCGCGCCGCTGCACCAGCCGCATCATCTCGCCGTCATCCACGCGATCGCGGCTGAGGCGCCTCATTTGCCCCAAATCGCCTGCTTCGACACCGCCTTCCACCGCACCCAGCCATCACTCGCGCAGGAATTCGCCCTGCCGCGGGAGATCACCGCCAAGGGCGTGCGGCGCTACGGCTTCCACGGTCTCTCCTACGAGTACATCGCCTCGATGCTGCCCCGCATCGCGCCCGAGATCGCCGCAGGCAAGGTCGTCGTTGCCCATCTCGGCAACGGCGCCAGCCTGTGCGCGCTCGAAAACGGCCGCAGCATCGCGACCACGATGGGCTTCACCGCGGTCGACGGGCTGATGATGGGAACGCGGACGGGCGCCCTCGATCCCGGCGTCATCCTTTATCTG
>DATIYL010000095.1:0-20775 GCA_035517635.1 Allostellaceae bacterium | reverse complement strand
GGTCACCTTGGCTTCGAACTGGTTGTCGGAGACCTTCTGCACTTCCTCGCAGCCCGGAATGCTCCGCCGCAAGATCTCGGGATCGTTGAGTGCTTCCCACACCTTTTGGCGCGGTGCCGGAATCCGGAACTCGCCGGTCATGTCCATGGCGGCCTTCCCTCGGTTTTTCTGAGCGGCGGCGAGCCTATCGCGTCGGTCTGCCGCGGGCAAGGATGCCCGCGGACTCCCGGCTGGCGAACCCGCACGCCATAGTGCGCCCATGACCGCCCCCGCCTCGCTGTTGTGGGCCGTGCCCTTTCTCGGCCTGCTGCTGACGATCGCCTGCGCGCCGCTGGTGGCGCCGGCCCTATGGCACCGGCATTACGCCAAGCTTACCCTCTTCTGGTCGCTGGCGTTCCTCGTGCCGGAAGCCGCCCTCAACAGTCCCGGCGCGGCGGGGGTGGCGCTGCTCGACATGGCGGTGTCGCAATATCTGCCTTTTGCCCTGCTGCTCGGATCGCTCTACATCATCGCCGGCGGCCTGCGCGTGACCGGCACGCCGCACGGCGCGCCCGCCGTCAACACGGCGATGCTCGCCATCGGCACCGCGCTCGCCAGCGTCATCGGCACGCCGGGCGCGGCGATGCTGATGGTCCGGCCGCTCATCCGCGCCAACCGGCACCGCCAGCCCAGCGCGCATGTCTTCGTCTTCCTCATCCTGCTGGTGGCCAATGTCGGCGGCGCGCTGACGCCGATCGGCAATCCGCCGCTCTTTCTGGGCTTCCTCGCGGGGGTGCCGTTCTTCTGGCCGCTCGCCCATCTCTGGGCGCCGACGCTGTTCGTCGCGGCCGGGCTGCTCTTCAGCTTCTACACGCTCGACCGCTACATCTTTCACCGCCGCGGCCGCGTCGATCCGGCGCTGCTGCCGGAGATGGAGAAGCTCGGCATCGAGGGCGGGGTCAATATCGCGCTGCTGGCCCTGGTCATCCTGGCGGTGCTGCTGCGCGCCTTCTGGCATCCCGCGCTGGCGCTGCCGCTGGGCGCGGTGCGCTGGAATGTCGTGGAGATCGCGGCAGACGCGCTGCTCGCCGCGGCCGGGCTTTTGTCGCTGGCATTGACCGCGCCGCAAACGCGACAGCGCAATGATTTCGCTTGGCAGCCGATGATCGAGGTGGCCGTTCTCTTCGCCGGGATCTTCATCACGCTCATTCCGGTGACGGCGATGATCGCGGCCGGGACCGCGGGACCGGCGGCGCCCTTGTTCGTGCGGCTGATGCCGGCCGGCGTTCCCGATGACCGGCTCTTCTATTGGGCGACGGGTCTGCTCTCGGCGGTGCTCGACAATGCGCCGAGCTATCTGGTCTTTCTCCATTTCGCCGGCGGCAGCGGCGCGGCGGTTGCTGCGGCGCTGCCAGAAACCTTGGCGGCAATCTCGGCGGCGGCCGCCTTCTTCGGCGCCTTCACCTATCTCGGCAACGCGCCCAATCTGCTGATCAAGAGCATTGCGGAAAGCCACGGCATCGTGATGCCGCGCTTCTTTCCCTATATCGGCTGGGCGATCCTCTGCCTCTTGCCGTGGCTGCTGCTGGCGCAGCTGCTGTTCTTCCCCTGATCACCAGATTCCGGGGATGAGGCGGGCGGTGCGGCGGGCGTAGTCGGCATAGTCCGGAAAGGTCTCGCGCAGCAGCCGCTCTTCGTTGTGGAGCCGCGTCAGCTGCACCGCGAGATGAACGAGGAACAGCAGCCCGGCCGCCCAACTCCAATAGGGCAGGAAGATGCCGACGATCGCGATCTCCTCGGTGAGGTAGAGGGGATGGCGGACGAAGCGATAGGGCCCGTCGGTGACCAGCCGCCGGGCCTCGGACATGATGCTGAACGAGGTGCCGAGCCGGTTGAGCGCGGCAAGCGCCAGCGCATTGCCGAGAAGGGCGAGTCCGGCCGACAGAAACAGCAGCCAGGTCGGCGGCGCCGGAAGCCGCGGCAGCAGCGGCAGCGCGAAGACCAGCGTCACCGCCAGCAGCGCGGTGAGCCGCGGCTGCAGCCCTCGCGCCTTCGCCACCGCCGGTGCGCGCACCAGGCTGAGCCAGGCCGCAAGCGCAAAGAAGAGCAGGGTGAAAAGCCGCGACAGCATATCCCCGACCGCCGCCCAGGCGATGGTGCCGGGATGGGTGAGATTGAGCTTTGCCGCCGTGCCGGCGAGGCCGATGCCGAGCGTCGCGGCGAGCCCCAGGAACCACAGCGCGACGGCGCGCTGGAGGAGCCAGTCATAGAGCGCGGCGCCGGCGAGCGTGCTCGGCCTTTCCGCCATGTCCCGATCTCCTGCGCCGCAATGAAAGCGCGCCATGCTTCAGTATTGCGCGCACCCTGTCAAAATATATTGCCGTGAAGCTCGTTAATATTTTATCGATACGGCGCCGGCGGCCGCTGATGATTACTCGCCGCGGAGGAGATCGCGGGACGGCTTGCCGCGCCGGGGCGCGGCGCGGTAGAACCCCGGCGTTCCGCACTCGAGTTTCCCCCGCCGCCCATGTCCAAGTTCCGCCCGTTCCTCGCTCTCTTCCTGCTGATCGCTCTCGTCCCCGCCGCCGGCGCGCAGCTCGCCACCTTCCAGAAATCGACGCTGACGATCGACACCGGAAGCGGGCCGCAGCGCTTCACCGTCGAGATTGCGACGACGCCGGCGGAGCAGGAGCAGGGGCTGATGTTCCGCCGCTCGCTCGCCGCCGATGCCGGCATGCTGTTCGATTTCGGCACGACGCAGCCGGCGGCCTTCTGGATGAAGAACACGCTCATCCCGCTCGACATGCTGTTCATCGCCGCCGATGGCCGCGTCGCCGACATCCACGAGCGCGCGGTGCCGATGTCCGAGGCGACGATCTATGCGAAAGTGCCGGTACGCGCCGTCCTCGAGCTCAATGGCGGCACCGTCTCACGCCTCGGCATTCATCTCGGCGACGTCGTGCATTTCCCGATCTTCGGCAATTGAACGGCGGACGCGGCTCGCCGGATGGGAGCGGCTCTCGCGGTTGCTCGCGCAACCGCTGCCGCCGCCGCGGACGAACGCGCGTTGCGCGTTCGCCTAGCGCTTCCGCGCCAGCGTGATGCCGTCGGCGAGCGGCAGCAGCGAGAGGTCGATGCGCTCGTCGCGGTGGAGCTTGGCATTGAGGGCGCGCAGCGCCACGGTTTCAGTATCCTTGCGGCGGTGATCGGCGACCCAGCCGCCCCAGAGCACATTGTCGATGACGATGAGCCCGCCCGGCCGCAGGAGGCGAAGCGAGCGCTCGTAGTAGCCGTCGTAATTCTCTTTGTCGGCATCGATGAAGGCGAAGTCGAGACGGCCCTCGTGCCCGTCGGCGAGCAGCGCGTCGAGCGTCGCGAGCGCCGGGGCGAGATGGAGCTCGATCTTGCCGTCGACGCCGGCCTCGGCCCAATAGCGCCGGGCGATGGCTGTGGTCTCGGGATTGACGTCGCAAGCGATGATGTGGCCGTCGGGCGGCAGTGAGAGCGCCAGGGCGAGTGCGCTGTAGCCGGTGAAAGTGCCGATCTCGAGGCAGCGCCGCGCGCCGATGAGACGGGCGAGCAGCGCCATGAGCTGCCCCTGATCCGGCGCGATCTGCATGCCCGCCAGGGGCAGCCGCGCGGTCTCTTCACGCAAGCGGCGCAGCAGCGGCGGCTCGCGCAACGACGTGTCGAGGATGTAATCCCAGAGCTTCTCGGTGAGCTCGATATGGCGCTTCGTCATGGGTCGCCTCGTCCTGGGAACCGGGTGACGATCCTGACGGGCGCGGCGTGGCGAGGGAAGGGCCGGCGCACGCGCGCGCCCTGAATCAGCCCCGTGTCTAGCTCGAAAGATTTATGGGAGCTTCCTCTTGCAACTCCGTTTGCTCGGGTTCGCTCGCGCAGGAACTTGTCATGGACTCCGGCGTCGTCGACCCAGGATCGCTGCCAACCGCCAAGATCGAGCGCTTGCTCGGGCGGGTCGACCGTATCGTCGCCGCGCTCGAGGCGACCACGTCGCCGCTCGACCGCGACAAATGGAAGACATTGAAGTCGGCAAGACGCGAGCGCCAGAACCTGCGACTGCTGCTGCTCGCGCGAAAGATCGAGTGCCGCAGGACGATCGTCTGTCTCCGGAGATGGCGCTACGGATTCAACGTCAAGACGCGATCTTTCACCCACTCGGCCGCGCACTTGGCGCCAACCTCCGCGCCGTGGCGCGACGGTCCGATTTCGGTCGTGCGGGGAGGAAGAGCATAGGCGGCCGAGCCCGTCTCGGCGGCGCTACCATTGACCAAAGCCGAATCCCATCCCGACCCCGACCTGGGGCGCGGCGCCGTAGTTCCGTGCCAGGCTTTCCCGCTGCAGGCATTCCGCGAATTGCGGTGTTCCCGACTGGAAACCATAGCCGGTGCATGCGGCTTCGTCTTGGGCGCGCAGCTCTTCCGGAGTGGCGCAAGCGCAAAGACCGATCAAGGCAAGTGCGAGCAACGCCACCGCCGCCGATGTTCTCATCATCAATCCTCGACGAGCTTGGCCGCGGGCGATGCTTCGATCTGCGTCTGCGCCGAACCGGAAGACGGCGCCGATGTGCCGAGAGCGCCTTCCTCCATCCGAGAGACGTCCCACCGCCGTCCCGGCGATAGCCGCTCGACGCGCTCCGCGCTGTCTCGACACAGGCTCGCCAGCTTGAAGAATTCGACGGAAGCCGCCGGCTCCGTCGCCGTCAATGCGAGCTCGCTCATTTCCGCGGCTCGCTCGCGCAAATATTTCGCGTAGTCCATCGATGCCCCGCTTGCCGCTCTTGAGGTAAACGCTTCGGCCGGGCGCAAGTGGCGGCCTCATCGCCCTTTTAGTGCCCGATCGACGAGCGCCTGTCGGCTTTTGCGAGGGTGGGACGAGCCGTTTGGGCCGCGCGCCGGTTCGGTGGAACCTGGGCGCGATTACTGCGTTCCATTATTCGCCCGATACGTTACCTGGACTTGGCTTGTGATCGCGGCCTATGGCCGCCCCTTGCCGAGCCCGACGGGTCATCATGAAGGAGGAGGCGCGCCTTGAACGCGTGGATCGGTTTGACAATGGCCGTCTTCGCGGTCGCTGCGGTCGTGGCCGCATACTTAACGGGTCTCTAGGCCGATCCGATGGCGCCTTCCCTGGTGCTCGTCCGGACCATGATGCCGCCTCAAAGGACCATGCCGAGACGCAAACTGCGTCAACTGATTCAATTTGTTGCAAATTAAGGATGTCTCAGTCGCACTGGGTTTACGCGGACCGTTTAAGACTGCCCGTCAACAAGCAGCACGTTGCAGGAGGCCCGCAGTGACATCGTTTGGCAAGCTCGTTGAGGAACAGCTCCCGCGTTTGCGCCGTTACGCCCTCGCTCTGTTGCGAGACCCCGACAAAGCCGACGACCTGGTGCAGGATACGGTGCTTCGCGCGCTCGAGAAGAAGCACCTTTATCAGCCGGACACGAATTTGCGCGCCTGGCTCTTCACACTTCTGCACAACCAGCACGTCAACCGCGTTCGCCAGCTCGTGCGCCAGGGGCCGACGGTGAATATCGACGACATCCAAGCGCCGGCACCGGCGACGCAGATGCGCCGCTTGGAGCTCAACGATCTCGACAGAGCCGTTGCTCGCCTGCCCCATGACCAGCGTACCGTCCTTCTGCTCATCGGGCTCGAAGGGATGAAGTACGACGAGGTCGCCGACATACTGGGGGTGCCGGTGGGTACGGTGCGCTCGCGCCTTAGCCGGGCACGCGCCGATCTGCGCGTCATGCTCAGCGAAGAGCCGGGCGCGTCGCAATCGCTGCCGTCGCGCTCCGAGCGGGCGGCGCGCGAGCAACGCGCAGGCCGGGCAAATCAGGCGGCATCGATCGGCCTCTGATCGCGATCCTCCGGGATCACGATCTCCAGCTGCCAAGCCAAGATGATCGGCTCGCCTGGCGCCGCGGATGGGCGGCGGCAGGCGAGCCGAGAGCCCGTCTCGAGGCGAATGACGATCTCGGCTGCGCTGACGCCGATGATCTCGGCGCCTTCGATCGCCCAGAGGACGCCCCGGCAATCAAATCGTTCGAGCGGAAAGCGCGGATGACAGCCGAAGAGGCTGACGGTATTCCAACCTGACTCCGCTGCTCGGATCGCCCAGTCGCTGCTGACGAACTGCGCAGCGTCTCGCAGCAGCGTGTACCAGCGCGATGCGGAGACACTGTCAGGGCACGGCAATTTCGACAAGTGCGCCACGCCCATTCGCCACTCTCTCAACCGCATCTCGACCCGCAAGGTACTCGCCGCACATTGACACGCGCTGGTAGAGACCAGAACGCCGCTATGATCGCCGAAATTGGACGCAGTTCTTCTGTCCTTTTTGGGCCAATGCCCGCGACTCCGTCGAGGCGCGCGCGTTGCGCAGGCGCGTCGGCGGCGTCAAGAAGGCAGCGCTCGTCGGACCGGGTCGATGGTGCTGGAGGATAGCGTGGCGTCTAATGCAGCGATGACGTGTTCGGCGGCAATGATGCTGTGGTCTTTCGCGCCTGCTTTCGCCGAAGGCTACACGGATCCTGTTCCCTATTGCCGGGCCGTCGGAACGATCGATCGACCGGACGCGCGATACAGCGGCCCGAAGCTGCCGGCGTGGATGGCCGCGACGCTTCATCTCGATCCGGGGCAGGGCAGGCTGATGGCGTGGCGCTGTGCGCGCGGCGCGGTGCTCGCCTGTCTCTACGGCGCGAACATACCGTGCGATGCGAAGGCCGACACCAGCCGCACGCCGACGCCGGCCATCTCGGGTTTCTGCCGCGAGAACCCGAACGCGACCTTCGTGCCCATGGTGGTCACGGGGCACGAGACCGTCGTGTCCTGGGCGTGCAAGAACGGCCAGCCTTTGCCGGCGAAGGTCGGCGCGGTCGATGCAGAGGGATATGCGAAAGCCTATTGGCGCCGCGTTGCGCCGTAGCGCTCAGCGCGAGACTGCAGCGCGTCACCCCGCGAAAGTGCTTGTGAAGAAAATTAAGCGATCGAACAAATGCGCTGCAGACCTGAGGTGCGTCCTTCGACAAGCTCAGGATGAGGTGAATTCTTTGCGGCACGAAGGAAATTTCCTCACCCTGAGCGCGAGCCTAGCGACCCGTCGAGGGACACAACGCCGGGAGCGACCTACGCCCCCGGTGTACACCGGGGACATTTTTTTCGAACGACGCTCCCGGCGTCGGGCACGGCGTGCCACACGTGAAACATCCTGCACGATGTCAAAGAGCGCGGTTGCGCGATGGTACCACGGCACCCCTCAGGAAAACGCCTTGCTTGGGAGTGCGACGAGGACTTAGGCAGACCCGGCGCCTTGCGCTCTGCCGCGTTGCAATCGCGCTCCGAACCCCTTACGGTGCCGCGGAATTTCACGGCTCGGGGCGTAGCTCAGCCTGGTAGAGCGCCAGCTTTGGGAGCTGGATGCCGGAGGTTCGAATCCTCTCGCCCCGACCATTCCGAACGACGAGGGGGAAGATGGCGGTTGCACGCATCTATCGGCCGACCAAGACGGCGATGCAATCCGGTCGCGCCAAGACGCACAAATGGGTGCTCGACTACGAGCAGGCGACGCAGCGGCACCCCGATCCGCTGATGGGCTGGATCAGCGCCGGCGACACGCTGAACCAGGTGCATCTCGCCTTCGACACGCTCGAGGAGGCGGTCGCCTACGCGCAAAAGCGCGGCCTCGATTATGTCGTGGCGCCGCCGCATCAGCGCCTCGACAAGCCCAAGGCCTATGCCGACAATTTCCGCTATGACCGGCCGCGCTGGCCGGCGCGGTAAGGCAGCCCTCGCGGTCCTGCGCGCGCCCTGTTAGAGTGCGCGCCCGGAAGCGCCCTTAGCTCAGCGGATAGAGCAGCCGCCTTCTAAGCGGCAGGTCGCAGGTTCGATTCCTGCAGGGCGCGCCATTTGCAAAACTGGGTACTCCACAACCGGCCGCGTCTCCGCTTGAAGCACGCCGCGCTGCGCTTGTCGACGTGGTCGGGCGCCGGTACGATGCTCGGATCCCTCGATTCGCGGGCGGGCTGCCAGACGCTGGCGTGTTCGCCACCCAGCGGCTCCCCCGCGGGAGTGCGTTTTGCGCCCGCCGCCTTGCGGCAGCGAAGGCGACGCAAAGGGAGGATCTGGTCATGTTGGTGCATCAGTGCGACGCAATCCGTCGGCGCGATGTCGTGTGCGGTGGCGGCGCGGCCATGTTCAGCGCCATCGTGGCGATGCTGATGGGCAATGCCAAGCCGGTCTGCGCGGCGACCATCTCCGGCTCGGTTCCCGAAATCGACCGCGTGGCTGTACGCGTGGTCGTCGACAGCTATCAATTTGCCGTCGCGCCCAGCAGCAAGGCCCCTGGCGTCGATATCGATCACTTCGGCTGGGGAATTGGCGAAGGCAAGGCGCCCGGCAAGACACTGGTCAGCGAGTTCGGCCTGTCGATGCACGTCGAGTCACAGCGCGGCACGGAGAAGCGGACTGTTCTTATCGACTTCGGCTTCACACCGGATGCGCTCGTCAATAACGCCAAACTCCTAGAGATCGATCCGGCTGAGCTTGACGCCCTGGTTTTGAGCCACGGCCACTATGATCACTTCGGCGGCTTGGTCGGCTTCTTGCAGAACAATAACGGCAAGTTGAAACCCAAGCTGCCGATCTATGTGGGAGGCGAGGAAGCATTCTGCTCGCGCGAATGGACGGCACCGCCGGTGCGCGGAGATTTCGGCGCCCTGGATCGGCAAGCGCTGGAGAATGCCAATCTCACGGTGACGTATGCGGACGGGCCAGCATTGGTCGCGGAGCACGGCTTCACCACTGGCCAAATCGGCCAGGTGAGCTTTGAGAAGCTCTTGTCGCCCACCGCGATGAAGATTGGTGTAAACCAGGGCATCGGCTGTTATGCCGACAGGCTTCCGGAGGATGAGCGGACCAAGGCAGTCATCCCCGATCAGTTCAGACATGAGATCGCCACCGCGTTCAATCTCAGAGGACGCGGGTTGATCGTATTGACCTCATGCAGTCATCGCGGGGTGATCAACGCGATCAAGCAGGCCCAAGCGGTCTCGGGCATCAACAAAGTTCATGCGGTGATCGGCGGCTTCCATCTCGCTCCCTACAAGAAGGACTACGTGCGCGACACGATCGATGCGCTCAAGGCGATCGATATCGACTACGTCGTTCCGCTGCATTGCACCGGTGAGCCGTTCTACGAGATGGCCAAAGCCGAAATGCCGAACAAGTTGTTGCGCTCCTATACGGGAACACGCTTCGTCTTCGGTATATGAGCGCACAAGGACCCTACGCTCATAGACCGACGGACGGATCTTGTCCACCGGGGACGATGCGCCATGCCAGGTGTTGAGCCATCGAGGAGCGGCGATGGTCGAGCGGAAGAGGCGGTCGGTACTGGCGCTGGCGATGCTGCTGTTGCTCGCAGCCTGCGCCCGGAGCCAATTCGTCTCCGATCTCCATTCGGCGGAAGCGCCGTGCCGCGATCAGCACTTCAAGGACAAGGCGGCGTTGGACGATTGCCTCGGTGCGCGCGAGCGGCCGGTGTGGGCGAAGGAGGATCCGGCGACGCTCGACCTCTATGATGGCTTCGCGAAAGCGCGTGCGGCGCTGGCGCGACAATACGACAGCGGCGCGATCACCGAGGTGCAGTACAGCGACAAGCTCGATCAGCTCGAAAGCGAGACGGCGAAAGCCATCGACCAGCGCCGCAAGGAGATCGCCGCCAAGCCGTAAGGCGCCTCGGCCTGCGACGCGCGTCAGCGCGTCGGAAAGAAATCCTGTCGGAAGGGATGCATCCCGTCGAAGCCGTTGTAGGAATCGGGCGCGCGCACGGTGAGATCGCTGAACATCGTGCCGGCCCATTGATAGTGCGAGGGATTGGTCTGATAGAGCGGCGCGCAGCGCGGCGGCTTGTCATGGAGCTGCAGGCAGAGACCCTTTTCGACATCGGGGTACCAGCGCGCGAACTCGCTCGTGTCGCTGATGATCTCCGCGGTATTGCCGCGGTGGAAGCGGATGAAATAGCGTCCGCCCTGCGGATCGGTCGCTTCCACCATGTGGCCGAAGAGCTGCGAGCGGATCTGGAGCGGCGTCAGTGGTTGCGACGCTTCTTGTTCGCCGGCGCAGGCGGTCAGCAGCAGAACGGCGAGCAACAAGGATCGCGGCACCGGCTCTTCCTCGGCAAAGGCCGAACTATAGCCTGTCCCGAAGTCGTCGTCCTACCTCAGTGCCAGTGACGGCGGCGGTACGAGATGAAGGCGCGCAGCCCGTAGCCGGCGGCGAAGGCCAAAGCGAGCATGAGAACGAGCGCGATCAGATCGGCGAACACGGGATTCTACCTCCCGGAATGCGATCCGCATTCTCGGAATGGCGCGACCATAACGCTTGGCGGTGACCGCTTCATGGCACCAATCGCCTTTGATCATGTCACCGACTCAAGCGACGCGCCAGCCGCCGGGGGCGCCAACATTACTTCGCTGTAATTCATTACGTCGATGTAATTTGGCGTTCGTCCTCTGTCCGCGACTTCGTTATCGCCGACTATCGAACCTGCGCTAGGGTCGAACGCTTTGCGAACGGAGGACCGTCATGCGTCTGTCCGGAGCTCGCGAACTGATGTCGCTCGCCGTGCTCGCTGCTGTGGCGGCGACGGGACTGTGCGGCTGCGCCGGGCGAATCTGGCTCGACCACGCCAGCGACCAAGGCGCGACGCTTCACTGGTACACGCGCGAAGCGACGATCGAAGAGGCAAGGGCGCGCGCCGCGGCGCATTGCAGCGGCTTCGGCAAGCAGGCTCTGCTGCTCGACGAGTTCGAGGATCAGGACGTGACGACGGCGCATTTCGCCTGTGAGGGGTGAGCTAATTTAGCATTGGCTAACTTTGTCACTCGCCCCACCTCACCCCAACCCTCTCCGCCCCAATGGGGCGGAGAGGGAGGGACCCGCCGCGCCAGCGGCGGGAGGGTGAAGTGGGGGCGCCGGACGGAGGGCTTTCGCGCTTGCTGAGCAAGCGCTGGCGCCGCGACCCAGAAACTCGTTGCGCGAGCTCGCGTAGACTACCCCACCTCATCCTCGCCGAAGGCGGCGGAGTCGTAGCGGCCGAGGCTGGTGCGGTCGAGCGCCACGGTCTTCAGCAGCGCGAACACCTCGCTGCCGACGGCGAGATCGAGCTCCTGCAGCGAGCGCAGCGTGATGCGCGCCCAAAGCGGAACCTGCTGGTGCGGCGGGCCGATGTCGAGACGGATATCCACAAGCGGGCCGCGATCGGGCGCGATCTCGAGGATGCGGGCGGCGAAGATGTTGCGGATCGAGATGCCGGTCGGCCGCGTCCGCGACAGCGCCACGTCGCGCGCGCGGATGCGGACGCGAACCGCCGTGCCGAGCGGCAGCGGCAAATGCGAGACGCGCAAGCGGCCGCCGGGAAAGGCGAGCTCGCTCAGACCGAAGGTGACGTCGTGGCCGGCGAGCGTGGTGCGGATCACCGCGCCCGCTTCGTAGCGGCCGGTGAGCGGACGGAGATCGAGGCGGCTGGTGAGCTCTTCCACCGAGCCCACCGCCGCCACCTTGCCGTCCGAGAGCAGCACCAGCGTGTCGGCGAGCCGAACGATCTCCTCCATGGCGTGGCTGACGTAAATGACGGGCACATGCAGCTCATCGCGCAGCCGCTCGATAAAGGGCAGGATCTCCGCCTTGCGCGGCGCATCGAGCGAGGCCAGCGGCTCGTCCATCAACAAGAGGCGCGGTGCGGCGAGCAGCGCGCGGCCGATGGCGACGCGCTGCTTCTCGCCGCCGGAGAGATCGCCGGGGCGGCGGTCGAGCAGCGCGGCAAGACCGAGCAGCGCCACGACGGCGTCGAAGTCGATCCGCGCCGCGCCGCGTCGCGCGCCGTAGAGCAGATTGCCGCGCACCGAGTAATGTGGAAAGAGGCGGCCTTCCTGGAAGACATAGCCGAGGCGGCGCCGCTCGGGCGGCAGATCGATGCCGCGCTCGCTCGAGAAGAGCAGCTCGCCGCCGACGGCGATGCGGCCGCGATCGGGCCGCACCAGCCCCGCCAGCATGTTGACGAGCGTGGTCTTGCCGGCGCCGGAGCGGCCGAAGAGCGCGCTGATGCCGGTCTCGGGAAGGGCGAGCTGCGCTCCGAGGCGGAAGGTGCCTTGCTGCTTTTCGACCTCGATCTCGATCATGGGAGGCCCTGGATGCGCCGGCTGAGGCGGCGCGCCAGGAGCTCGGAGACGACGAGCGCCGCCATGGCGAGCGCTACCGATAGCAGCGCCAGCCGCCAGGCCGCCGCGTCGCCGCCGGGCACTTGGGTCAGCGTATAGAGCGCCAACGGCAGCGTGCTGGTCTCGCCGGGGATGTTGGAGACGAAGGTGATGGTGGCGCCGAACTCGCTGATGCTGCGCGCAAAGGCGAGAATGACGCCGCTCAGAATGCCGGGTCCCATCAGCGGCAGGGTGACGGTGAGAAAGACGCGGATCCGGCCGGCGCCGAGCGTGCGCGCCGCCTGCTCGAGCCGGCGATCGACGAGCTCGAGCGAGAGCCGCATGGCGCGCACCATGAGCGGAAAGCCCATCACCGCCGAAGCGAGCGCGGCGCCTTTCCAGTTGAAGGCGAAGGTGATGCCGAGGCGCTCGTAGAGAAAGGCGCCGATCGCGCCGTGGCGGCCGAACAGCACGAGAAGCGCAAAACCCACCACGACCGGCGGCAGCACCAGCGGCAGATGGATGAGCCCGTCGACGACGAGCTTGCCGGGGAAACGGCCGCGTGCCAGCAGGAAGGCGGCGGCGAGGCCGAGCGGCAGGCTGGCCACAACGCTCCAGAGGCCAACGCGCAGGCTGAGGCGCAGCGCCTCGATCTCGACCGGGGTGAGCGCGGGCGACAAGGCCGGCGCCCGGTCAGCGCGCGGCGTTGAGCCGGGCGAAGCCGCGCTCGAGATCGGCGATGAGATCGCCCTGATCCTCGAGCCCGGCATGGAGGCGCAGCACCGCGCCATCCTGCCAGGGCCGGACCGTACGCATCCTTTCGGGATGGCCGGGGAGGATGAGGCTCTCGAAGCCGCCCCAGCTCGCGCCCATGCCGAATAGCTCCATG
The DNA here is from genome assembly GCA_035517635.1 of Allostellaceae bacterium. Classification (GTDB taxonomy): domain Bacteria; phylum Pseudomonadota; class Alphaproteobacteria; order ATCC43930; family CGMCC-115725; genus DAHUYF01. Next base: position 7,681 of record DATIYL010000095.1, on the reverse strand, counting down.
CCGTCAAGCATCGCATCGATCGCAGGCTTGGCGATGTCGCGCTTCAGGACGACGCTGAAGAGGCCGCTCGAACCGGTGAAGTCGCGCCGCCACATGTCATGGCCGGGGCAGCTCGGCAGCGCCGGATGGAGCACGCGCTCGACCTCGGGCCGCCTGGCGAGCCACTGGGCAAGCGCCAGCGCCTGCGTCTCGTGCTGGCGCATGCGCACGCCGGCGGTGCGCAAGCCGCGCAAGGCCAAGTAGCAATCATCGGGCGCGGCGTGGCTGCCGAGCAGGCTCGCCATCTCGCGCACGCGCGCGAAACTCTCCTCGGTGCAGACCACGATGCCCATCATCGCATCCGAATGGCCGACGATGTATTTGGTGGCGGCGATGATCTCGGCATCGACACCGAGCGCCAGCGGCTTGAAGAAGAGCGGCGCCGCCCAGGTGTTGTCGATGAGCGTCGCGATACCGCGCGCCTTGGCGCAGGCGACGAGCGCCGGCACATCCTGCACTTCGAAGGTATGCGAGCCCGGGCTCTCGAGATAGAGGACGCGCGTGTTGTCGCGCAGGAGATCGGCGATACCGGCGCCGATGAGCGGATCATAGAAGCTCGCCTCGACGCCGAAGCGCTTGAGGAAGCCGCTGGCAAAGATGCGGATCGGCCCGTACACGGAATCCGGCAGCAGCGCATGATCGCCGGCTTTGAGGAAAGCGAGAAGGGCGGCATAGCAGGCGGCGGCGCCGGAGCCGAAGGCGATGGCGCGATAACCGCCCTCGACCGCCGCCACCGCCTCTTCGAAGGCGAACGTGGTGGGCGTGCCCCAGCGGCCATAGGTGACTTGATTGTACCGGTTCTTCTGCGCCGCCTCGAGCGCGGCCACCGTCGGATGCAGAATGGTCGAGGCGTGGTAGACCGGCGGGTTGACGACGCCGAAATTGCTTTCGGGCGAGCGGCCGGCGTGGGTGAGGAGCGTGTCAGGCTTCTTGGATTTGCTGCGCATCGCGGCGACATCCTCGGTTTTCGGGCGAGGCATCTTGCATCGCCGCGGCTTTCAGCGAAAGGGCTGCGGCTGCCGGCCGCGTTCGGCGCATCTCCAAGGCGCGGCAATTCGACCGAATGAGCAAGGGCCGGTCACGTGCCGCTGATTCTGCAGGATTGTCAGGCGAGGCTGCTTCAGGTAGCGCAGAGCCGGCTCAGGCTTGGCGGCGTCCGGGATCGACGGCGCGTCGTGGACGTTCTGGCTTGACGCACACATAGCTCATCGGTTATGGATTGATCAATAGCCAGAGAGTTATTGATTCCAAATGCCGAACGCGCACGATGTGGTCTTCAGAACGCTCGCCGATCCGACGCGGCGGGCGATCTTCGAGCGGCTGTGCCGCGACGGAGAGCAGACGGTCGGGGCGCTGACGGCCCGGGCCGGGGTGTCGCAGCCGGCCGTCTCGAAGCATCTCGGGGTCCTGAAGCAGGCTGGGCTGGTGCGCGACCGTCACGCAGGTCGCCAGACGCATTACAGCGCGCAGCTCGGCGCCTTGGCCCCGCTGATCGACTGGACAAAGCAGATGGCCGGGTTCTGGCAAAGCCGATTCGACCGCCTCGAAGACCTGCTGAAAAGGATGGACCAATGAACAAGCCTGCGACCGAAACGCGCTCCGTCGTCGTCGAACGCGAACTGCCTTACCCGCCGGAAAAGATCTGGCGCGCGCTCACCCAACCACACCTGATCGAGGCGTGGCTGATGAAGAACGATTTCAAGCCGGTCGCGGACCACCGTTTCAGTCTTCGCGCCGACTGGGGCGCTGTCGACTGCCAGGTCCTGGCCGTCGAGCCGAACAAAACGCTGGCTTATACCTGGGCGGCCTATGGTCTCGAGAGTATCGTCACCTGGACGCTCACGCCGACGAGCACGGGAACGCATCTGCGCATGGAGCAGGCGGGCTTCCGGCCGGATCAGCAGCAGGCCTACCAGGGTGCCAAAGGCGGCTGGCAGCGGTTCCTCGCTGCGCTCGAGCAGGTCGTGGCGCGGCTGGACTGACGCCTTTCGGCGGAGAAACCGGGATGAAGAAAAGTCCGTCGCAGAAAAGCAAATCGCCTGCTCAGCTGATCGACGCGAGGATCAAGGAGCTCGGCGACTGGCGGGGCGAGATGCTCAGCCGCCTCCGTGCCTTGATCAAGGAAGCCGATCCCGAGATCGTCGAGGAGTGGAAGTGGCGAGGGGTTCCGGTATGGTCGCACGACGGATTGATCTGCACCGGCGAGACGTACAAGAGCGTCGTGAAGATGACCTTCGCCAAAGGCGCGGCGCTGAAGGATCCTGCGCGCCTCTTCAATTCCAGTCTTGAAGGGAACACAAGGCGTGCCATCGACTTCCACGAGGGCGCGACGATCGACGAGGAGGCATTGAAGACGCTTATTCGCGCCGCCGTGACCCTGAACAAGTCGCGCGCCTGACGGAAATCGAGGTCGACGACGGTGACGCTTTGAGATCGCATGGATTCCCGCTTTCGCGGGAATGACGGAATAGTTTGATTTTGCTTTAGAATTCGTCGCCCCCGCGAAAGCGGGGCTCCATCTCCGAGCTGCACAATGTCTGCGAAAACATCTTGCGCGTTGCTTCCCGGCCGGCGCCCAGCGCAATTGCCCGCCGGGCCGCCGCCGTGTTAGCGTCCTCTCGCCCGGATGGGGCGCGAGACGAGTCGGCTCGCGACAATTTAATTCCGTAAAATAAAATACTTCAGGGGGATTTCCGATGCAATATCTGAAGTCGCTCGGCGCGCTTGCGACCGTCGCGCTACTCGGCCTGTGCTGGACCGGCGCGGCCGAAGCGGGGCCGACGCTCGATGCGGTGAAGGGCCGGGGCGTCGTCACCTGCGGGGTCAGCACCGGGCTCGCCGGCTTTTCCATGCCCGACCGCCAGGGCAACTATCAGGGGCTCGATGCCGATACCTGCCGCGCGATTGCCGCCGCCGTGCTCGGCGATGCCAAGAAGGTGAAGTTCGTCCCGGCGACGGCGGAGCAGCGCTTCACTTTGCTGCAGGCCGGCGAGGTCGATGTGCTCACGCGGAACACCACCTGGACCTTGCTGCGCGAGGCCGAGAACGGCTTCCTTTTCGCGCCGGTGACTTATTACGACGGGCAGGGCTTCATGGTGGCGAAGAAGCTCGGCGTCAAAAGCGCCAAGGAGCTCGACGGCGCCACGATCTGCGTTCAGCCCGGCACCACCACCGAGCTCAATCTGGCGGACTATTTCCGCACCAACCACATGCAGTTCAAGCCGCTCGTCATCGAGAAGCTCGACGAGGTCGAGAACGCCTTCTTCTCCGGCCGCTGCGATGCCTATACCACGGACCGCTCCGGGCTTGCCGGGACGCGCGCCGCCAAGGCACCCAATCCCGACGATTACGTCATCCTGCCCGAGGTCATCTCCAAAGAGCCGCTGGCGCCGGCGGTGCGGCATGGCGATGATGAATGGTTCGACATCGTGCGCTGGACGGTCTTTGCCATGATCGATGCGGAAGAAAAGGGCGTGACCTCGGCCAATGTGGATCAAATGCTGAAAAGCGACGATCCCGAGGTGCAGCGCATGCTGGGGGTGACGCCGGGCATGGGCAAGGCGCTTCACCTGCCCGACAACTGGGCCTATCAGGTGATCAAGCAGGTCGGCAATTACGGCGAGGTCTTCGAGCGCAATGTCGGCCCCAAATCGCCGCTGAAGCTGGAGCGCGGCCTCAACCAGCTCTGGACCAAAGGCGGGTTGATGTACGCGATGCCGTTCCGCTGAGTCGGCGCAGTGTGGCGCGAATGAGCAGCGTCGATAGCCCCGCTCGTTCCGCCGCGCCGGCGCGGCTAGCCTTCCTTCATGACGAGCGCCTGCGCGGCATCGCTTTCCAGATTGCGGTCGTCGCCCTCGTTGCCGCGCTCTTCCTCTATCTCGGCGCCAATGTCATCGACAATCTGCGCCGGCAGGGCATCGCCACCGGCTTCGATTTCCTGCGGCGCGAAGCATCGTTCGCCATCGGCCTGGCGCTCATCCCGTTCAGCCCGGCCGACAGCTATGCGCGCGCGCTCCTGGTGGGCTTTCTCAATACGCTGCTGGTGGCTGCGCTCGGCATTCTGCTCGCGACGGTGCTCGGCTTCTGCATCGGCGTCGCCCGGCTCTCGCGCAATTGGCTCGTCAGCCGCCTCGCCCTCGTCTATGTCGAGGTCATGCGCAACACGCCGCTGCTGCTGCAGATCTTCGTCTGGTGGGACCTGCTGCGGATCGACGCGCCGCAGCCCCGCGCGGCGTGGCAGCCGCTGCCGCATGTCTACATCTCGAACCGCGGCATCTATTTTCCCGTGCCGGTCTATGATCCGCTGTTCCTCTGGATGCTCGCGGCGGCCGGTTGCGGCATCGCCGGGGCGCTGCTGCTGCGGCGCTGGGCGACGCGGCGCCAGGCGCTGACCGGGCGGCCGCTGCCGGCGGGATGGCTCGCGGCGGCCGCGATCGTGCTGCCGCCCATCGCCGTCTTCTTCGCCGGCGGTGCGCCCCATCTTCTCGACCTGCCGCAGGTGACGCGGTTCGATTTCACCGGCGGCGAGAGCGTCACCTTCGAATTCGCGGCGCTGCTGTTGGCGCTCGGCGTCTACACCGCCGCTTTCATCGGCGAGATCGTGCGCGCCGGCATCCTGGCGGTGCGCCGCGGCCAAGTCGAGGCCGCCGAGGCGTTGGGCTTGCGCCGCGGCCAGACCTTGCGCTTCGTCGTGCTGCCGCAGGCGATCCGCGTCATCGTTCCGCCGCTCACCAGCGAGTATCTGAATCTCACCAAGAACAGCTCGCTGGCCGTAGCCATCGGCTTTCCCGATCTCTTCTCGGTCGGCGGCACCATTGCGAACCAGACGGGGCAGGTGCTCGACGTCACCTCGATCCTGGTCGCGGTCTATCTCTCCCTCAGCCTGCTCACCTCGCTGGCGATGAACCTCTACAACCGCCGCACCGCGCTGGTGGAGCGCTGAGCGATGGGGCGGGAGCCTGCCGCCTTCCTCACCCCGGCGCTGCGCTGGGCTCGCACGCAGCTTTTCAACAACGTCTTCAACAGCCTGTTGACGCTCCTCGTCCTCTATGTGTTGGCGCGGAGCTTGCCGGGGCTGGTCGAATGGACGGTGGTGAAGGCATCGCTGTTCGCGCCCGACGACCGCGTTTGCGCGGCCGCCGGCGGCGCCTGCTGGTCGTTCATTCGCGACTGGTTCCGCTTCATTGTCTTCGGCCGCTATCCCTATGCCGAGCAATGGCGGCCGGCGCTGGCGCTGCTGATCTTTGTCGCGCTGCTGCTGCTCAGCTTCTCGCAGCGCCTGACGGCGCGTGCGCTGGGGCTGAGCTGGATCGGCGGGCTCGCCGCCGTGCTGCTGCTGATGCGGGGCGGCGTCCTCGGCATGCCCGTGGTCGAGACCGAGCTCTGGAACGGGGTGGTGCTGGCGCTGCTGCTGGCGGCCGGCGGCCTCGGCGGCGGCTTTCCGCTGGCGCTGCTGCTGGCGCTCGGCCGGCGCTCGACCTTGCCGGCAGTGCGCTGGCTCTCCGTCGCCTATATCGAGGTGGCGCGCGGCGTGCCGTTCATCGCCTGGCTGTTCCTTGGCCTCATCGTGATGCCGCTGTTCCTGCCGCCGGGCGTTTCGATTCCCAAGCTGTGGCGGGCGGAGATCGTGTTCACGCTCTTCATCGCCGCCTATCTCGCCGAGGTCGTGCGCGGCGGGCTCCAGGCGATGCCGCGCGGCCAGTATGAGGCGGCGGATGCGCTGGGGCTCGGCTATGTCCAGCGCATGCGGCTCGTCATTCTGCCGCAGGCGCTCGCCATCACCATCCCGGCCCAGGTCAACACCTTCATCGGCGCCTTCAAGGACACGACGCTCATCTCGATCATCGGCCTCTTCGACCCGCTGCAGGACGCCAACACCGCGCTCAACGACCCCGCCTGGCGGCTCGCCTATGTCGAAGGCTATGTCTTCATCGCCGCCTTCTATTTCGTGTTCTGCTACTTCATGTCGCTGTACAGCCGGCGGCTCGAGCGGCAGCTGGCGCCGGGGAGGGCGTAGGAGTGGCCGAGGCGCCGGCACATGCCATGATCGAGCTGCGCCATGTGCACAAATGGTTCGGCGCGCATCATGTGCTGCGGGATGTGAGCTGCACCGTGGGCCGGGGCGAGCGCGTCGTCGTTTGCGGGCCGTCCGGCTCCGGCAAATCGACGATGATCCGCTGCATCAACCGGCTCGAGGAGCATGATCAGGGGCAGATCCTCGTCGACGGCATCGAGCTCACCGCCGATATCCGGCAGATCGAGGCGATCCGCCGCGAAGTCGGCATGGTCTTCCAGCAATTCAATCTCTTCCCGCATCTGACGGTGCTGGAGAATTTGACCCTGGCGCCGATCTGGGTCAGGCGCATGCCGCGGCGCGAGGCCGAGGACCTCGCCATGCTCTATCTCGAGCGCGTGCGCATTCCCGAGCAGGCGCAGAAATATCCGGGGCAGCTCTCGGGCGGCCAGCAGCAGCGCGTCGCCATCGCCCGCGCGCTCTGCATGAAGCCGCAGATCATGCTCTTCGACGAGCCGACCTCGGCGCTCGATCCCGAGATGATCAAGGAGGTGCTCGACGTCATGGTCGAGCTGGCGCAGTCGGGCATGACCATGGTCTGCGTCACGCACGAGATGGCGTTCGCGCGCGAGGTCGCCGACATGATGCTGTTCATGGATCAGGGCGAGATCGTCGAATCGGCGCCGCCGGAGACCTTCTTCACCGCGCCCAAGAGCGAGCGGACGCGGGCGTTCTTAAGCCAAATCCTGAGCCACTAGGCGAACGCCGTCGGCGGAGGCCAATCGGAGGGGTGCGGCTCTCGCGGTTGCTCGCGCAACCGCTGACGCCGCCGCGGACGAGCGCCTGCGGCGTTCGCCTAGGGGTGCGGCTCTCGCGGTTGCTCGCGCAACCGCTGACGCCGCCGCGGACGAGCGCCTGCGGCGTTCGCCTAGGGGTGCGGCTCTCGCGGTTGCTGGCGCAACCGCTGACGCCGCCGCGGACGAACGCCTACGGCGTTCGCCTAGGGCTGAGCCGCGGATCCTCGAACGTGACCGCCTGGCGCCGATAGACCTGGAAGCCGGCGCGCTGGTAGAGGCCGAGCGCGCGCGGATGATCGTAGGTCGAGGTGTGCACCCAGAGCCGCCGTGTCTCGCCATGCCAGCCGCTCTCGACCGCCTGCTGCAGGAACCAGGCGCCGAAGCCGCGGCCGATGAAATCGGGGATGAGGCCGAAATAGCACAGCTCGGTCTCGCCGGAACCGAGCCGCTCCAGCTCGTAATATCCCGCCGGGACGCCGCCGACATGGAGCACGAAGATCTCGATCTCGGGACGCGACAGCCACAGGCGCAGCTGCTCGTCGCTCCAGCCGCGCCGCACATACCAGAGCCAGCGTTCGCCCACCGTGTCGTAGAGATAGCGATAGAAGGAAACGGTGCAGCGCTCGGCGCGCAGCAGCGCGAGCTTTCCCTGCGGCGCCGGCAGCGGCGCCCGCTGCGGCCGCGCCGTCAGCTCGAGATAGGTGATGGTGTCGAGGAGCTCGGCGATGGTCAGGATCCCGTTCCGGTCGCGACCGGCGTCTCGCCCGGCAGCCCCCATTCGGACCAGGAGCCGTCATAAACCGCGGCGTCGGGCCAGCCGAGGAGATGGAGG
>DATIYL010000094.1:0-5018 GCA_035517635.1 Allostellaceae bacterium | reverse complement strand
ACCCCCCTCCCTAACCCTCCCCCTCAAGGGGGGAGGGGATTTAGTCGGGGCTGGTTGCCCGTGCAAAGCGAAACGGCCGCACCCCTCGTGCGGCCGTTTCTTCCCCCGTGGATCGTCGGATGGGTGCGGCTCTCGCGGTTGCTCCGCAACCGCTGACGCCGCCGCGGACGAACCCGCGTAGCGGGTTCGCCTAGACCTTCGCGAGCTTGCGGGCGGCGGTGGCGCTTTCGGCGGGGGGGTCGCGCAGGACGTAGCCGCGGCCCCAGACCGTCTCGATGTAGTTGTCGCCCTTGGTGGCGGTGGCGAGCTTCTTGCGCAGCTTGCAGACGAAGACGTCGATGATCTTGAGCTCGGGCTCGTCCATGCCGCCATAGAGATGATTGAGGAACATCTCCTTGGTGAGCGTCGTGCCCTTGCGCAGCGACAGCAGCTCGAGGATGCCGTATTCCTTGCCGGTCAGGTGCAGCGGCTGGCCTTCGACCTCGACGGTGCGGCTGTCGAGGTTGACGGTGAGCTTGCCGGTGCGGATGACCGATTCCGAATGGCCCTTGGCGCGGCGCACGATCGCCTGGATGCGGGCGATCAGCTCGCGCCGGTCGAAGGGCTTGGTGAGGAAGTCGTCGGCGCCGAAGCCGAGACCCTTGATCTTGTGGTCGAGCTCGGCCAGGCCGGAGAGGATGAGGATCGGCGTCCTCACCCGCGCGGCGCGGAGCCGGCGCAATACCTCATAGCCGTCGATGTCCGGCAGCATGAGGTCGAGAATGATGATGTCGTAGTCGTAAAGCTTACCGATTTCCAAACCGTCCTCGCCGAGGTCGGTGGTGTCGCAGATGAAGCCTTCGGCGCGCAGCATCATCTCGATGCTGGCTGCCGTCGCCGAATCATCCTCGACGAGTAGTACGCGCATCGTCCGCCTCCGCTAGGTCCCTTTGGCTGATCAGCTGTTGGTCAACCATACCCCGTCTTAATCATTCTTACCAACCTGGGTTAATACGGGGTTAATCAAGCACGAAAAAATGTGTATGGCGGGGAAGGCAATTTACTTCGGGGTTGGGGCCTGCCGCGCAGCAGGCGAGGCGGCTCGGCCCCGCTTAACCCTGCATTAAGCGCGCGGGCCCCATGATTCCGGCCCCGCTGCCGGCCGCGAAGGGGCCCCCGCTGAGTCTCCCAGACCTGATCGACGAGCTTTCGCTCATCCCGGAAATCCGCCGTTTCGGCCGGGTGAGCGGGGTGATGGGCATGCTGCTGGAGGTCGGCGGCCTGCCCCAGCGCCTTGCCATCGGCGGTCATTGCCAGGTGGCGGGGCAGCAGGGCAGGCGGCTCACCTGCGAGGTGGTAGGGTTTCGCGCCGGAAGGGCGCTCCTCATGCCGTTCGGCCCGCTCGACGGCATCGGCCTCGGCTCCAAGGTCGAAATGGCCGAGCGGCCGGCGGCAATCTATCCCGACAGTGGCTGGCTCGGCCGGGTGGTGAACGCCATGGGCGAGCCGATCGACGGCAAGGGGCCGCTGCCGCAAGGGCGCGTTGCCTATCCCCTGCGCAACCAGCCGCCCCCCGCGCATGCGCGCCGGCGCGTCCAGGGCAAGATCGATCTCGGCATCCGCGCCCTCAACACCTTTCTTACCTGCTGCCGCGGCCAGCGCATGGGCATCTTTTCGGGCTCGGGCGTCGGCAAATCGGTGCTGCTCTCGATGATCGCCCGCTACACCAGCGCCGATGCCACGGTGATCGGCCTCGTCGGCGAGCGCGGGCGCGAGGTGCAGGAGTTCATCGAGGACGATCTCGGCGCCGAAGGGCTGAAGCGCAGCGTCGTGGTGGTCGCCACCTCGGATGAATCGCCGCTGATGCGGCGCCAGGCCGGCTATCTGACGCTCGCCATCGCCGAGTATCTGCGCGACCGCGACAACGACGTGCTCTGCCTCATCGACAGCGTCACCCGCTTTGCCATGGCGCAGCGCGAGATCGGCCTTTCCGCCGGCGAGCCGCCGACGACCAAGGGCTATACGCCGACGGTCTTCGCCGAGCTGCCGAAGCTGCTGGAGCGGGCGGGGCCCGGCACCGGCGCGGGCAGCATCACCGGCCTCTTCAGCGTGCTGGTCGAGGGCGACGATCACAACGAGCCGATCGCCGACGCTGTGCGCGGCATTCTCGACGGCCATATCGTGCTCGACCGCGCCATCGCCGAGCGCGGCCGCTACCCCGCGGTCAATGTGCTGCGCTCGATCTCGCGCACCATGCCGCAATGCAACACCGAGGACGAGAACCGGGTGGTGCTGTCGGCGCGCCAGCTCGTCTCGACCTATGAGGACATGGCCGAGCTCATCCGACTCGGCGCCTATAAGCGCGGCAGCGATCCCAAGATCGACGAGGCGATCCGGCGCTATCCGCTGATCGAGGCCTTCCTGGCGCAGCGCAAGGATGAGCGCGCCGACCTCGCCAGCGGCTATGCCCAGCTCGCCGCCCTGCTGCAGGCGCCGATGTCGTGACCCACTATGACAGCCTCATCCGGCTGCACCGCTGGCAGCTCGACGAGCGCCGCCGCGATCTTGCCGCGCTCGAGGAGTTGGCGGCGACGCTGCACGAGGAGCGCATGAGGCTTGATGCCGAGGATGAGCGCGAGCGCGCCGTCGCCTCGGCCTCGCCCGAGGCGGCTTTGACCTATGCCGGCTATGCACGGGGCCTCATCGACCGGCGGCATCGTCTCGAGCGCTCGCAAGCCGAAGTGGCCGAGCAGATCCTGCGCGCCCGCGAAGCGCTGGCCGAGGCCTTCCAGGACGTGAAGCGCTACGAGATCGCCGCGGCCAGCCGTCAGAAGCAGCAGGAGCAGCGCGAGGCGCGGCGCCAGCAGCAGGTGATGGACGAGCTCGGCGTCGAGGGTTTCCGGCGCAAGACGGCGGGCGGCGAGTAGCGCCCCAACGGCGAGGAAAAGCTGCGCGAGGCCATTGATTCCGTTAGCGCACGCCGCTAAAGCTTGGCCACAACCAACGATCGCGTCAAATCAATTCGACCAACGGGAGCGAGCCACCATGCCTATTGAGAAGCAGAACTCCATCAGCCGTCGGCGCGTGCTGAGAGGAGCCGCGGCGGCCGGAGCGCTGCCGTTGCTCGCGCCCGTTCGCGGCGTCGCGGCGGAAGAGACGATCGGCAATTATCCCGCCGGCGTTCAGGGCAATTCCGTGTTCGTCGGCGTCACCACGCCGCTAACCGGGCCTTATTCCGCCGATGGCGAAGATCATCTCAAAGGCTATCAGCTCGCGATCGAGCACCTGAACGGGGGCGGCGGCCTCGTCGGCAAGATCCCGACCTTGAACGGCAAGGGCGTTCTCGGCAAGAAGATCATGTTCAAATATGCCGACACCCAGACCCAGCCGAACCCGGCGGTCCAGGCGCAGACGCAATTCGTCACCCAGGACAAGGCGATCATGATTACCGGCTCCCTCAGCAGCGCCGTGGCGATCGCGCTGGAGAAGCTGGCGCAGCGCTACAAGGTGGTGAACATGGTCGGCTGCAGCGGCGCCAACGAGACGACCGGCGTCGATTGCCAGCGCTTCGGCTTCCGCTCGCAGCCTTCCGCCTATATGGCGGCGAAGGCGCTGGCGCCGGTGCTCGGCAAGGAGATCGGGCGGAACAAGAAGGCGATCTATCTCGTCCCGGATTATGCCTATGGCCACTCGGTCGAGCACTCGACCGGCGAGTTCACGGAAAAGGAGCTCGGCTGGAAGTCGCTGGGCTCGCAGGTCTGCCCGCTCGGCACGACCGATTACAGCTCCTATCTGCTCAACATCGCCAATAGCGGCGCCGATGTCTTCGTCAATGTCGCCTTCGGCGCCGATGCGGTCGCCTCATGCAAACAGGCAAAGCAGTTCGGCGTGCTCGACAAGATGAAGATGGTGGTGCCCAACATCTCGGGCTTCCAGGCCAAGGAGCTGGGCGCTGAGATCATGCAGGGCGTCTATGGCACGCTCGATTTCTGGTGGACCTTGGCCGAGACCAACCCGATGGCGAAGCTCTTCGTCGACAGCTTCGATGCCAAGTTCAAGTACAAGCCGAGCTGGCCGGCGCACATCGCCTATACGCAGATGATGTGCTGGGCGGACGCGGTCGAGCGCGCCAAGAGCTTCAACCCGCTGCACGTCATCAAGGCGCTCGAAGCGGGCCACAAGCTGCAGCTGCCGCTGGGCGAGGTCTGGTACCGCGCGCAAGACCATCAGCAGGTGCGTCCGGTTCCCGTCGTGGTCGGCAAGAAGCCCAGCGAGATGCGCAATCCCGACGACTACTTCAAGATCGTCGGTCTGACGCCGGGTCCCGACGTGATGCCGCCCGATTTCCTGGGCTGCAAGATGCCGGCCGCCTGAGCCTTCGAGCGCGGCGGCCGATTCCGTGATTGACCCCACCTCATCCCAACCCTCTCCGCCCCCGAGGGGCGGAGAGGGGGGATCCGCGCAGCGGGTAGGTGAGGCGGGGTGTCGAGGACGGCGCGCATCGTCTCACGAACTGCTGATTCCTAGTACAGTCGGGAGCCTGCCCGATTAGTTCCGCGCTCGTCTTCGCCCAACTCTTCAACGGGCTCACCCTCGGAGCGCTGCTGGTGCTCGTTGCCATGGGGCTGACGATCATCTTCGGCGCGCTGGGCGTGGTGAATTTCGCTCATGGCTCCTTCTATGCATTGGGCGCCTATGCCGGCGTCGTCGCTTACGAGCGGACGGGTTCGTTCGTCGCCGCCATGGCCGCGGGCGCGCTGAGCCTGCTGCTCGTCGGGATCCTCGTCGAACGCGTCCTGATCCGGCTCTACTACCACCGGCCGAAAGAGGATCAGATCCTCGTCACCTTCGGCGCGGCGATCGTGCTGGTCGAGACCCTCCGGGCGTTGTTCGGCGGCTTGGCGCAGCGCCTGCCGGTGCCGAGCTGGGGGGAGGGGGCGGTCAATCTCGGCGCCACCTTTTACCCGACTTACCGCGTCCAAGTGCTCGGCATCGTTGCCTGCGCCCTGGTGATCCTTTACCTGGTGCTCTATCGCACG
>DATIYL010000093.1:0-28534 GCA_035517635.1 Allostellaceae bacterium | reverse complement strand
GGCCTCGCGGGTGGCGAGGTCGAGGCGGTCGGCATCGCGGACATCGCCGATGAAGAAGCGCAGGCGCGCCTCGGTGTCGAGGGCGGCGAGCTGCTGCTGCATCTCGTATTGCTTGTACTCGTCGCGGGAGAAGACGATGAGACGGCGGGCGCGGGAATGGCGCAGCAAGGTCTCGATGAAGCGCCGGCCGAAGGAGCCGGTGCCGCCGGTGACCAGCACGGTGCAGCCGTCGAACTGACGCATCGAAGCGTGCAGATCGTCGGGCAGGGGCTGCGCGTCTCGCGCCGCTTCCGCGGCCGGTGCGCCGACGCGCGCCGATCGGCGCGGCGCGAGCGCCACAATGTCTCTCATCATCATGTCACCCGCTGAGGTAGTTGACGAGGCTCAACTTCTGGATCTCGCTCGTGGCGCTGTACGACCCTTCCATCTGCGTCTGCAGCGTCTGGAGCTGCGTGATCGCCGTCGCCTGATTTATCGTCATGATGTTGCTGACGCCGTTCTGCGCGATGGCGAGCGACTGCTGATGCAGGGTGAGCTCGGTGTTGAGCTGGGATTCCTGCAGGCCGAGCTGGCCGCCCATGTTGTTGAGCGCTTGCCCCGCCTGCTGGAGCATCTGGCTGGCCTGGGTGATATTGGCGACGTCGGTCGGATTGCTCGAGCTGAACGGCCCGTTCTGCGCCAGGAAGTTCAACACCCGGATGACCGGCTCGAAAGCGCTGGCGTCGTTGGCGGTGATGCCGTAGTTGAGGTTGAACTGGTTGTCGATTCTGACCGGCGAGAGCTCTGCCCCGCCGGCGTAATAGCCGCCGCTGGCGGGCGTGCCGTTGACCGGCGTGGTCAGCGTCGCCGCGGCGCCCGTCGGCAGGCCGGAGAGATCGACCGGCGGATTGTTCGTATCGGTGCCGCCGAAGATATAGCCGGTGGCATCTTGGCTGTTGAGGAGGCTGGCAACCTGCTGCAGCAGCAGCTTCGCCTGCGCCGAGACGTCCGGCTGAGAGGTGTTGTAGGCTTCGGTCACCAGGTTCGAGGCGAAGCTCGTTATCGACGAGTCGATCTGCTGCACGGACTGGCTCATCGTCGACAGCCGCGTGCTCAGCGTGTTGATGGTGTTGATGTAGCCCTGCTGCTGCGAGGCCTGCGCACGGAAGTCGATGAGCTGCGTCGATTGCGGCGCGATCTGCGAATAGGTTTGCGCTGCCTGCCCGGAGGATATCTCGGTGCTGAGGTTGTTCATCGCCGTCTGGTTCTGCAGCATGTAGTATTGCAACAGGCTGTTCTCGGCAGCGGTTGAGATGTTGGTCATGGCCGGTCCCCGCGATTAGGGCTGGATCTGCATCAGCGAGTTGAACATGTCGTTGACGACCTGAACGACGCGCGCCGAGGCCGCGTAGCTGTTCTGGTAGATCGTCAGATTGGACAGCTGCTGGTCCATGTTCACGCCGACTTCGTTCTGGAGGGTGGTGCTGATCTGGTTCTGCACGCCGGTCTGGTACTGCGAGTTGTCGCTGGCGTTGGCGGCGGCGGTCGAGTTCTGGCCGACGATCTGGCCGGCATATTGATTGAGCGTCATCGTCAGCGGCGACGGGAAGTTGCCGGTCGCCGGGAAGCTCGGTGCCGAATTCGCAAAGCTGTTGGCGAGCGCTGCGGCGATCCCGGGGCTCGCCACGCTCGAGACCCCGTCGAGGAGGCTCGGATTGGCGACGAGGTCGGGGTTGACCTCGATCGTGCCGGCATTGTCGCCGTTCGACGCGTTGACATTCGAGAACAGGTGATTGGCATCGCCCGGCGCGGCCCCGCTGAGGCCGCTATTGGTGGTCGGCAAGGGGTTGTTGGGCGCGCCGGCGGTGAAGGTCTCGGTGCCGGTGCTGCCGGTTGCCACCGCGATGGTCGAGGACAGGGGATTGCCCTGGGTATCGGTGACCTGGATGGTGCCGGTGCCGGTGGCCGTCACCTGGACATGGGCGGCCAGCGCCGCGGGCAGCGCGGCCTGGATCGCGGCGGCGATGGCCGCGGTCGTGGTGGCGCCGATCGCCGCGGTCGTGACGGTGGTGCCTTCGATCGTGGCGGTGAATTTGTCGCCAACGACGGGCGTGCCGCTCATGGTCTGCGTCTGCGTCGACATGACCTGGATCGAGGTCGTCGGATTGGCCGGCGGGCTGGCGCTGAAGGTCTCGTTGCCGGTGCCGCTGGAGACGGTGATGCTGGACGTCATCGCGTTGCCAGCCGCATCGGTGATCTCGACGGTGTTGGCGCCGGTCGCGGTCACCTGGATGTTGGGGTAATTGGCGAACTGCGCCTGGATCGCGGCGGCAATGGCGGTGCTGGTGCCGGCGGCGATGGGTCCGGTGGTGAAAGAGATGCCCTCGATATTGCCCGTCAGCACGTCGCCGGCGGCCGGAGTTCCCGCGATCGTCTGCGTTTGCGCGGTCGCCACCTGGCCGGTGTTGTAGAGCTGCGTTGCGAACTGGTTCAGTTCCTGGGTGAGCGACGGCAGCGCCTGGTCGCGCATCTGGAGCAGGGCGCCGATATTTCCGCCGGTGATCTCCGAGGTGACGTTGAGACCGTTGATGCTGATGCCGGAGGTCGGCGTCGAGGCGCTCAAGGTGCCTTCGGCCGTGAAGCTCAGCTGCTGCGCGCTGCTGTTGACCAGCGTCTGGCCGCCCAGCAGCACGACCATGTTGTCATTGGCCGTGGTGTAGGCGGTGATGTTCAGCTGCTGCGAGAGCTGCTGAACCGCCTCATTGCGCTGGTCCTCGAGCGTCGCCGTCGACTGGTTGAAGGCGATCGCATGCTCGATCTGGCTGTTATAGGTGGCGATCTGGTTGAGCAGGGTGTTGACCTGCGTCACCGCCGTGCCGATCGCATTGTCGGCATTGGTGCGCAGCGTCTGGATGCCGGCGGAGGTGCTGTTGAGCTGGTTGGTCAGCGTCTGCGCCGCGGTGACGGCGTTTTGCTGCGCCACCGTGTCGTTGGGCGAGGTCGCCAGCGTCTGCATCGCGCTCGCCAGGCCGTTGACGCTGTCGGCCAGGGTCTGGGCGGATCCGGCGTTGCCGAAAAGATTCTGGATCTGCTGGTAATAGCTGTTGAGCGTGCTGGCCGCCGAGGTCGTGCTCTGCTGCCGGCTCAGGCTGGCCTCGAGAATGGGATCGCTGACGTGCAGGGCGACGCCGGTCGCGACGCCGGCGCCCTGGCCGTCGACCATCTCCGCGGTCTGGTCCAGATACTGGGCCGAGTAGCCGGCCGTCTGCGCATTGGCGATATTGGCCGAAATCAGCGACAGGTTGGTCTGCGCCGCCTGCAGCCCGCTGACCGCATTGCTGAGGGAAAGGGCGAGGTTCTCCATGGCGGCGTCCTAGAGGCGGCGATCCACGGCGCAGGGCGCCATCCGCACCAACTGCGGCGCGCGGCGGGCGTCGTATCGGCTGACCGGCTTGAGCCGATCCCTCATCGACGAAACCACCATGTCGAGCAGCCGTCGCGTCGCGTCGCGACCGACGCGCAGCGCCAGCTCGTTCTTGGTCGCGGCTTCCGCCAGCCGCGTGCTCGTTGCGACGATCTGCGCCCGAACCGGCGCCGGCAGATCGGTGATCTTGGTGCCGCTTGCCTGCAGCTCCTTCGCCGCGCGCTGGTAGAGCACCGACAGGCGAAGCTTTTCCTGCTGCAAGGGTGCCACGTCCTGGACTTGGCCGGTGCGCACGCGCTCGGTCTCATGGGCCAGCAGGTCGGCGAGCCGCATCATCAGATCGAGCAATCCGGTCGCCTGCGCCATCACCGGGAGCGAGGATGCGGGGGCGGGCGCAGACGGGGGAGCGGGCGGGGTGAAGGATCTGGCGAGGGCGCTCATTTGGTCTCCTGCGCGCGCAAGATCTCGCGCTGTACCGCATCGGCGATGCCGACGCCGCCGGCTTTGGCCGCGACCTTGCTGTATTCCTGCAGCAGCAGCGAGCGGTAGACCGTCTCGGCATTGCCGCCGCCGAACAGGGAATCGGTGCCGACGCCGCTGAACATGTTCTCGAAGGTCTGCGACAGGAAGAAGGACTCGAAATCCTGCGCCGTCTTGTGCGCGGCCGCCGGATCGGTCGTCGTCGCCGGCTGCGGCGTCGCACCGTCGACGCTCGCCACCGGCGGCAGGATTGGGGCGGCGCTATCCATTACATCAGCTCGATTTCGGCCTGGAGCGCGCCATCGGCCTTGATCGCCTGCAGGATGCTGATCATGTCGCGCGGCCCGACGCCGAGCGCGTTGAGGCTGTTGACGAGCTCCTGCAGGCTGACGCCGGCCGGCAGCACCGCCATGCGCCGGTTGCCCTGCTCGTCGACCTGCACATTGGTGCGCGGCACCACCACGGTCTGGCCGCCGCCCCCGGGCGCGAATTGCACGCCATTGGCCCCGGGCGCGACCGGCTGACCGGTCGCGGGATCGACCGGCGTGGCCGCCTGGCCGGTGGGGGCAAAGGGGTTGGGCTGCGAGACCTGCGGCGTCTCGGTGACCTTGACCGTCAGATTGCCCTGCGCCACGGCGACGGTGCTGATGCGCACATTCTCGCCCATGACGATGACGCCATTGGCCTCGTCGATGACGACGCGCGCGACCTCGTCGGGCTCGACGCGGAGCTGCTCGATATCGGTCAGCATCGACACGAGGTCGCCCTTGAATCCCGGCGGGATGCTGACCTTCACGGTCGAAGGGTCGAGCGGCTTCGCCGCATCCGCCTTGAGATAGCCGTCGATGACGTCGGCGACGCGGCGCGCCGTGGTGAAATCCGGGTTGCGCAGCATCAGATTGACGGTCTTGAGCTTGTCGAGGTCGAAGCCCACCTCGCGCTCGACGATGGCCCCCGAAGCGACGCGCCCGGAGGTCGGCACCCCCTTGGTGATCGAGGCGGCCTGGCCGCTTGCAACGTAGCCGACATTGGCGACCGAGCCCTGGGCCACCGCGTAGACCTCGCCATCGGCGCCCAGCATCGGCGTCACCAGCAGCGTACCGCCGAGGAGGCTCTTGGCATTGCCGAGCGCTGCGACCTGCACGTCGATGCGCGCGCCCTGGCGGGCGAAAGGCGGGAGCGTCGCGGTCACCATCACGGCGGCGACGTTGGCCGTGCGCAGCGCGCTGTCGCGGGCATTGACGCCCATGCGCTCGAGCATGCCGATCAGGCTCTCGCGCGTGAAAATCGCGTTGTTGAGCTGGTCGCCGGTGCCGTTGAGGCCGACCACCAGCCCATACCCCACCAGCATGTTGTCGCGCACGCCCTCGAAATCGGCGATGTCCTTGATGCGCGAGAGCGCGCTCGCCGGCGCGCCGGGCAGCACCAGCAACAGGGCGGCCAAGGCGGCGAGCAGCGCGCGGCGCAAGCCGGGGAGGAGGGACAGGGTGGCGGACGGTCTGGTGGCGATCTGAAACATCGTCCGCACCTTGCCAGAGTCGTGCCAGGGCGAAACCCTTGCCATGGCGCGGTTTCTCTGGCTTTGGCGGATCCGGTGGCGGCAAACCGTGCCGGCTTCACGGCAAGTTTTGCCGCCATCCCGACCGCGTTAAGCCGACCTTAACCGTGGCGCGGCAAGCTGGGCGCCGTTGCGAGCATGCGCGAAAGGCGCCGCTAGCCGATGAGGATCGAGTGGACCCCGCCTGTGCGGCCGGCAGCGGCGCGCCGCGACGACAAGACCGACGCATCGAGCGGGCAGAAATTCAGCGAGGCGCTGGATGCGGAACAGCCTTCCGCGCCGACCACCGCCGCGCCGAGCCTCAACCCGCTTGACGCGCTGCTCATCGCGCAGGAGCTGCCCGACGCTCTTGCCGGACGCCGGCGGGCGGTGCAGCGCGGCAATGCTTTGCTCGACCGGCTCGAAGAGCTGCGGCTCGGCCTGCTCGCCGGCATGCTGCCGCGTGAGCGGCTCGACGAACTGGCGCAGCTGGCGAAATCCGCCCGGGAAACTGTCGACGATCCGCGCCTCGCAGCGGTCCTTGACGAGATCGATCTCAGGGTTGCAGTCGAGCTGGCGAAGCTCGGCACCGTGGTTTGAGCCATTCTCAAAACCATCAGCTATTTCAACGAACTGTCATCTTTCGAGCCGCTTGCTCTAACCACGCGCGATTCATATACTCGCGCACGTTTCGACCCCCGGGGTTACGGAGTGGGTGAATGCGGCCGACGCTTCCGCCAGACTATCGACCGACGGATAACGAAGAGTTCATGAACCCGCTGCAGCTCGAGTATTTTCGACAAAAACTCCTGCGCTGGCGCTCGGAGTTGTTGGCGGAATCGACGGAGACTTTGCTGCATCTCAAGGAAGAAAGCCTCGCCGAGCCCGACCTCACCGACCGCGCCTCGCTCGAGACCGAGCGCGCGCTCGAGCTCAGAACGCGCGACCGGGAGCGCAAGCTCATCTCCAAGATCGACGCGGCACTGCTGCGCATCGAGGATGGCAGCTACGGCTATTGCGAGGAGACCGACGAGCCGATCAGCTTGCGGCGGCTCGAAGCGCGCCCTATCGCCACCCTCAGCCTCGAGGCGCAAGAGCGCCACGAGCGCATGGAGCGGACCCACCGGGACGACTAGGCGAACGCGCTGCGCGCGTTCGTCCGCGGCGGCGACAGCGGTTGCGCAGCAACCGCGAGAGCCGCTCGTTTCCGGCTAGCCTTTGGCTGCCACCGTTGCCAAGGTGCGACGCCCGCACGGCGCGGGCTCTCGCGGTTGCTACGCAACCGCTGACGCCCGCCAGCGACGCCTTCGGCGTCGCGCTAGAACGGCGAAATCACGTCCAGGAGTTGCTCGCCATAGCGCGGCTGCTGGATGTTCGTGATCTGGCCGCGGCCGCCGTAGGAGATGCGGGCTTCGGCGAGCTTGTCCAACGTGACCGTGTTGGTCGAGCTGATATCCTGCGGCCGGACCACGCCGGTGACCTGGAGGTCGCGCACTTCAAAATTGACGCGCATTTCCTGATTGCCGACAACGACCAAGTCGCCGTTCGGTAGCACCTGCGTCACCATCGCCGCGATGTTGACCGTGACCTGCTCCTCGCGCTTGATCTCTGCCACCGCTTGGTTGTTCGTCGTGCCATTGATGTTGGCGACGTTGTTGGTGGCGGGTCCCAGATGGTTGATGAGGTTGGTGAGGCCGAAAAGGGCGGAGACGCCGTCCTGTTCCTGGGTCGTGCGCTGGCCCTGGGTGTTGTTGTCGAACTGCGCCTTGTTGTCGAAGCTGACTTCGACGGTGAGAATGTCGCCGGGCTGGCTCGCGCGCTGATCCTTGAAGAAGGCGCGGCTTCCGGTCTGCCACAGCGAGCTCGGCCGCCGTTCGGCGACGATGGGCGTCGGCATCGGCAGCGAAACCGGCCGATAGCCGGGCTGCTGGCGCGGATCCTGGATGGTGGTGAGCGGCGGCGTCTCGCCGATCTGCGAGATGCGCGACCAGGCGTTGCAGCCGCTGAGCAGCCCGGCGGCGATGAGCGGCGCGAGGCAGCGGATGAAAGCAGTGTATTTCATGGCGTTTCCTCCGCCCGCGCGGCGAGCTGGGCCGGCGGCGTCACGGTGGCGAGGTTGGGGCCGATGACCGTCGCATCGAGCATGCGGTTCGATTTCGTGTTGGCGACGCGGATGACGGCGTTCATCCCGCCATCGTCGAGCGCCTTGGCCTGGGCGGTGAGGCGCATAAACGGCGTTTGCAGCACGAGAATGATCAGGTCGCCCTTGTGCACGATGACGGGCATCTGCACGTCGTCGACGCGCAACGGCTCGTCGGCCCGGAGCAGGCGGCGCGGTGTTTTGCCGATGAGGTCGCGCACGGCGAGAATGGCGTCGGGCGGAATCCGGTCGGCGCGCGCCGTCAGGGTCGTGATATCGTGTTCGCCGATGACGTCGCCGGGCCCCAGCGCTCGAGCGAGCACCACCAGCTTGACCATGCGGATGAGACGGCCGGTAACGCGCTGCGCCGTCGCGTTGTCGTTTTGCGCCGACACCGTCGCGGAAAATCGGCCGGTGTGCGGGTCGACGGTCAGACCTTCGATATCGAGACCGCTCGGCGCGCTCGCCGAGACGAAAAGCCGGAGGGCCGGATTGTCGAGCTGGAGCTGAGCCCCGTCGATGCTTTGCCGCCGTCCGATCTCGGCCAGGAGGCTGTGCGCCACCTCGTCTCCGGTGACGGTTCGGGTTGCGCGCTCGACCGAAGCCTGGTCGAAGCGCGAAGCCGGCTGCCAGTCGAGCTGATGCTCGCGCGCGGTGTCGGCGAGCCAGGCGGCATCGAAGATCGTGCGCGAGCCCGGCGGCGGCGCCGGCGCGACGATATCGGCGGCCTGGGCGCCGGCGTTGCTGAAGAGGTCGCCGAGGTGGATGACCGCGCTGTCGACGGTGACCGCCGGGCGCAGCATCGGGTCGGCGCGGGCCGGGAGGGTGGCGAGCGCAATCAGCGCGAAGAGCGCCAGCGCGCCGCGTCTCAGGATCATGATCGGCGTGGTCATCGGCGTCACTGGATCTGATTGAGCGTCGACATCATCTGGTCGCTGGTCTGGATGACCTTCGAGTTCATCTCGTAGGCGCGCTGAGCCGTGATCAGGTTGGTGATCTCCGAAACGATGTCGACGTTCGACGTCTCGAGCATGCCCTGATTGACCGTGCCGAAAGCGGTCGAGCCGGGATTGCCGGTGGTCGGCTGGCCCGAGGCCTGCGTCTCGGCCATGAGGTTTTTGCCGAGCGCGTCGAGCCCCGCCTCATTGGGGAAATTGGCGAGCTGAAGCTGGCCGACGGTCTGCGGGTTGGTCTGGCCCGCCACCTGCGCCTGGACCTGGCCGCTCGAATTGACGGAGATGGCGGTGGTATTCTGCGGGATGGTGATACCGGGCTGCACGACATAGCCATCGGACGTGACGATCTCGCCGGTGGGGCTCAGCTGAAACGAGCCGTCGCGGGTATAGGCGATGGTGCCGTCGGGCAGCTGGATCTGGAAGAAGCCGCGACCCTGGATGGCCAGATCGAGCGGGTTGCCGGTTTGCGCGATATTGCCCTGCGTGTTGATGCGATAGACCGCGGCGGTGCTGACGCCGATGCCGATCTGCACGCCCACCGGCACGATGGTGCCGCTATCCGACGAATTGGCGCCGCCGCGCCGCTCGGTCTGATAGAGCAGATCCTGGAACTCCGGCCGCTGCTCCTTGAAGCCCGTGGTATTCTGGTTGGCGATGTTGTTGGCGATGACCTCGACATTGGTCTGCTGGGCCATCATGCCCGTCGCCGCTATGTCCATGGCGCGCATCAGTCAGGACCTTTCTCACGAAACCTGGGAAAGCTTGTCGATGGCGTTACTGCGGCGCTGATCTTCCTCGTCGAGGAAGGTCTTCATCGTGCCGCTCTCGCGCGCCACCGTCAGCATGCGGGTAAGCTCGACCACCGACTGCACGTTCGATCCCTCGAGCATGCCCTGCTGCACCGTGGCGCTGGCGGGTTGCGGCGTCTGATCGGTGACCCAGAGGCCGTTGGCCGCCGGCGTCACCGCTTGCGGCGCCGCGAAATCGACGACCTGCACCTGGCCGATGGTGTTCTGCTGCGTGGTGCCGTCCTGCGCCACCGAGACGGTGCCGTCGGTGGCCACCGTGACGCTCTTGCTGTTGGGCGGGACGACGATCGGCTGGGCGCCGGCGCCGAGGAGGGGATAGCCGTCGCTGGTGACGATCTGGCCCTGGCTGTCGAGCTGGAAGTGGCCGTTCCGGGTGTAGCGCATGCCGAGCGGCGTCTGCACGGCGAAATAGCCCTCTCCCGAGATGGCGAGGTCGAGCGGATTGTTGGTCTTGGAGATCGGACCCTGACGCAGATCGCGCGCCGTCCCGGAATCCTCGACAAAGGCGAGGGGAGAGGTGTTGCCGTGGGGCTGCACGAGATACTGGCTGAACAGCATCTCCTCACCCTTGAAGCCGGGCGTCGACGCATTGGCGAGATTGTTCGCGATGACGTCCATCTGGCGTTGCACCGCCATCTGGCCCGAAAGCGCGATATAAGTAGCGTTCTGCATCGAAGGTTCTGCTCGCTTGCCTGACTTGCGCAGCCCTCGATGCACGCCGCGTGCCAGCCGGAAATGCCGTGAAATACCGCGGTTTCTTGCGGCATCCCCGGGCGCTGCGGCAGGCTTTGCCGGGTAGTTCCTGCCCCGGCTTCGGGCGCGCAATCCGCGCTTTCCGCGCTCTCCGCGCAACCCTGCATTTCACCAGTTATTAAGCTTGTAGCGCCTATTCTCGACGGCATTGCAAGAGCCTTGAGGCGAAGCGCGCCCATGTCCGAGCGAACCGCCGATGAAGCCCTCGACACGCCCGCCGAGGCATCTGCGAGCAGGCCGAACCGCAAGAAGCTGCTGCTGCTGATCGGCGGCGGCGTGCTGCTGCTCATCGTCAGCGGCGCCGTGCTCTATGTCACCGGTGTCGTCGACAAGGTGCTCGGCCACAAGGAGCAGGAGAAGGCGAAGCTGGCGGAGAAGGCGGCGCCGCCGGCCGCGGTGTTCTTCGATCTGCCCGATCTTCTCGTCAATCTCAACACCACCGGCCGCAAGGCGAGCTTCCTCAAGCTTTCGGTCAGCCTCGAGCTGGACCATGCCGAGGATTTGCCGCGGCTGCAGGCCGTGATGCCGCGCATCATCGACAATTTCCAGGTCTATCTGCGCGAGCTGCGTGTCGAGGATCTGCGCGGCTCCGGCGGCATCTACCGGCTGCGCGAGGAGCTGCTGGCACGCGTCAATGCCGCCGTCGCGCCGGTCAAGATCAGGGACGTGCTCTTCAAGGAAATGCTGGTCCAGTAAGGACCTGCGCCAGGGATCCCAGGAATGGCCGAAGAGCAGAACCAAACGGAAGACGAGAAGCTCGCCGCGGAATGGGCGGCGATGGCCGAGAACAACCCGGCCGACGAGCAGCCCGCCGGCGAAGGCGAGGGCGATGGCGGCGATGGCCAGGTCGGCACCGCGCGCGTCCTCAATCAGAACGAGATCGACAGCCTCTTGGGCTTCGGTGAGGGCGAGGCCGGCGGCAAGGACAATTCCGGCATTCGCGCCATCATCGATTCAGCGCTCGTCTCCTATGAGCGGCTGCCGATGCTCGAGGTGGTGTTCGACCGCCTCGTGCGCATGATGTCGACCAGCCTCAGGAATTTCACGTCGGACAATGTCGAAGTCTCGATCGACAACATCACCTCGATCCGTTTCGGCGATTATCTGAACTCGATCCCGCTGCCGGCGATGCTCAGCGTCTTCAAGGCGGAGGAGTGGGACAATTACGGCCTCCTCACCGTCGACAGCGCGCTCATCTACTCGATCGTCGACGTGCTCCTGGGCGGCCGGCGCGGCACCGCGGCGATGCGCATCGAAGGCCGGCCCTATACGACGATCGAGCGCAATCTTGTCGAGCGCCTGGTCTCGGTGGTGCTCTCCGACCTCTCGGGCGCGTTCGATCCGCTCAGCCCCGTCACCTTCCGCTTCGAGCGGCTCGAGACCAACCCGCGCTTTGCCACGATCGGCCGGCCGGCCAACGCCGCGGTGCTGGCGCGGCTCCGGGTCGACATGGAGGATCGCGGCGGCCGGCTCGAGGTGCTGCTGCCCTACGCCACCCTGGAGCCGGTGCGCGAGATCCTGCTGCAAGGCTTCCTCGGCGAGAAATTCGGCCGGGATTCGATCTGGGAAGCGCATCTCGCCGGCGAGCTCTGGTACACCAGCGTGCCGATCGAGGCGGTGCTGGACAGCGTCGAGCTGCCGCTGCGCGACGTCCTCAACCTCAAGGTCGGCTCGCGCGTGCTGCTCAACGTCAATTCAAGCTCCGACGTCCAGCTCGTCTGCGGCGACCTCGCGATGTTCAAGGGAAAGATGGGCCGCAAGGGCGGCCATATCGCCATCCGTATCAGCGAAAAGATGGAAAAGGATCGAGGCCACAGCTCATGACCCTGACCCTGACCGCCGACTTCACCGTCGCGCTTCTTCTCGTCCTTACGATTTATTACGCGTCCAAGCTGAGCCGGCGCCTGAATGCGCTGCGCGCCGACAAGGCGGCGCTTCAGGTGCTCGTGCAGAACCTGACGCAGGCGTCGCAGAACGCCGAAGCGGGCATCCGCGGGCTCAAGGCTGCGGCCGAAGAGACCGGGCGCGAGCTGCAACGCAAGCTGCAGGATGCGCGCTCCTTGCACGACGATCTCTCCTACATGATCGACCGCGGCGGCGGCATTGCCGACCGGATGGAGACCTCGCTGCGTTCGCGCCGCGACGAGCCGAGGGCGGAAGCGCCACGGCCGCGCCCGGTCGAGCCGCTGCGCGCACCCGACGCGGAGCCGCGACGGGCGCCGAAGCCGGCGACGAACTTCATCCAGGAGATGGCCGCCCGGCTGGCGCCGGAGACTTCGGCAGCGCCGTCGCGCGCCGAGCGCGAACTGCTGCGCGCGCTTGCGGGCCGCCGCTAGGAGCCGCGCCGTGGAGTTCCGCTTGCGCCTCGTGCCGGTGGCGATCGTCGCGACGATCGTGCTGCTCGGCGTCAAGCTGGTCGATGCCTGGAACGTGATCGAGACGCCCTTTGGGGCGGGGCATGCGGAAGCCGCGACCGAGCAGCCGGGCACGCCGGCGCCGGCGGCACCCGCATCGCCTGCCGCGACAACGCCGGTCCCGGCCGCAGCGCCTGCCGCTGCTGCCGCGTCGCCCGCCGCCGCGAGCCAGCCCGCGCCCGCTGCTGCGGCCGGCAACAAGCCGCCGGTGCTCGATCCGCTGTCGATGAGCCCTGCCGAAGTCGATCTGCTGCAAAAGCTCGCCGAGCGCCGCGCCGAGCTCGACAAGCGCGCGGCCGAGCTGAGTCAGCGCGAAGTACTGTTGCAGGCCGCGGAAAAACGCATCGACGAGAAGATCGCCAAGCTGGCGGAGTTGAAGAAGGATATCGGCGGCATCGTCGACAAGCAGAGCCAAGAGGACCAGGACCGCCTCAAGAGCCTGGTCAAGATCTACGAGACGATGAAGCCGGTCGATGCCGCGCGCATCTTCAGCCAGCTCGACATGCCCGTGCTGCTCGGCGTGCTCGAGAACATGAAGGAGCGCAACGCCGCGCCCATCCTGGCGGCGATGGATCCGGGCAAGGCCAAGGCGGTGACGTTGGCGCTCGCCGAGCGCCGGGACCAACGGGTCCAGGCCGCGGCCGCGGCCGATGCGCTGCCGCCGGCCGCGGCGGCCAAACCATGAGCGGAGGAGAAAGAGCGATGGAAGGAGGAGGGGTGTCGATGCGCAGGCGCGGCGAGGATGCGGATCTGCTGCACAAGATCGCGGCCATAGCGCCGCGCGGCGGGGCGACGATCGACGCCGCCGCAATCGCCTCCGTGGTCGAGGCGGTGGTGGCGAGCCTCAGCGGTGACATGTCGGTTGCCGATCTCCGGCTCTATCGCGAGCTCGAGCAGCTTGCCCACTACATCCAGACCGCCAAGCGCGAGATCGCGGCGATCCGCCCGCACGAGATCAGCCAGCGCATCCCGGCCGCCACCGACGAGCTCGATGCGGTGGTCGGCCACACGGCCGAAGCCACCGGCACCATTCTCGATGCGGCCGAGACCATGGAGAAGCTTGCGCCCTCGCTGCCGGGCGAGAGCGGTGCCGCCGTCGCCGATGCGGTCACGCGCATCTACGAGGCCTGCAACTTCCAGGACATTACCGGCCAGCGCATCACCAAAGTGGTGAAAACGCTGAAATATATCGAGGAGAAGATCGACGCGCTGCTCGGCGCCTTCGGCGACGGCATCGCCGATATGGAGGTGGCGGCGCCGGAGCCGGAGCCGCTCGACGAGAATACACGCCTCATGCACGGCCCGCAGCTGCCGCAGGAGGCGAACAAGCAGGCCGAGATCGACGCCATCCTGGCGGAGTTCGATCGCCAATGATGCTGCGCGGCCGCATTCTCGCCTGCGTCTTCGCGC
The DNA here is from genome assembly GCA_035517635.1 of Allostellaceae bacterium. Classification (GTDB taxonomy): domain Bacteria; phylum Pseudomonadota; class Alphaproteobacteria; order ATCC43930; family CGMCC-115725; genus DAHUYF01. The sequence goes on along the minus strand of DATIYL010000093.1, from coordinate 14,632 downwards.
TGGCGCTCGCGGCGGCCGCGCTGCTGCCGGCGCATGCGGCGGAGACGATCCGCGTGCGCGCCGCAGAGCATGACAAGGCGGGTTTCGGCCGCATCGCCTTCGACTGGCAGACGCCGGTCGCGTTCGACGCCAAGATCGAGGGCGAGACGCTCACCGTGCATTTCGCCCGGCCGTTCGCCGCCGATCTTGCGGCGGTCACCCGCGATCTCGACCGCTATGTCGGCGCTATCCACATGGAAGAGGATGGCGCGACCCTCGTCGCCACGCTGAAGCGGCCGGCGACGCTGCACAGCTTCACCGACGGGAATACCGTCGCCATCGACATCATTGCCGCACCGCCGCAGGGTACTCCGCCCAAGGCGGAAGCGGCGGCCGTGCCCGCGGCGCCGCAAGCGGGCGCAGCTCAGCCCGTCGGGCTGCGCTTCGGCGAGCATCGCGGCTACCGCCGCGTCGTCTTCGATTGGCATGGGTCCGTGCCTTACCGGCTGAGCGAGCAGGACGGCACGGCGCAGCTGCGGTTCGGGCGAGCGGGGACGCTCGACCTGGCGCGGCTTCAGCGCGCACTGCCGGATTTGTCGCCGGCAGTGCAGCAGCAGGATGGCGCTACCATCGTTAGCTTCAGCCTTCCCGCCGGCACGCGGCTGCGCGACTTGCGCAGCGGCAACAGCATCGTGCTGGACGTGCTCGGCGGCGCGGCGCCGGAAGCTGCCCGCTCGGGCACGATCCACGTCACGCCGCCGCCCGAGCTCATCGAGCCGTCGGCCGGCATGGAGGGGGAGAAGCCGCCGCTCGGCGCGCCGCGGCCGCTGACGCGACCTACCAGCCAGGCCTCGCCGCCGCCAGGCTCCCTCCTGGTCCACTACGCCCTCGCGCCTCAAGGCGCGAGTTTGCGTTTCGACTGGCCGCAGCCGAGCCCGGCCGCCGTCTTCCGCCGCGGCGCCGCGCTGTGGATCGTCTTCGCCGAAGCAAAGCCGCTCGATCTCACCGAGCTGCGCCGCGCCTCGGGCGACATCATCGAGCGCGCCGACCAGCTCCCGGACAATGACGCGACGGTGCTGCGTCTCGTCGCCCGGCCGGGCATCAATCCGAGTCTCCGGCGTACCGGCGATGCCTGGATCGTCGAGCTGCGGCCGCAAGAGGCGCGCGCCGAAGCGCCGATCCCGGTGGACGTGCGCGCCGCGGCGGAAACGCCCGATGTGCTGTTCGATCTCGCCGGAGCGGGAAAGCCCCTCTGGCTGCGCGACCCCGAGATCGGCGACACGCTCGCCGTGGTGCCGACCTCCGAGCTCGGCCACGGCGTGGCGCAGGAGCAGGATCTCGTCGATTTCACCGCCCTCGCCACCGTGCAAGGCATCGTGCTCCGTCCCAACGCCGACGATCTCCGCGTCACCGACACCGCGAATGGGGTCGCGGTGACGCGGCCTCACGGGCTGCTGCTATCGCCGCCAACCGACCGCCAGCTCGCGCAGCAGCCGGGTGCGCTGGGCCGGCTCTTCGACTTCGCCGCCTGGAAAGGCCCGCCGGGTCTGACCTTCCTGCAGGAGCGCTCGCGCCTCGAGCAGGCGATCGCGGCGGCGCCGGCCTCGTTCCGCTCGAAGCCGCGGCTGGCGCTGGCGCGCTTCTATTTCGCCTATCTCTTCGCCCCGGAGGCGGCAGGCGTGCTCGAGGCGATCGAGCGCGACGACCCGACGCTCGCCGCGGACCCGCCGGTCCGCCTCATGACGGGCGCGGTCCATCTGATGATGGGCGACGAGAAGAGGGCGGCTGAGGAGCTTGGCCAGCCGAGCCTCGACAACGAGCCCGAGGCGCTGCTCTGGCGCGCGTCGCTGTCGGCCGAGCTCGGCGATTGGAAGGTCGCGGCGCATGGCTTCGCGCTGTCGAGCAATCTGCTGCCGCGCTACCCGCAAAAACTGCGCGACCGTTTCGCGCTGCAGGCGGCAGACGCCTTCCTCGAAACCGGCCAGCCTGCCGAGGCACAGGCGATGACGGAGCTTGTGCTGAAGAGCAATCCGCCCAAGGGCGACAAGGGGATGGCGCTCTATTTCGACGGCAAGCGCGCGCTGGCGCAAGGCGACTTCAATCACGCCATCGATCTCTGGAACCAGGTCGTCCAGGTCGACGATCGGCCGAGCCGGGCGCGTGCGCTCTATGCGCGCACCATGGCCGAATTCGGCGCGAAGAAGATTGACCGGCCCGAGGCCGTCAAAGAGCTCGATAAGCTGCGCTTCGCCTGGCGCGGCGACGGGTTCGAATTCAACCTGCTGCGCGAGATCGGCGAGCTCAAGCTTGCCGACGGCGATCAGGCCGGCGGCTTCGATGCGCTGCGCGAGGCCGGCACCGACTTCCCGGACTACCCTCAATCGAAGGACGTGCTGCAGGAGTTGAGCGACGGGCTCGCCGATGTGTTCCTCGGCAAGGGGGCCGAGTCCGTGCCGCCGCTCAAGGCGCTTACGCTCTATGACGAGTTCAAGGATTATGCGCCGGTGGGCGAGCACGGCGATGCGATCGTGCGCCGGCTGGTCGACCGCCTGGTCGCGGTCGACCTGCTCGACCGCGCCGCGGACTTGCTGCAAGACGAGGTGACGCATCGTCTCGTCGGCCGCGACAAGGCCCGCGTCGCCGCCCAACTCGCCCTCATCCGCCTCCTCGACAACGATCCCGCCGACGCGGTGAAGGCGCTCGACATCGATGTCGGCAAAGATGTGCCGCCCGAGCTGCAGCGCCAGCGCCAGCAGCTTCGTGCTCGCGCGCTGGCCCAGCTCGGCCACACCGACGAGGCCCTCGCCATCCTCGCCAGCGACACCAGCCGCGACGCCGACCGGCTCCGCGCCGACATCTACTGGCGCACCCAGAACTGGCCCGAAGCGGCGAAGGTCTTCGCCCGCCTCGTGCCGCCGCCGGGGGCCGACGGCACCATCGACAAGCCATCGAGCCAGCTCGTCCTCAACTGGGCGTCGGCGCTGACTTTGGCCGGCGACCAGGCCGGGCTCGAGAAGCTGCGCGAGACCTATGGCAAGGCAATGGCGGCGACATCCCTGGCGGACGCGTTCCGCGTCGTGGCCGGAGATTCGCCCGCGACCGGCAGCACCGCGGACGACCCGCGCAGCATCGCCAGCCGCGTCGCCGAGCTGGGTGAGCTGCAAAGCTTCATGGCGAGCTACAAGGAACGCCTCGCCAAGGACAAGCTGAGCGCCATCAATTGAAGTTGTCAGTTTTCAGTTATCAGTCGTCAGTTCGGCTGATAGCGGAAAACTGACAACTGACAACTGATAACTGACGACTCAACCACCGCCATAAAACGCCGCGGCGTCCTCGCGCAGCTCGTGGCGCGAGCCCTGGCGCAGATACATCATGTGGCCGCCGTCATAGAGCTTCAGCGTGACGCGCTCGGCGGTGACGTTGCCGGGCAGGTGATCGACGATATAGCGGCTCATCATGTAGGGCGTCGTGAGATCGGTCAGGCCATGGGCGATCAGCAGCTTGAGATGCGGCTGCAGCGACAGCGCGCGGGCGAGGGCGTCGGCCGCGCCGAGATCGTGCCGGTCGCCATGCTCGCCTTCGCGCCACTGCCAGTGCCGGTTGACATCGCGATCGAGGAGGCGATAGCCGAGATCGGTGCGATAGCCGAGCTCACCCTGCGCATAGGCGGTAAACGCGCGGGTAAAGGGGGCGATGGTGCCATCCAGCACGGGATCCTCTTCGGCGAAGGCGCTCGCCGGATCGGGGTCGGGGGCGGTGACCGTGCCGTCATAGCTGCTCACGATCTCGCTTTCGGCGCGGCGCCGCGCCTTGGCATAGACTCCCGGCGGCACCCGTCCGCGCCAACGCGCCACCGTCGCCTCGTCGATGCCGATGAGCGCGGCGATGTGGGCATAGAAATTCTCCGGCTGGCTGGCGGGCGGAGCGGCGAGGCCGACGAGATAGTCGCCGAGCGCGAAATGCTCGGCATCGGTGAGTGCGGCCGGGGTCGGCGGAGTATGCGCGGCGATCTCGACCGCGGCATAGGAGGGAAGCCGCAGCGCCCAGGGCAGCAGATCGAAGCGGTCGCCGCTCAGCATCGCGAACTCGAGCGCGGGCGATATCAGCAGGAGGCCAGCGGCGGGAACGCCTTCTTGTCGCGCCAGCATCCCGGCGAGCCGCGCCGCGCGGAAGCCGCCATAGCTTTCGCCGACGAGATAGACCGGGGAAGCGAGGCGGTCGCTCTTGGTGAGATGGAGCCGGATGATCCTGGCCAAAGCGTCGAGATCGCCGTCGACGCTCCAGAGCCGCTTCGACACTTCGTCACTCACGGCGCGGCTGTAGCCGGTGCCGGCGGGATCGATGAAGACGAGATCGGTGAAAGGCAGCCAGGTATCGGGATTGTCGCGCACCTCGGCGGTGGTGGGCTGCGGCCGGCCCGCGCGGCCGAAATCGAGCGCCCGCGGCCCGATCGCGCCAATGTTGAGATAGGCTGCCGCCGCGCCAGGTCCGCCGTTGAAGGCGTAGGTGATCGGGCGATGCGCCTTGTCCGTCACGCCGTCGAGCGTGAAGCTGACGTAGAAAATGTCGGCTTCTTTCTCGCCCTTGTCATCGCGCAGCGCCAGCGTGCCGGCGGTCGCGGTGTAGTGGAGCTCCTTGCCGGCGACAGTGATCTGGTGATGGGTGACGGAATCCGCGGGTAGCAGCGACAAGGCCGGCGCCGACTTTTCCGCGGGCTTTTCCGGCGGCGGCGGCTTCGACGGGTCGGCGGCGAAAGCCGGCGCGAGCAGTCCGCAGATCAGCGCAAGGCAGGCAAGCGAGAGGGCAGGGCGACGGAAGCGCATGGACGGCTCACCTCGGGTAAAGCGAGAGCTTAGCCGGGATCGCGCGCCTCGGCACGTGCCGAGCGAACGCCGGCGCTAACTGGCGCCGAAGCTCTGCACCAGCGAGCCGGCGACGAGATACCAGCCGTTCACCAGAACAAAGAAGATGAGCTTGAACGGCAGCGAGATGGTCACCGGCGGCAGCATCATCATGCCCATCGACATCAGGATCGAGGCGACGACGAGGTCGATGATGAGGAAGGGGAGGAACAGCAGGAAGCCGATCTCGAAGGCGCGCCGGAGCTCGCTGATCATGAAAGCGGGCAGCAGCACGCGGTAAGGCACATCCTTCGGCGCGTCGATGGTGTCGATCTTGGCCATGTTGGCGAAGAGCTGCAGATCCTCGCTGCGCACATGCGCGGTCATGAAATCGTGGAACGGCGCCGCGGCGCGGGTGAGCGCCTCCTGCTCGGGCAGCTTCTCGGCGATGAGCGGCGCCAGACCGTCGTCGTAGGATTTCTCGAGCGTCGGCGCCATGACGAAGCCGGTGAGGAAAAGCGCCAGGCTGATCAGCACGATGTTGGGCGGCGTCGTCTGCAAGCCGAGCGCGTTCCTGAGGAAGGACAGCACGACGATGATGCGGGTGAACGAGGTCACGGTGACGAGGATCGCCGGCGCGATGCTCAGCACCGTCAGCAGCAGCACGAGCTGGATGATGCGGCCGGTGCTGGAGCCGCCTTCGCCGCCGAGATCGAGCGATACCGTCTGCGCCAGCGCCGGCAAGGCAGAGAACGCGAGGAGGAGCGCGGCGAGCGCCGTGAGCCGCCACCAGCGACGGCTCACGGCGCGCCCCCCTCGATCATGCCGGCGAAGTCGCCGGCACTCCCGCGTTCGATGACGACATCGCCCGGCTGGCCCAGCAATACCAAGTGCTCGACCCCGTCGCGCTGCAGCAGCACGAGACGGCGCCTGCCGTCGAGCGGCAGCACTTCGAGAATGGCGAGCCGCCGCTTGGTGCTGCGGACCGCCGCAAGCCGTCCGGCGAGGCCGAGCCGGCGCGCGATCCAGCCGCAAGCGACGATGAGCAGCAGGACGAAGACGAGCGCAAGCACGAAGCGCCAGTAGGTCTCGACCCCCATGGATCAGCGCGGTCCTTCCTGGCCGTAGGCGTCGTTGGCGCGTTGGCGTTGTGCAGCTTCGCGCTGGCGGACGATGTCGAGCGCCAGCTGATCGAGCGCCGCGGCGAGCGCGACCAAACTCTCGGCGACGGCGTCGCGCTCGGCGGCGGGAAGCGTGCGTGCCGCATCGCAAACCTCGCCGATGGCGGCATCGAGACCGCTCATGTCGACCAGCGCGCCGGCGGCGACGGCGCGGCGCGCTTCGGTGATGGCGGCGGTGATCTCCTCGAGCCGTGCGGCGATGCTCATGGCGCGCCTCCGGCGGCAGCCGCCGCCTGACGCTCGTTGGCGCGGTAGAGATAGAAGAGGATCTCGGCGACGGCGACGAAGGCGGCGATGGGAATCTGCTGGCCGATCTCGACCGCCGCGAGGATCTCGGCAAGGTCGGCGTCCTCGCGCACCTTGACGCCATGGGCGAAAGCGAGCGCGAGGATGCGCTCGGCGAGCGCGCCGCGGCCGCTGGCGACGACGCGCGGCACCTTGTCTTCCTGCCGGTCGTAGTGCAGCGCGACGGCGATCGGCGGGCGGTCGGGCGATGGGCGAGGCGGCAAGGCGATCCCTGGCGTGCGAGGAAGCTCACGCATCCTGCACCGCGCATGCTTAATTAATGGTTGCCGCGGTTTTCCACGCCGCTACTAAGGCGATGGGCCGCATCACCGATTCCGCCGCGACAAGCGTCTATTAACCATCTGAGTTACGAGCGAAAATCGCCGCGATTTTACCGGTTATTAATCAGCCCCGGGCAAGATCGCCGGCATGGATCTCGGCAAAATCCCGCTGCTGGAAGCGATCACCCGCCGCATGAGCTGGCTCGGCGAGCGGCAATCGGTTTTGGCGCAGAATGTCGCCAATGCCGACACCCCCGGTTATACGGCCAAGGACGTGAAGGCGCCGAGCTTCGCCGAGCTCGTGTCGGGCGCGTCGGCGCGTCTGCCCATGGCGGTGACGGAGCCCGGCCATATTGAGCCGGTTCACGATGATGGCGGCTTCAAGCTCGTGTCGCAGAAGACCAGCGAACGCGCGCCGGACGGCAATGCCGTGCAGCTCGAAGACCAGATGATGAAGATCTCCGACACGACCAACGACTACGCGCTGACCACCAGCCTTTACCGCCAGCAGCTCGGCCTCCTCAAGATGGCGCTGGGCGGCGGCAGCAGCAGCGGCGGCTAAGAGAGGGCGGCCCATGGATTTGCAGACCTCGCTGCAGCTTTCTTTTGCCGGCATGAGTGCGCAAGGTACGCGGCTGCGCGTCATCGCCGAGAACCTCGCCAATGCCGACAGCACGGCGCAGACCCCGGGCGGCGAGCCCTATCAGCGCCAGGTCGTCACCTTCAAGAGCGTGCTCGACCGCTCGATCGGGGCCACCTCTGTCAAGGTGGCGCACATCATGCCGGGCGGCGGCACGTTCCAGCGCAAATACGATCCCGGCAATCCCGGCGCCGATGCCGAGGGCTATGTCCTCATGCCCAACGTCAATCCGCTGACGGAGCTGATGGACATGCGCGAGGCGCAGCGCAGCTATCAGGCCAATCTCGACACCATCACCGCGGCGAAAAGCATGATCAGCCGCACCATCGATCTGCTGCGCGGCTAGAACGAGCGCTCGCGCTTCTGCGAAAGGATCAGCCATGGTCGCCACCATTGCCAATGCCGTCGCCGCCTACGCCAATGCCGGCCGCATCGGCAGCGCCGGGTCTGCCGCCGGCGGGACCGATTTCGCCGATCTGGTGAAACAGGCGGCGGGTGACGCGGTGGGTGCGCTCAAGACCGGCGAAGCCGAGAGCCTCCAGGCGGTGACCAGCGGCAAGGCCGACCTCACCGCGGTGACCGAGGCGGTCAACAACGCCGAGATCGCGCTGCAGGCGGTGATCGCCGTGCGCGACAAGGTAATCTCCGCCTACGAAGACATCTCGAAGATGCCGATCTGATGACTCCCGCCGATGCGGTCGACCTTGCGCATCAGAGCGTCATCGTTGCGCTGAAGCTCGGCGCGCCGATCATGCTGCTGGCGCTCGTCGTCGGCCTTCTCATCTCGTTCCTTCAGGCGCTGACGCAAATTCAGGAGATGACGCTCACCTTCGTGCCGAAGATGATCGCCATCCTCCTGTCGCTTCTGGTGCTGCTGCCGTTCATGCTGACGACGCTCACCAATTTCATGCACTCGCTCGTCAGCCGCATCATTTCCGGCTGAAGCACGATGCTCCAGCAGCTGCTGCCGGAGAACGTCTTCGCGCTCATGCTCATCTTCGCCCGCATCGGCACGGCGCTGATGCTGCTGCCGGGCTTCGGCGAGGTCTACGTCATGCAGCGCTTCCGGCTGCTGCTGGGGTTCCTCGTCTCGCTGCTGCTGACGCCGATCCTGGCGCCGCTGCTGCCGCCGCTTCCCGGGAGCGCGGTGAAGCTCGCCGACATCGTCGGCAGCGAGGTGGTGATCGGTCTCTTCCTCGGCACCGTCTCGCGTATCCTGCTCGCGGCGCTCGACACTGCCGGCACCGTCGCCTCCTTCCAGCTCGGCCTGTCGGCGGCGCAGATCTTCAACCCGATGGCGGCGTCGCAGGGCAGCCTGCCCGGCACGCTCTACAGCGTGCTCGGCGTATTGCTGATCTTCCTCACCGACCTTCACCATATGCTGTTGCGCGCGCTGGTCGACAGCTACGACGTCTTCGCGCCCGGCGTCCTGCCGCCGCTCAACGATCTCTCCGACATGATCGCGCGCAGCGTCGCCGGCGCCTTCGTCATCGGCATCGAGATGGCGGCGCCCTTCATCCTGCTTGGACTCGTGTTCTTCATTGCCCTCGGCATCGTCGGCCGCCTGGTGCCGCAGCTGCAGATCATGTTCGTCACCTTGCCGCTGCAGATCCTTGGCGGGCTCTTCGCCCTGGTGTTCGTGCTGGCGGCGGGGATGCAGTGGTTCCTCGACGCCTTTCAGCGCGAGTTCACCGCGCTCACCGGCGGCTGAGAAGAAACCATGGCGGACGACGCCGACGACAGCTCGAAAACGGAACAACCGTCGGCGCGCAAGCTCAACCGCGCGCGCGAGCAAGGCCAGGTCATCCATTCGCGCGAGATCAACAGCCTCTTCATGCTGTCCGCGGGCGCGGTGATCGTGCTGGTGCTGGCGCCGAGCCTTGCCGGCAGCATGGAGAAGACGCTCGCGCGCTTCCTCGACGGCGCCAGCCTGATTTCCGGCGGTGGCATCCTGTGGGAGGCGGTCGGCGCCCTCATCCGCGAGATGGCGAAAGCCGCCATCCTCCCGCTGGTGCTGCTCGTCGCCGTGGCGATCGCCAGCTCGGTGCTGCAGACCGGGTTCGTCTTCGCCGTCGAAAAGATCGGCTTCGACATCTCGCGGCTCTCGCCGATGGGCGGGCTGAAGCGCCTGTTCTCGCTCCGCTCGGCCGTCGAGTTCGGCAAGAACCTCGCCAAGGTCGCGCTGGTGCTCACGGTCGCTTCCCTGCTCTTGATGCCGGAGCTGAGGCGGCTCCCGGCGCTGACCAGCTTCGATGCCGGGGCGCTCGCCGGCGAGATCCATCGGGTGCTGCTGCGCCTCGTGCTCGGTGCGCTGGCGCTGGTCGCGCTGCTCGCGGTTTTGGACTATGGCTATCAGCGTCTCGCCTTCATGCGCCAGATGCGCATGTCGAAGCAGGAGCTCAAGGAGGAGCACAAGCAGGCCGAAGGCGATCCGGCGGTCAAGGCGCGGCTGCGCCAGATTCGCATGGAGCGGGCACGGCGCCGGATGATGGCGGCGGTGCCCACCGCCTCGGTGGTGGTGACCAACCCGACCCACTACGCCGTGGCGCTCAAATATGAGATGGGCGCCAAGGGCGCGCCCAGGCTCGTCGCCAAGGGCGCCGACCTCATCGCCAAGCGGATTCGCGAGATCGCCGAGGAGAATGACGTCCCGCTGGTGGAAAACCCGCCCTTGGCACGCGCGCTTTACGCGAGCGTCGAGCTCGATCACGAGATCCCGCCCGAGCATTACCGCGCTGTCGCCGAGATCATCAGCTACGTCTTCCGGATCAAGGGCAAGTTTCGGGCGCGATAGGCGCGAGCGATGGATATAGCGAGGGATATGCTAAGCTCCCGGCCATGGACGGAACGCCGAAGCAAGCCTTGCCGCTGACGGATGTTTTGGCCGGCGACGGCGCGGCCGCCGCGCAGCCCGGCACCGGTATGCCGCTCTGGATGCGGCGGCTGGCGCCGCTCGCCCTCTGCTCGGCGGGGCTTGCCGTCCTGCTGCTCGTTGCTTCGGTCGTCGAGCTCGACTGGGGCGGCGCGCGGCCGATGGGGATTGCTCTCGCCGGGCTGGCCATCGTCTTCGGCATGGCGAGCGCGGTCAGCGGCCGGCTGCACCGCGCGCTGAGCGGCCGGGTCGATCTGCTGAGCCAGGCGCTCGAGGCCTCGCCCGATGCTCAGCTGATCCTCGCCCCCGACGGCTCCGTCGCCTATGCCAATGCAGCCTTCCACCGCTTCTTTCCGGCGCTGAGCCGGCCGCCGCTCGATGCGCTCGAGCGCCGCTTTGCCGCCGATGCCGGTACGGATGGCGATTTCGCCCGGCTGCGCCACGAGGCCGCGCAGTTCGGCCGGGCCCAGGGGCGGCTCGCGCTGCGCTATGACGGGATGGTCGCCTGGTTCAATCTCTCGGCGCATCACCTCGCCGGTCGGCCGGGCTACGGCCTCTGGAGCTTCGAGGACGTCACCGCCCGCCACGAGATGGAGCAGGTGATTCGCGACGAGCAGATGAAGCTCGCCGACTTCCTCGACCATGCGCCGATGGGCTTCTATTCCGTCGATGGCGAGGGCCGCTTCCTCTTCGTCAACCAGGCGCTGGCCGATTGGCTCGGCGCGTCGCCCGGCGAGCTGGTCGAAGGCGGTGCAAGGCTGCGCGACTTCATCGCCAATGACGTGCCGCCGGGCTCGCCTGCGCATGCGCCCTTCGAGGGCGGCGCTGCCGGCGCGCCGCGCGGCGAGGTGGTGCTGAAGGGCCGCCGCGGCCGCACGGTTTACGCCTCGATCAGCCAGTCCGTCGTTCGGATCGGCGACAGCCTGCGCACCCGGTCGGTGGTGCGCGACCTGACGCCGGAGCGCGAATGGGAAGAGGCGCTGCGGGCGTCGCGGCTGCGCTTCCAGCGCTTCTTCGCCAATGCGCCGGTCGGCATCGCGCTGCTCGACCATGACGGCAAGCTGGTCGAGGCCAACAAGGCGCTGGGCGAGCTCTTCGGCACGGCGCCGCGCGAGCTCAACGGCAAGGAGTTGGTGCGCTTCCTCTCGCCGGAGAGCCAGGGCGAGGTGGCGATCAAGATCAATGCCGCCGCCCATGGCCAGGTGATCGCGCGCCCGGTCGAGGTGCGGCTTGCCGGCCCGCGCGACAAATCCGCCTCGCTCTTCGTCAGCCGGCTGGACGCGGCGGAAGAGGGCGAGGCCGGCGTCATCCTGCATTTCATCGACACGACCGAGCAGAAGAGCCTCGAGACGCAATTCGCCCAGTCGCAGAAGATGCAGGCGGTCGGCCAGCTCGCCGGCGGCGTCGCCCATGATTTCAACAACCTGCTGACGGCGATGATCGGCTTTTGCGATCTGCTGCTGCTGCGCTTCCGGCCGGGCGATCCGTCCTTTGCCGACATCATGCAGATCAAGCAGAACGCCAACCGTGCCGCCAATCTGGTGCGCCAGCTCCTCGCTTTCTCGCGTCAGCAGACTTTGCAGCCGCGCGTCCTCAACATCACCGACGTTCTGGCGGAGCTGTCGCATCTGCTGCGCCGCCTCATCGGCGAGAACATCGAGCTGAAGGTGGTGCATGGCCGCGATCTCGGCCTGGTCAAAGTCGACCAGGGCCAGCTCGAGCAGGTCATCATCAACCTCGCCGTCAATGCGCGCGACGCCATGCCCGGCGGCGGCACGCTCACTATCCGCACCGCCAACATGTCGAGCGAGTTCCCGATGCGCCGCGCGCATGAGGTGATGCCGCCCGGCGAATATGTGCTGATCGAAGTGACCGATACCGGCATCGGCATCCCGCGCGAGAATCTGGTGCGCATCTTCGAGCCCTTCTTCTCGACCAAGGAAGTGGGCTCCGGCACCGGCCTCGGCCTCTCCACCGTCTACGGCATCGTCAAGCAGACCGGGGGCTTCGTCTTCGTCGAGAGCGAGCCGGCGCGGGGCGCGCAGTTCTCGATCTTCCTGCCGCGGCATCAGGGCGGCGAGGCCACGGCCGGGGCGCGCGCCGACCTCACCGCCGATCAGGCGCGCGACCTGACCGGCGCGGGCACCGTGCTGCTGGTCGAAGACGAGGATCCCGTGCGGCTCTTCAGCGCCCGCGCGCTGCGCAACAAGGGCTACAAGGTGATCGAGGCGAAGAGCGGCGAATCGGCGCTCGAGGTCATCACCTCGGGCAATGAGAAGGTCGAGCTGCTCATCACCGACGTCGTCATGCCGCGCATGGACGGCCCCAACCTGGTGAAGCAGGTGCGCGAGCTCTATCCCGACATGAAGGTGATCTTCATCTCCGGCTATACCGAGGACGCCTTCCGCAAGCGCCTCGACCGCGACGCCGACATCCATTTCCTGCCCAAGCCCTTCTCGCTGAAGCAGCTCGCCGGCAAGGTCAAAGAGGTGATGCTGGCGGATCGGCCCTAAGGCGAATGCGCTACGCGCATTCGTCCTTGGTGGCGTCAGCGGTTGCGCGAGCAACCGCGAAAGCCGCACCCCTCCGACGAGCCGCCCTGCGCCGCCTCGCTCTCGCCGCCACCCTTCTTCTTCCAGCCCTCGCCGCAACCGCTTCCCCTCCCGCCGATCTCTACCACTGCCGCGCCTTCGTCACCGGCCAGGGCGAGGCCGAGCGCGCGCGGGGCTTCGGCCTCTGCCTCGAAGCCGTGCTGGTGAAAGTCTCCGGCGACCCGCATCTCCGGGGCGATCCCCGGCTCGCGCCGATGAAACAGGTCGCGGCTGGCTTTGTCGCCGGCTTCACCTATCACGACCGCATGTCCGGGCTGCCGCTCCATGACGAGCAGGGCACGCGCGACCGGCCGTTCGATCTCACCGTCGCCTTCGATCCGCCGAAGATCGATGCGGCGCTGCTCAAGCTCGGCGTTGCGCCCTGGCCGCCGCCGCGGCCGGTGCTCGCGATTTTCCTCGGCGTGCGCGACGCCCAGCGCGCTTATGTTCTGACCGAGGATGGCGAGCGCGGCCTCGGCGAGCGCTTGTCGCTCCGCGATGCGGCCGCACAGCGCGGCATCCCGCTCGTGCTGCCGAAGGCCCCGCTCGCCGCGGAAGAGCACCTCACCTATGCCGGTCTCGCCGCCGCTTCGGTTTCACGCCGCCGCGCGCTTGCCGGCACGATCGGCGGCGGTGCCGCGCTCGCCGGTAGCCTCGCCTGGAGCGAGGCCGCGCGGGGCTGGACGGCGCGCTGGCGCCTCGCCTGGCAGGGGCGGGATTATCACTGGCGCATCAGCGGCGTTTCCTTCGACGATGCCTTCCGCGACGCTCTCGACCGTGCGGCCGCAATTCTGTCCGGACATGGTGCATAGCGGGGGGCAGAGGGCCCGATGGGAAAGCCGGGCTTCAATTCTCTTTCGCAGGCGCAACAATCGGCGCGCGCCGGCGTTTCATTCGCAAATGCGATCCAAGCTTGCTCTCGCCATCCTGCTGACGGTGGTCCTGCCATGGCTGCCCCGCGCCGCTGTCGCCGACCAGCAATGGAAGACGAACAGCGCCATCTGGAAGCTGCGGGACGTTTGCACCACGCAGGCACAGAAGGCCTACCCTGACTACACCCCCGAGTCGAACGCCAAACGCAAGAAGGCGCTCGACGCCTGCTTGCGCCGGAGCAATCTGCCGGTCGAGGGCAGCTCGGCACCGACCCCCGCGCCGGCCCCGCAAAAGTAAGATTGCGCGCATTTCTTTGGGCTAAAGCCATCCAGAGTGTGGCTTTTGCGCAAGGTTAAATGGGAACGAAAAAAGAACTTGCCACAGTGAACAAAGCATGTACACTGCCCCACCTCGGATGGCGCTCTCGGGTTCGTTGCAAGCCTTGGGGCGCTATGGAATAAGGAGGAGGGCGGGGTTATGACGCAGCCGGCTTTACGCCTGTTGGACAAGGACACCATGGACAAGCAGAAGGCTCTCGACGCCGCTCTCGGCCAGATCGAGCGCGCGTTCGGCAAGGGCTCGATCATGAAGCTCGGCTCGCGCGAAGCGGCGGCAGAGACCGAGGTCATTTCCACGGGGTCGCTCGGCCTCGATATCGCGCTCGGCATTGGCGGGTTGCCGCGCGGCCGCATCATCGAGATCTACGGTCCCGAAAGCTCCGGCAAGACCACGCTTGCGCTCCACGTCATCGCCGAAGCGCAGAAGAGCGGCGGCACCTGCGCCTTTGTCGATGCCGAGCACGCACTCGACCCCGCCTATGCGCGCAAGCTCGGCGTCAATATCGACGATCTCCTGATCTCGCAGCCCGATGCCGGCGAGCAGGCGCTCGAGATCGCCGACACGCTGGTGCGCTCGGGCGCCATCGACGTGCTGGTCGTGGATTCGGTGGCGGCGCTGGTGCCGCGCGCCGAGCTCGAAGGCGAGATGGGCGACAATCATATGGGCCTGCATGCGCGCCTCATGAGCCAGGCGCTGCGCAAGCTCACCGGCTCGATCTCGAAGTCGCGCTGCATGGTGATCTTCATCAAC
>DATIYL010000092.1:0-5986 GCA_035517635.1 Allostellaceae bacterium | reverse complement strand
GCCGGTGATCAGGGTCATCGAATTGGCAAAGCGCGGGCCCAGACCCTGGCCGAAGAAGCTCACCCCTTCCGGCAGCACGACGCCGTTGATGCGGTACTGCACGCCGAGATGCTCGTTGCGGACATGGATGCCGCCATTGGCGAGGTTGTCCTGATCGACCCCCGGCGCCTGCAAAAGCACCTGATTGAGCGAGTTGTTTTCCCCGCCGGGCTGCGTCTGAATCGCTTGGTTGGTGATGGTATAGGTCGACGCGCCGATCTGCGGCTCGATGCTGAGCCGGGCCGCCTCGAGGCGCTTGGCGATGATGGTGACGTCCTGCTCCGGCTGCTGTGCCGTGACAGCGGGTGTTGCGGCGGCGGGCGCCGCAGCAGACGCGGCGGCGAGCGCAACATCGGCGGCGACGCCGCTCTGGGCGGTCACGGTCGCGGGCACGATCGCTGCGACGAAGCCGGTCTTGTCCGCGCTCACGGAATATTGCCCCGGCGTGAGGCCGGTGAAGCGATAGGCCCCCTTGGCATCGCTGACTGCCCTGCCGGCGACATGCCCGTCGGGCGCCAGCAGCGTGATCGAGACCCCGGCGAGCGGCTGGCCGGCGGCATCGCGCGCGACGCCCTCGACCGTTCCCGCCGCCGGCGCGGCAAGCGCAGTGGCGGTGCCGAGTGCAGCGAAGGTGACGGTAGCGGCGAGGCTGGCGAGAAACGCGTGATGAAATGCATGAGTTACACGACTAGCGGCGCTGCGGCGCTCCATGAGCTTACCCTGTCCCAAACGATCGACAATCGCGTCACGCGCCAAGGCATGACGGTCAAGTTTGGTTGGCGGTCGATCTCAGAGGACGGGAGGAGCGCGGGTACGGAAAAGGAGATAGGGTCTGGCGGCGCGCCGCAGCTGTTCCGCCGGCAGGCGCAGCTCCGCGAAGAATTCGGGCGGCGCGGCGAGTGGCGCGATGTCCGGGAGCGCGGTGCTGCTGGCGAGCTGCAGGCTGAAGCACAGCGCGCAATCGTCATGAGCGAGAGCGCCGGCTTTGTCGCCGCCCGGGCCGCCCGAGCTGCCGACGAAGGCCGCCTCGGCAGGAGGCCCGGCGAGGAAGCCGAAATCCTCGGCGTGGAAATGCCCGGCCGTGACCAGCAGTTGGAGCAGCAGCGCGGCGATCGACAGCCAGGCACCGCCACGGCGCACCCTGCCCCTCGCCCATCGCCCCATGCCGCGTTCTGCGCGCACTCGCCCCTCACCGGCTCGGCAATGAACGTTATAGTATAACATTGAACGCCGCAAGCGCCTCGACAGATGCCGCTTTTCCCGTTGGACGGCGAACGCGCCGGGGGCTACACCCGAAGCGAAGGGAGGGCACCCCATGAGCGCGAACGAACCGGTGCTGCTGCGCCAGGACGAGGACGGGATCGCGCGGCTCACGCTCAACCGCCCGGCGCAGCGCAACGCGCTCTCGGTCGAGCTGATGACGGCGCTGCAACAGGCGATCGATGCGATCGCGCGCGACCCCAAGGTCAAGGTGGTGGTGATCGCCGCCAACGGGCCGGGCTTCTGCGGCGGCCATGACCTCCGCGAGATGCGCGCCAATCCCGGACGCCAGCATTACGAAGCGCTCTTCGCCCAATGCTCGCGCCTCATGGTCAGCCTCACCAAGCTGGCGAAGCCGGTGATCGCCCGCGTGCATGGCATCGCCGCCGCCGCCGGCTGCCAGCTCGTCGCATCCTCAGACCTGGCGGTGGCGTCGAGCGAGGCGCGCTTTGCCGTCAACGGCATCAATATCGGTCTTTTCTGCTCAACGCCGATGGTGGCGCTGACCCGCGCCGTCGGCCGCAAGCCGGCGATGGAGATGCTGCTCACCGGCAATCTCGTCGATGCCGAGCACGCCCGGTCGATCGGCCTCGTCAACCGCGTCGTCGCGCCCGAACGGCTCGACGAGGAAGTGACCGCCCTCGCCCGCCAGATCGCCGGCAAGCTGAAGCTCGCCGTCGCCATCGGCAAGGAGGCCTTCTACCGCCAGGCCGAGCTCGGCTTGGAGGCCGCCTATGCCTATACCTCGGAAGTGATGACGCGGAACATGCTGGCGCGCGACACCGAGGAAGGCATCGACGCCTTCCTCGAGAAGCGCCCGCCGCGCTGGGAGAACGAGTGAGCCGCGATGGAGCACGAGAGCTACAGCGACGCTTATCTCCGCGGCATCCTCAACGGTGTGCGCACCATCGCCATGGTGGGCGCCAGCGAGCATTGGAACCGGCCCTCCTTCTTCGCCATGAAATACCTGCAGGACAAGGGCTACCGCGTCATTCCCGTGAACCCGCAGGCGAAGGGCGAGGCGATCCTCGGCGAGAAGGTCTATGCCGACCTCGCCGAGATCCCGGACAAGATCGACATGGTCGACATCTTCCGCCGCGCCGAGGCGGTGCCGGGGATCGTCGAGCAGGCGATCGAGAAGGGCGCCAAGGTGGTGTGGATGCAGCTCGGCGTGCGCCATGACGAGGCGGCGGCCAAGGCCGAGGCGGCGGGCTTGAAGGTGGTGATGAACCGCTGTCCCAAGATCGAGTATTCGCGCCTCAACGGCGAGCTCGCCTGGAGCGGCGTCAATACCGGCATCATCTCCAGCAAGCGCCGGAAGCTCTGAGATGGCCGAGAAACCGCCTGCGCCCGGCTTCGAGACGCTGGCGATCCATGCCGGCGCCGCGCCCGACCCGGTCACCGGAGCGCGCAGCACGCCGATCTACCAGACCACCGCCTATGTCTTCGACGATGTCGACCACGCCGCTTCGCTCTTCAACCTGCAGACCTACGGCTATATCTATTCGCGCCTCACCAACCCCACGGTCTCGGTGCTGGAAGAGCGCGTCGCCACGCTCGAGGGCGGGCGCGGCGCCATCGCCGTCGCTTCCGGCCATGCGGCGCAGCTCCTCGCCTTCTTCTCCTTCATGGAGCCGGGCGATCAGTTCATCGCCTCGAACAAGCTCTATGGCGGCTCGATCACGCAGTTCGGCCGCAGCTTCAAGAAATTCGGCTGGGATTGCGTCTTCGTCGATGCCGACGACCCCGAAAACTTCCGCCGCGCCATCACGCCGCGCTGCAAGGCGATCTTCGTCGAGAGCCTCTCCAACCCGACCGGCGTCATCGTCGATCTCGAGCGCATCGCCGGGGTCGCGCATGAAGCGGGGCTCCTCTTCATCGTCGACAACACCATGGCATCGCCCTTCATCTGCCGGCCGATGCGCTGGGGCGCCGACCTCGTCGTCCATTCCACCACCAAATTCCTCTCAGGCCATGGCAATGCCATGGGCGGGGTCGTCGTCGATAGCGGCCGCTTCGACTGGGCGCAGAACGACAAGTTCAAAGCGTTGACCGAGCCCGAGCCCGCCTATCATGGCCTACGCTTCTACGAGACCTTCGGCGATCTCGCGCTCACCGTGCATGGCCATGCCGTCGGCTTGCGCGATCTCGGCGCCACCATGGCGCCGCTCAACGCCTTCCTCACCATCACCGGCATCGAGACCTTGCCGCTGCGCATGGAGCGGCATGTCGCCAATGCACAAGCCGTGGCCGAGCATCTCGAGCGGCATCCCGCCGTCTCGTGGGTGGCCTATGCCGGCCTGCCCTCGAGCAAGTACCACGCGCTGGCGCGGAAATACCTGCCCAAAGGGGCAGGCTCGGTTTTCACCTTCGGCGTCAAGGGCGGCTATGATGCGGGTGTCGCGCTGGTCGAGGCGGTCGAGCTCTTCTCCCATCTCGCCAATGTCGGCGACACCCGCTCGCTGATCATTCATCCGGCGTCGACGACGCATCGCCAGCTCACCACCGAGCAGCAGATCGCCTCCGGCGCCGGGCCCGATGTGGTGCGCCTCTCGATCGGCCTCGAGAGCATCGCCGACATCATCGGCGATCTCGATCAGGGGCTGGCGAAGGCGATGCGCAGCTGAACGTGCCGTCAAAAGACTGGACGGGCGGCCCACCGCCTGCCGAAGCGAAGGGAGGATGCGACATGCCGGGAGACGCCAGCCTGTTCCTCGAGGCGCGGGATTTCCTGCTGCGCCACCGTGACGACTACGCTACGGCCTATCGCGACTTCCGCTGGCCGCGCCTCGAGCGCTTCAACTGGGCGCTCGACCATTTCGACAAGCTCGCGGCAGGCAATCACCACCCGGCGCTCTGGCTCGTCGAAGACGGCGGCCCCGAGGTGACGCTCAGCTTCGCCGCCCTGAAGGAGCGCAGCGATCGCGTCGCCAATCATCTGCGCATGCTCGGCGTCGAGCGCGGCGATCGCATCCTGCTGATGCTCGGCAATGTCGCGCCGCTCTGGGAGTGCATGCTGGCGGCGATGAAGCTCGGCGCCGTCATCGTGCCGGCGACGACCCTGCTCACGCGCAACGACCTCGCCGACCGCTTCGCCCGCGGCCGCGTGCGCCACGTCGTCACCAGCGCCGAGCATGCGGCGAAATTCGCCGAGCTGCCCGGCGACTACACCCGTATCGCCGTGGCCGGCAACGCGCGGGGCTGGCAGCGCTATGAGGACGCCTACCGCGCCGATGCCGATTTCGCCGCCGAGGGCGAGACCCGGGCGGACGACCCGCTCCTCCTTTATTTCACCTCGGGCACGACGGCGAAGCCGAAGCTCGTGCTGCACAGCCATCAGAGCTATCCCGTCGGCCATCTCTCGACCATGTATTGGCTCGGCGTCGGGCCCGGCGACATCCATCTCAATATTTCTTCGCCGGGCTGGGCGAAGCATGCCTGGAGCTGCTTCTTCGCGCCCTGGAACGCCGGCGCCACGGTGTTCATGGTCAATCAGCCGCGCTTCAACGCCAAGGCGCTGCTCGACATCATCGAGCGCTCGGGCGTCACCACCTTCTGCGCGCCGCCCACGGTCTGGCGCATGCTGATCCAGGAGGATCTGGGCCGCTGGAACATGCGGCTGCGGCAGCTCATCGGCGCCGGCGAGCCGCTCAATCCCGAAGTCATCGAGCGCGTCAAAGCGGCCTGGGGCCTCACCATCCGCGACGGCTACGGTCAGACCGAGACCACCGCTCAGATCGGCAACACCCCCGGGCAAACGGTGAAGCCGGGCGCGATGGGCCGGCCGCTGCCGGGCTACCGCGTCGCGCTTCTCGATGCCGAAGGCCGCGAGGCGGAGGAAGGCGAGATCTGCCTCCAACTCGACCCGCGACCCACCGGCCTCATGCAGGGCTATCAGGGAGATGACGGCGCGATCCTGCCGCTCGCCGGGCCCGTCTACCGCACCGGCGACGTGGCGATGCGCGATGACGATGGCTATTTCACCTATGTCGGCCGCGCCGACGACGTCTTCAAAGCCTCGGATTACCGTATCAGCCCGTTCGAGCTCGAAAGCGCCTTGATCGAGCATCCCGCCGTGGCCGAAGCGGCGGTCGTGCCCTCGCCCGATCCGATGCGGCTTGCCGTGCCCAAGGCGTTCATTGCGCTCCGGGCGAACGCCAAGCCGGACCGCGCGACGGCGCTGTCGATCTTTCGCCATCTGCGCGACAGCCTCGCCCCCTTCAAGCGCGTGCGGCGGCTCGAATTCGCCGAGCTGCCAAAGACCATCTCCGGCAAGATCCGCCGCGTCGAGCTGCGCCGCGGCGAAGCCGAGGCACGCACGCAAGACCGCCGCGGCGCGTCGGAATTCTGGGAGGAGGATTTTCCCGAGCTGAAATAGCGCTGCAGGACGGCCGCGCGTCCTTCGACAGGCTCAGGATGAGGGATACCGAATGTGGCCCCGGCCAAGGCCACGAAGAAACGTCCTCATCTTGAGCCTGTCGAAGGACGCACTACGATCCTGCAGCGCTATTTCAGCTCCGGAAAATCCTCTTCCCAGAATTCCAGCGCGCCGCGGCGGTCTTGCGTGCGGGCCTCGGCTTCGCCGCGGCGCAGCTCGACGCGGCGGATCTTGCCGGAGATGGTCTTTGGCAGCTCGGCGAATTCGAGCCGCCGCACGCGCTTGAAGGGGGCGAGGCTGTCGCGCAGA
>DATIYL010000091.1:0-11746 GCA_035517635.1 Allostellaceae bacterium | reverse complement strand
TAGGCCGTGTACGTCGCACCGCCCGTCTCCGCCAGGATCTTCGTGATCGCCGCCGTCAGCGACGTCTTCCCGTGATCGACGTGACCGATCGTCCCCACATTGCAATGCGGCTTCGTCCGCTCGAATTTCGCCTTCGCCATGACCGGGTTCCTGTTCTCTAGAGTCTGAAAGGCCGGCGCGGCGTTGGAGCGGGTGATGGGAATCGAACCCACGTAGCCAGCTTGGAAGGCTGGAGCTCTACCATTGAGCTACACCCGCCCACGAACCCGCCTCGCCTCGCGCCTTGACCTGTACCGCCGCTGCCGAAGATCGCTCCCGTCGACCAAGCGATTGGTGGAGGGGGAAGGATTCGAACCTTCGAAGACCGAAGTCGGCAGATTTACAGTCTGCTGCCTTTGACCGCTCGGCAACCCCTCCGCGATCGCTTGCCGCCCGGGGCAGCGGATGGCGGGTATTAAGGGCTTCGCTTGATTTTGTCAACGGTTGCGGGGCCGCAAGCCGCGGCTTTTTCACCTATTGGACAGGCCGCTGCGCCCGCGCCGGCAGCGCGCGTGCCTCGCCGAAAAATCCGGGCTATAGCTGTCCCATGTCGCGTCGCTCCACCCGCCGCCATCCCGAGCGTCCCGCTTCGCGCGCGGCGCCGGCGGCACCCCGCGACGCCCCGGCGCGGCCGCGCGATACCGGGCCCTGGCTCTATGGCCGCCACGCCGTTGCCGCCGCGCTCGCCAACCCGGCGCGGCGGGTGCGGCGCCTGCTGGCGCTCGCCGAAACCAAGGCCGAGCTCGGCGCGCTCGCCGCTGCGGCCGCCGCCGCGCTCCCGCCCGGCACGCCCGAAGTGCTCGACCGGCGCGAGTTCGAGCAGCTCCTGCCCCACGGCGCGGTGCATCAGGGCATGGCGCTCGCGGCCGAGCCGCTGCCGGCGCGCGACATCGACGATGTGCTCGACGGCCTCGCCGAAGCCGCGGCGCCGGCGATCATCGTGCTGCTCGACCAGGTGAGCGATCCGCACAATGTCGGCGCCATTCTGCGCTCCGCCGCCGCCTTCGCCGCGCGCGCCGTGGTGATGCCCGAGCATGGCGCGCCGCCCGTGACCGGCGCCCTCGCCAAGGCCGCCTCGGGCGCGCTCGAAGCCGTGCCCTTGCTCCGCGTCACCAATCTCGCGCGCACGCTCGACCGCTTGAAAGAAGCGGGTTTCTGGTGCCTCGGCCTCGAGGAAGGCGCGGCAAAGACGCTCGACGAGATCGATGCCGGCGCGCGCATCGCCCTGGTGCTCGGCGCCGAAGGCAGCGGGCTCCGGCGCTTGACGCGCGAGCGCTGCGATCTCCTGGCGCGGCTGCCGACGCGCGGCGAGCCCGCCTCGCTCAACGTCTCGAACGCCGCCGCGATCGCGCTCTACGCATTGTCGCGGCGCGGCCGATGAGCCCTTCCCCAAACATCGCGCGCTGGTGCGCCGCCGCGATCATGCCGACACGAGACGGGCGCTATTTGATGCAGCTCCGCGATCCGATCCCCGGCATCCTGCTGCCCGATCATTGGGCGCTGTTCGGCGGCAGCATCGATCCCGGCGAGAGCGCCGAAGCGGCGATCAAGCGCGAGCTCGTCGAAGAGCTCGAATACCACGCGCGCGCGGTCCACTTCTTCACCGAGATGGTAATCGGCCTTCCCTTCGTGCCGCTGCGCACCGACCGCATGAGCTTTTTCGTCGTGCCGATCGACGCGGCCGAGGTCGCGACGATGGTGCAGCACGAAGGCGCCGACCGCCGCCTCTTCACCCCCGAAGCCCTCGCCGCCGAGCCCCGCGTCGCCCCCTGGGATCTCGCCGTGGTGATGATGCATGCGCGGCGCGGGGTGCTGTTTCCATCGGGCTGACGGCGCGATCGAACCTAAGCAAGCCGCCAGACGGTGACCGGCTCGGCGTAGCCGCGCACGCTGATGGGGCCGAGCGGCTGTGCCTCGCCGATGGTCTCGCCCGCTGCCCGGCGCACAGCGTCGGAGACGAGGAGCTGCGAGCCCACCTCCTTATTGAGGCTTTCGAGGCGCGCGGCGAGATTCACCGTATCGCCGATGACGGTGTATTCCTTGCGCCGCGGCGAACCCACGGTTCCGGCGACCGCCTCGCCGATATGGATGCCGATGCCGATGCGGATCGGCCAAGTGCTGCCGGCATTGCCCGAGGCGACGGCGCGCAGCATCTCGCGCGCCGCCGTGACGGCGTCGGCGGCCGCGGCGGGATCGTCGAGCGGCGCGCCGAAGATGGCGAGGAGCCCGTCGCCCAGGAACTTGTTCACGATGCCATGATGCCGATCGATGCTGTCGACCAGCAGCGCGAAGACGGCGTCGAGGCGGCTGACGACCTCGGCCGGGCTGCGCTCGCGCGCCGCCGCGGTGAAGCTGCGGATGTCGACGAACATGACGCAGACCTGCCGCATCTCGCCGGCCTCGGGGGCATCGAGCGCCAGGAGACGCTCGACCACCTCGGGCGAGACATGCTGGCCGAACAGGTTCGTCACCCGATCGCGGGCCGAGGCAGCGGCGATCGCGCGCTCGAAATATCGCCGGATGGTCACGCCGACGGCGCCGGCGATGAGTCCGGCCGCGAGCAGGACGCCGCTGCGGGTCAGGTAGAAAGCGAGGTTGACGCCAAGATCCTCGCCCAGCCAGCCGCGGTGCAGCGTGACAAAGGCGAGCGCAAAAAACTCGACCGCCGCGACCGCGCCGGTGAAGGCCGACAGCACGAAATCGAGCCGCAGCGTCGAGAGGATGATGAAGAGGAAGTAGAGCTGCGCATGCCAGCCGTTGAAGGCCAGCGCCCCGACGCCATAGCCGCTGAGCTGATAGAGCAGCAAGGTCGGGAAGCTGGTCTCGATAAAGGCGTTGGCAAAGCGCCCGAACGCCCAGAAGTGCCGGCCTTGGCGGAGCAGAACGGTGAAGACGCCCGCGACGACGAGCTCGTAGCAGATGAAGGGTAGGAAGGCCGTGAACGCGATGCGCACCGGCATCCGGCCATGGAACATCGTCCGAACCACGCCGGGCGCCGCGCTCGCCATCAGCAGGCCCGCGCAGACGATAAAGATGAGCAGTCCGGCAAGGCCGAGCACGCGCCGCCGTTCGCTCAGCAGGATCTCGCGGGCGAGGAGCCGCGGCAGGGCGCTGTCGGCGCTGGGGGAAGGCTCGGTCATGGTCGCATTTGGGTCCACAGCCGACAGAATCAGAACATTCGGCTTGAGGCAAGTGGACGGAAGCCGTCCATCGAGGCTACAACTCGGCCTCGCCGAGATCAGCGCGCCGGATTAGCTCAGCGGTAGAGCAGCGGTTTTGTAAACCGAAGGTCGGGGGTTCGATCCCCTCATCCGGCACCAGCCACCGCGATCGCCTCGCCCCTACTCCGCCACCTCGCGCATCAGCTCCTCGAGCGCGGCGATGATGCGCAGCCACATATCGGCGGCGAGCATGTCGTCGCGGGCGCGGGAGAGGCGCACCTTGGTGCGCGCTTCCGCGAGAGCGTCGTCGCCGAGGCGCTCGAACAGGCGGCGCGCTTCGCGGTGGATGTAGAAGTCGGAGACTTGCATGGGCGACGCCTCCTCGCGGCGTGATCCCTGCTGCAAACGCCGCCGCGGATGAAATCGCGGGTGACAAAGTGGGGACCTTTGATCCGCGCGACGCGTGCGGAAATGCGCTACACTCCTGTCGGCCGATAACGATCGGACCCGGTGGTGCGGGTGACGGAAAGCATCGAGCACAAGGGGCACACCATCGTCGTGCTGCAGCGCGCGACGGGCTGGCGCGTCTACATACGCCCGCCCGACGCGCCGATGCGACGCACGGAATTTCCCGCCGCACTGAGCCGCGAGCAGGTGATCGCCGAAGCGGCGCGGCTCGTCGATGAAGCGGCCGCCACCGCGCGCAGCGCGCGCCGGCGGCAATAACATCGCGGCGACGAAATTCCTGGTTGTGTCAAAAAGCGGGCCTCTCGCGCATTGCGCAAGTTGGCCTCGACATTCTGCAACAAAGTCCTAAGTAGAGTCCCCGACGACAAGTGAGCCGGCAGGGAGGGGAACGCATGGCTCAGTATCGCTGCTATCTCCTCGATGGAAGCGACAAGATCGTCGCCGTCGAAGATATCGAGATCGACACCGGTGACGCCGCGCTCGCCTGGGCGCGCCAGCTCTGCGCCGAGCGCCGCTCCCACGCCTTCGAGCTCTGGCAGGGCCGCGAGCGCGTGTTCAAGGAGGCGCGCGGCGCCACGCCCACCGCGACACAGAACGACCTTACGGCGTCGCGGCTTCCGCTGTCTTGAGCCAGCGGCTGACGCGCCGATAGACGTCGTCGATGGGCGGCGGGACCGGCGGCGCGGTGCTGGCTTCGAGAATGCGCCGCTCGCGCGCCCAGCGCCGCACAGACTCGGAAAGCGCCGCATCCGCGAGAATGGCGGCCACGACGCGGCCCGCGGTGCCGGGCGGCGGCGCGGTGTTCTCCGCCGTCTCGGCCCTGTGCACTTCCTCGACATAGCTGATCGCGTCGAGGATGAGATCGGGATCCGCGCTGTTCTCCGCCATGGCGCTCCGCCTGCCGCCGCGGCATCGCTGCGATTTCCGCGGCACGCGTCTTCTTCTACTCTGAACCGTCCTAGTCTCGGCAGGAAGCTCGCATGAAGAAGGCGCTCGTCCCGCTCGTAATCGCCGGCCTGGTCTGGGGCTGCGTGGCGAAATCCGGCAGCAACGAGGACCCCGTCCAGATCATCCCCACCAGTGGGGGGAACGCGGATTTCATGGCGATGTTCCTGAACCGGCAGACGCTGATCTACAATGGCGATGTCTGGGCCGACCGGCAGCACATCATCAGCTCGCGCCTCAAGACCATGGGCTGCCGCGAACCGCGCATGCTGGGCGAGCGCGCCGAGGAGCAGGAGGGAACCTGGGCCTTCGGCCGCAAGCGCATCGTCTACTACAGCGAGTGGAAATGCGAGTGAACGCGCGCGCCGCGCGCCGAAACGCCACGCCGCAAGCTCAGTCGAGCACCCAATTGTCCAGGGGATAACCCACGGCGATGCCGATGGCGCTGCCGGCGGCACAGCCGAGAGCGGCGGCGGGCGGCACCGCGGGAAGCGCGAAGCCGCCGCTGGCAATCCCGAACACCGCCGCGGCGCCGGCGCCGAGCGCGGCGCCGGCGGTGCACCCCATCGCCGCGCCGGCGATCGTATGGCGATTGCGCGACACGACGAAACCGCCGGTGACCACCGCCGGCTCGACCTGAAGGCGGAACTGATACACCAAATCGCGGCTGGCGTGGACCGCGCTCACCGCAGCATGGCGCAGCGCATGGGCGCCGATGGTGCTGGCGATCGCCAAACCGAGCAGCACGAGGACGAGCGGCGAATAGCGACTTTGGGCCTTAGCGAGGATGCGCATGGCATCGTTCTCCGCACCGCGATCCCTCTGACGCTAACAGCGCGGCGCGGCGAGTGTCCGTCGGTTTCGGACCGGGGATTGCGCGCCTTTGCGCCGGAGAATACCAGGCGGATCGACCCGATGAGGCTAGCGCGGGTATGGTTAACCCGCGCTTAAGGCCGCCGGCCGATCGCGTAGCGTTTTGCGTCATTTGTCTTCTCGGGCAATCGCTTCTATTTTGTCGCTCGTCCCATGCCCCGTGCCGTTCTCTGCCGCGCGCTCGGGCCGCCCGAGCGCCTCCGTCTCGAAGAGCTGCCGCCGGCGCCGCTCGCGCCCGGCGAGGCGCGCATCCGCCTAGAGGCCTGCGGCATCAATTTTCCGGACACGCTGACCATCCTCGGCAAGTACCAGCATCGGCCGGAGCTGCCCTTCATCCCCGGCGTCGAAAGCGCCGGCGTCATCACCGAGCTCGCGGCGGAAAGCGGCGCTTGGCGCGTCGGCGACCGCGTCATCACCCGCCAGCGCATCGGCGGCTATGCCGAAGAGATCGCGCTCCCGGTGCAGCAGCTCGTGCCCTTGCCGTCGGGCTTCAGCTTCGCCGAAGGCGCGAGCTTCTTCGTCGCCGCGCACACCGCCTATCACGCGCTCGTCCAGCGCGCGGCGCTCGCTGCCGGCGAGACGCTGCTGGTGCATGGCGCGGCGGGCGGCGTCGGCCTTGCCGCCGTCGAGCTCGGCAAGCATCTCGGCGCGCGCGTCATCGCCACCGCGTCGAGCGAAGAAAAACGCGCCGTGGCGCGCGAGCGCGGCGCCGACGAAGTCATCGACTACACCGCCGAGGATTTCGTCGAGCGCGTGCGCCGCAGCACCGACGGCGCCGGCGCCGACGTCATCTTCGATCCCGTGGGCGGCGAGGTGCTGGTCCAATCGCTGCGCGCCGTCGCCTGGAATGGCCGCATCCTCGTCGTCGGCTTCGCCGGCGGCACCATCCCGGCGCTCGCCGCCAACCGCATCCTGCTCAAGAGCTGCTCGGTGATCGGCGTTCGCGCCGGCGAGATGGCGCGACGCGAGCCGGCGCTTTCCGAGGCCGCCACGACGGCGCTGCTCGCGCTGGCCGAGCAGGGCCTGCTGCGTCCCCATATCAGCGCAACGTTGCCGCTCGCGCGCTTTGCCGAAGGCATGCGGCGACTGATGGATCGTCAGGCGATTGGCCGCGTCGTGCTGCTGCCCGACGCTTGAAGGTTCAGGGGAAGGCGCCGGCTCCCGTCAATGCCGGCGACGGCGCGTCGGGCGCCGCATAGGGATTGGTGCTATAGGCCATCACGCCGGGGCTGTTGCCCGGCACGAGCCAGGTCGGCAGGAAATGCGGGTCGTGCTCCGGGCTAAGGCAACCGCTAAGGCCGATCGCGGCCAATGCAAGCGCCAAGACGACAGCACCCTTCGACATAACTTTCTCCCTCTCGGCATCGACCAGGTACCACCAGCGCGCATGCGGCCGAAACCGCTCGCAGCAATGTAAATATCCCCGGCCCCTTCTCCAAGACATTGCCGCAGCGGCACCGATCAAATGGAGTTGACCGGCGGGATCTAGCGCGTCGGCATATAGATTCACCACGGAGGCACGGAGATCACGGAGATTGTTTGTTTGGCGCGCGAAGCGCGCCATTCTTCGCTTCTCTGTGCCCTCCGTGCCTCCGTGGTGAATCTTTTCCTGCCGCGCGATACAACGCCGCCGCGCCGCTCACGCCTCCGGCAGGCGGTGGGCGAGGAAATCGTGGCGGAGCTTGGTTTTGAGCAGCTTGCCCGTGGCGGTGTGCGGCAGCGTCTCGACGAAGACGACATCGTCCGGGATCCACCACTTCGCCACCTTGTCCTGATAGAAGGCGAGCAGCTCCTCGCGCGTCACCGCCGCGCCCGGCTTGCGCTGCACGATGAGCAGCGGCCGCTCGTCCCATTTGGGATGGGCGACGCCGATCACCGCCGCTTCCGCGACCGCGGGATGCGCGACGGCGACATTCTCGAGCTCGATCGAGCTGATCCACTCGCCGCCCGATTTGATCACATCCTTGGAGCGGTCGGTGATCTGGATATAGCCGTCGGCGTCGATGGTCGCGACGTCGCCGGTCGGGAACCAGCCACCGCGCAAGGGATCGCCGCCCTCGCCTTTAAAATAGCCCTTGGCGATCCAGGGACCGCGCACCATCAGATCGCCGAACGCCTTGCCGTCCCAGGGCAGGTCCTTGCCGGCGCCGTCGACGATCTTGAGATCGACGCCGTAGATGGCGCGGCCCTGCTTGTTCTTGACCGCGAGCTTGTCGTCGAGGCTCGCGTCGCGATGCGTCGCCTTGAGCTGGCACACCGTGCCGAGCGGGCTCATCTCGGTCATGCCCCAGGCATGCAGCACCTCGACGCCGTGATCGGCCTCGAAGGCGCGGATCATCGCCGGCGGGCAGGCGGAGCCGCCGATCACCGTCCGCTTCAAGGTGGTGAAGCGATGATTGGTCTCGGCCATGTATTGCAGCAGCGCGAGCCAGACGGTGGGCACGCCGCCGCTGAACGTCACCTTCTCGCTTTCGAACAGCTCGAACACGCTCTTGCCGTCGAGCGCGGCGCCGGGAAACACCAGCTTCGCGCCCACCAGCGGACAGGCATAGGCCAAGCCCCAGGCATTGGCGTGGAACATCGGCACCACCGGCAGCACCACGTCCTGCGCCGAGAGGCACATCGCATCGGGCAGCGCCGCGCCGTAGGAATGCAGCACGGTCGAGCGATGCGAATAGAGTACGCCTTTGGGATTGCCGGTCGTGCCCGAGGTGTAGCACAGCGACGAGGCGGCACCTTCGTCGAGCGCCGGCCATTCGAAATCATCGCTCTCCGCCGCCACCAGCTCCTCGTAGCAGAGCGCGTCCGGCACATCCTTCGGCATATGCGCGCGATCGGTCATCGCCACCCAGCCTTTGACGCCGGGGCAATGCGGCCGGAGCTTCTGGATCAGCGGTGCGAAGGTGATGTCGAAGAAGACGTATTGATCTTCGGCATGGTTGACGATGTAGGTGATCTGCTCCGGGAAGAGCCGCGGATTGATGGTATGGCAGACCGCACCCATGCCGGAAACGGCATAGTAGATCTCGAAATGCCGGAAGCCGTTCCAGGCGAGCGTGCCGATGCGGTCGCTCTCTCGAACGCCGAGGCGGCGCAGCGCATGGGCGAGCTGCCGGGCGCGCTTATGGGCGTCGCGATAGGTATAGCGGTGGATCGGCCCTTCGATGCTGCGCGAGACGATCTCGGTGGCGCCGTGATAGCGATCGGCAAAGCCGATCAGCGACGAAATCAACAGCGGCTGCCCTTGCATCAGTGCTTGCATGTCTGCCTCCCAAAGCCCGGTCTTGGGACCTTGTTCTTGCTCTATCCCTAGCAAAGGCAGAGCCGCCGCGGCAAGGAATCCGACTAATTGAAGGCGCGGACGAAGGCCATCCAGTTGCCGTCGGGCGAGGCGCAATCGGCGATGTCGGGGCGGTCCTTGGCGGCGAGCGTCAGCCCCGGGAAGCGCCAGACCTGCCGCCAGGTCTCGGCGCTCGCCAGCGCCTTTTCGCGCACCCGGCGCTCGATCCGGCGATGGACATAGGCGCGGCCGACGCTGAGATAGAGGGCAACGCCGATGGCCAGCGCCACCAGCGCCGGCACCACGCCGCGCCAGATCAGCAGCGCCCCCGCCACCGCCACCGAGCCATAGATCCAGATATTGCCGTCGGCCTCGGAGGCGACGGGGCTGTCGATATGGCCGAGCGGCCGCGGGTCGATGCGGATCTCGAGCCGGCCCTCATCGTCGAGCCGCCGCAACCGCGCCAGCAGCGTCTCGGCGCTATCGGCGGCCGGTTGCACGGAATCGGTGTTGCTCATGGGAGCCGCGACGATAGCGCCGCCGCGGCCGCCGCCGCAACCTGCCCGCCGGCAAGGTTAAGACACCGTTTAGCTGTCACTGTCAGACTGGCCGCCTCGATCCTTGCCGGAGAGGCGCCTTGGCTCGGAACCGATCATTGCGTGTTCTCGCGCATCAGCACCTGCTCGCGCTGCTCCGGGGTGAGCCGGCTCTCGTAGATGGCGATCTGGTTCTGCCGGGCATTGGCGACCCCGAGCGCGGCGGCCTGGCGGTAGAGCCAGAAGGCGCCGAGCGCGTCCGCCGGCGTGCCGATGCCGTTGAGCTTGCACCAGGCGAGCACCTCGACGGCGCGCGGGTCGTTGTTGGCGGCGCGCGCTTCGAGAATGGCGATCTCATGGGCTCCGGCGGTCTTGTCGCGCACCTTGGCGATGATCTGCTCCATGCTCGGGCCGGCCGGCGGCGGGGGCGCCGGCCGCGGCTGGTCGCGCAGATCCTTCTCGCAGGCCGTGCTCGGCGTGGTGAAGCAGCGGTAAGCGCCGTCGAGGTCATAGAACTGGGCCAGCGCCGCCGCGGGGAGCAGCGCCAGGACCGCCGAAAGGAGCCACGCACCATGTTTCATGCCCGCCATCATAGCGGAATTGGCGCCACCCTGCTGTCGCTGTTCGCCGTTTTGGCGCTCGCCGCCTGCAGCAGCGCGGACGTCTCCTCGGTCCGGCTCCCGGCCGTGCCGCAGGCCGGCCAGTTCTTCGATCGGCCGCCGCCGCCCGTCTCGGTGGTGCGCGACGGCCCCGCCGGCGAGCTGATCGCCGGCCCCGCCCCGCCGCTCGTCCCCAACAGCGCGGTCGACGACGCCGTCGCCGATTCGCTCCGCCCCTGGCTCACCGAAGTCGAGCGGCGCGATCTCGCCGAAGCGAGCCAGCGCGCCGCCGACCAGTTCACCATGGAGCCCGTCGCCTGGGTCGCCGCCGACCCGAGCGGCGCGCACACCGCGGCCGGCACGGCGGTGGCGGTCGACGACGTCTTTCGCGCCGTGCGCGGCCAGCTCTGCCGCGACGTGCGGCAATCCGTCGCCAAGGATGACGCGACGCATATCCAGCAGGTGACCCTCTGCCGCCGCGACTATGGCGGCGGACTCTATGTCTGGGTCCTCGGCAACCCCGATCAGTAGCGCTCCCTCACCCTCCTACCGCGCAGCGGTGGGAAGGTGAGGGTCACCCCCCATCCCTGAGCATGTTGCGCGCGATGACGAGCTGCTGGATCTGGCTCGTCCCTTCATAGAGGCGAAAGAGCCGCACATCGCGGTAAAAGCGCTCGACGCCGTAATCGGCGACATAGCCGGCGCCGCCATGGATCTGGACGGCGCGGTCGGCGACGCGGCCGACCATCTCGGTCGCGAAATACTTGCAGCACGACGCCTCGGTCGAGACGGTCTCGCCGGCATCGCGGCGCCGCGCCGCATCGAGCACCATGGCGCGCGCCGCGTAGGCCTCGGCGCGGCTGTCGGCGAGCATCGCCTGCACAAGCTGGAACTCGCCGATGGGATGGCCGAACTGCACCCGCTCCTTGGCGTAGCGCAGCATGTCGCGGACGAGGCGCTCGGCGACGCCGACCGCCACGGCGGCGATATGCAAGCGACCGCGGTCGAGCACTTTCATCGCCGTCTTGAACCCTTGTCCTTCCTTGCCGCCGAGCAGCGCATCGGCCGGCACGAAGCAATCCGCGAAGACGACATCCGCGGTATGCGCACCGCGCTGGCCCATCTTGCGATCGGGCTTGCCGATCTTGAGGCCAGGATTGGGCGCTTCGACCAAAAAGGCGGAGATGCCGGCCGCGCCTTTCTCCGCGGGATTGGTGCGCGCCATCACGGTGAAGAGCGCGGCCTCCGGCGCGTTGGTGATGAAGCGCTTGGTGCCGTTCAGCACCCAGCCATTGCCCGAGCGCCGCGCGCTCGTCTTGAGGCTCGCCGCATCCGAGCCGGCATCGGGCTCGGTCAGCGCGAAAGAGGCGATGATCTCGCCCGAGGCGAGGCGCGGCAGGTATTTGCGCTTCTGCTCCTCGGTGCCGTCGAGGACGATGCCCTGGCTGCCGATGCCGTTATTGGTGCCGTGCACGGAGCGGAAGGCCGGCGAGGTGCGGCAGAGCTGGAACAGCACCTCCACCTCTTCGCTCATGCTGAGCCCGAGCCCGCCATAGGCCTCGGGGATGGTCATGCCGAACAGCCCGAGCTGCCGCATCTCGCCGATGAGGGCGGGCGGCACGCTGTCGCTCTCGGCAACGCTCTCCTCGGCAGGTTCGAGCCGCTCGCGCACGAAGCGCTCGATGGTGTCGAGAAATTGACGCAGGGTCTGGGAATCGAGCGCCACTTCCGTGCTCCTGCTTGGGTAACCCCACCTCACCCCAACCCTCTCCGCCCCTTAGGGGCGGAGAGGGAGGGACCCGCGTAAGCGGGAGGGTGAGGTGGGGCGTCGCCGACATCGCCTTC
>DATIYL010000090.1:0-2861 GCA_035517635.1 Allostellaceae bacterium | reverse complement strand
GTGCCCGCCGAGGCCACCATCCGCCCGGTGCTGGAGCGATTGCGGCGCGCCGAGCGCGGCGACAGCATGCCGATCTTGCGCGAGGCGCCGAGCATCGCGCCGGCGATCCTGCCCGGCGCCGCGCCCGCCGGGAAGAGTTTTCTGTCGATCGCGGCCCGCTTTGCTGCGGCCGCCGGCGTGTGCTCCGGCCTCGCCGTCGTGGCGATATCACCGCTGGGACCGCAGCGCGAGGACCGCGCGCCGGTCGCGCCGGCGCCGTGGAGCAAGCCGGTGCAGACCATCTCGTACAAATTGCAGGACCGGTTCGGCGATGCCGCGCCGGCGCTGCCCTCGGCCGCGGAGACGCAAGGCCAGCCGCTGCGCGACGGCGCCGGCGAGGTGACGGGTTCGCTGCGCGCCGACGGCGAGGGTGCGCTGCCCGCGCCGTTGCAGCTCTGGGCGACGGTACCGCCGGTGTTGGTCGCGGCGGGGTGGGGCGCGGACGCGCAAGCCGCCTTCGATGAAGCGACGCCGAAATCCGGCGACATCGCTCCGAAAGAGGCGGCGGAGCACCGCGCCCACGCCGCGCGGCATCATTGGCGCTTCCGCCGGCACGTGGCGCGCTCGCATGCCGATCAGGCGGCGGCGAAGCCGGACGCCAGACCGGCGGCAGCGGCCGCGGACAATTCGCTCGGCGCGGCGCTGCATCGGCTGTTCGCCTCGCCGGTGAAGAACAGCTCCGAGCGCATCGAATGACATCGCGCCGGACTAATGTGCGGCGCCGTCTTTCTTGGTTTTCGCCGCGTCCATCGAGGCGATGACTTTGGCCCAGCGCTCGGCTTCGCTGGCGATGAAGTGGGCGAAATCGTCCGCGCTGCCGCCGGCGGGATTGAGACCCTGGCTCTGCAATTCCCTGAGCACCGCCTTGTCCTGCAAGGTGGCGTTCGCCGCCTTGGATAATGTATCGACCACGGGCTGCGGCAGGCCGGCGGGGCCGAGGATGCCGAACCAAAGGCCGGCAGCGTAGCCGGGCAGCGCCGCTTCGGCGACGGTCGGCAGGTCGGGCGCGACGCTTGAGCGTTTTGTCTCCGTGGTCGCCAGCGCCTTGACGCGGCCGTCCTTGATGAGACCGAGCACGGTCGGCGCCGGCGCGAACATCACCTGGATGCGGCCGGAGATGAGATCGACCGCGGTCTGCCCGCTGCCGGGATAGAGCACGCCGGTCATCTTGACGCCGGCCATTTGCTTGAACAGCTCGGTCGCCAGATGCGGCCCGCTGCCGATGCCGGACGCGCCGTAGAGCAATTCGTCCGGCTTCTGCTTGGCGAGCGCGATCAGGCCCTTCACGTCGGCTACGCCAAGCTTGGGATTGACCACCAGGATATTGGGGATCGAGCCGATGAGCGCGATCGGCGTCATGTCCTTTTCGATGTTGGGCGCCCTGGCCTGCATCATCGTCATGTTGATGACGGTGGCAATGGTGGCGAACATCAGCGTGTAGCCGTCCTTGCTACTGCGCGCGACGTAGTCGGTCGCCACCATGCTCGAGGCGCCCGGCTTGTCCTCGACGACGACGTTTTGCTTGAGCAGGTCGGCGAGCTTGTGCGCGACGATGCGCGCCACCACGTCGCCGCTCGAACCGGCGGCAAAGCCGACAATGAGGCGGATCGGGCGCGACGGATAGTCGTCGGCGCGAGCGGGCTGCGCGAGGAGGGCTAAGGCGGCGAGGAGGAGGGCGATGAAGCGCGACATGCGTTTACTTTTTCTTGGGCGTTTCGATGTCGCGCGTCGGCGTTTCCGGGGTGATGCCGCCGCGCCGGCGTTTGAGGGTCTCCTCGCCGCTCTGCGCCCATGTCCCGTCGACGGCGCGGCGGGCGTAGACGTCGAAGCGCGCGTCCCAGTCGCCGAGCGAATAGCCGTGCCACGGCGCCTGCGGCGTGATCGGCGGCAGCTTGAGCTCCTCCCACAAGGCGCGCGCGTGTTCCATGAACTCGCGGCCGGGCAGCGCGAGCGGCGGCATGTCGTGCTTCAGCGTGGCGTCGATCAGAATCGTCGAATCCTCGCGCGCGCCGGACTTCGGGCCGTGGCCGGCGGAGCGATAGGGCTCGATGCGCACATCGGCGCCCGGATCGGAGCGATAGGCGAGCGACCAGAAGATGGCGTCGGTGTTCTCGGGGTCGATGTCTTCGCTGACCGCGATGCAGATCTTGCCGCAGTCGGCGCGCAGCGAGGCGGCGCCCTGCAGGCCGCGCCACACTTCGGTGCGCGCGGTGCCGCGGGCGAACTGCAAAAAGATCACCTTGCGCAGATTGGTGAAGGGCTCGTGCATGGTGAGCCCCTTGAGGCCGCGGACGCCGAGCGCGCCGCGCAAATGCGACAGGAACATCGGCTCGAAGGCGACCTTCTTCATCACGCTCGATTCACTCGGCGTCACCTGGCTGATGATGGAGACAAAGACAGGCTTCTTCTTGCGGGTGATCGCGGTCACCCGCATCGACATGTTGAAGTCTTCGAGCGCGACATGGCCGTGGCTTTCGCCGAACGGGCCTTCCGGCTCGAGCAGTTCGGGATCGATCAGCCCTTCGATGACGATCTCGGCGTCCGCCGGCACATATAAGTCGACGCTCGCCGCCTTGACGATGCGGATGGCCTGGCCGGCGAGCCCGCCGGCGACCGCCGTCTCGTCCTGATCGATCGGCAGTTTCTGCGGCCCGGTGAACAGCACCACCGGCGCGCAGCCGATGACGATGGCGCAGGGCATCGGCTGCTTGAGTTTCTGGTATTTCCGCCAATGCAAGTAACCGCCGGCGCCGCCCGGGCGCGACGACATGCGCACGCCGAGGCGGTCCTGCGCTTTCAGCGCGCCGCGATAAGTGCCCATG
>DATIYL010000089.1:0-3195 GCA_035517635.1 Allostellaceae bacterium | reverse complement strand
TCATGAACGCCACGGCGTTGTCGCGGGTGCGCTTGCCGACCCGGTAGGCCGGGACTAGCTTGGTTTCGGCGTCGATCGCCACGAAGGTGCGGATTCCGATTTAATCCGGCCGGGTGTTCCGATTTGAAGCCGGCCGGCATTCCGATTTGAAGCCGGCCACCGTTGCGATTTGAAGCCGGCCACCCTGACGGGGTGGATGGCGGCTTTTCCTGCGGGTCAGCGACTCAGGGCATCAGCGCCCCTCGATCAACGAGGAGGGGCTTTGATGCCGGCGAGAAGAGAGCTGACGATGCGGCAATTGCGGCAGATGTTGCGGCTGCACCACGAGGGCGTGAGCGCGCGCGAGATCGCGCGCACGCTCGGGGTGGCGCGCAGCACGATCCAGGACAATCTCGGGCGGGCGCGGGCGGCCGGGATCGATTGGCCTTTGCCGCCCGAGTGGACGGACGAAGTTATCGAGCAGCGGCTGTTCTCCCGCAGTGGCATCAAGCCCGGCCGGCGTCGGCACAGCGAGCCGGACTGGACGACGCTGGCGCGCGAGCTCAAGCGGCCGGGCGTCAACCTGATGGTGCTGTGGGAGGAGTATCGCGAGACCCATCCGGCCGGCTACGGCTACTCGCGGTTCTGCGATCTTTATCGCGCGTTCGAGCGTCGCCTGTCGCCGGTGATGCGCCAGCATCACGTTGCCGGCGACAAGGTGTTCGTCGATTACTCTGGCAAGAAGATCGCCATCGCCGATCCGGCGACCGGCGAGGTGCGCGACGCCGAGATCTTCGTCGCGGTGCTCGGGGCCTCGAGCTACACCTACGCCGAAGCGACCTGGACGCAGACGCTGCCGGACTGGATCGAGGCGCATGTGCGCATGTTCCGCTTCTTCGGCGGCGTGCCGCGGCTCGTCGTTCCCGACAATCTCAAGAGCGGCGTGCACAAGGCCTCGTTCTACGATCCCGAGATCAATCGCAGCTACGCCATGATGGCGGCGCACTACGGCGTCGGCATTCTGCCGGCGCGTCCGTACCGCCCGCGCGACAAGGCCAAGGTCGAAGCTGGAGTGAGATTCGCCCAGACCTACATTCTCGGGCGGCTGCGGCACCAGACGTTCTTCTCGCTCACCGAAGCCAATGGTGCAATCGCGCGGGTGCTCGACCGCATGAACGGCCACGTCATGCGGCGCCTCGGGGCGAGCCGCAGCGAGCTGTTCGCGAGCATCGAGCGGGAAGCGCTCCGCGCCTTGCCGGCGAGCGAGTACGAGTTCGCCGAATGGCGCCTTGCCCGCGTCGGCGTCGATTATCACGTCGAGGTCGAAGGCTTCTACTACTCGGTGCCGCATGCGCTGATCCGCGCCCAGGTCGATGTGCGCATCACCGGCCGCACCATCGAGGTGTTCCATCGCGCCAAGCGCGTCGCCGCCCATCAGCGCCGCTATGGCGGCCGCCGTCATGGCACCGATCCGGACCACATGCCGAGCGCGCACCGACGCTATGCGGCGTGGTCGCCGGAGCGCTTCCAGCGCTGGGCGCGCTCGATCGGCCCCAACACCGAAGGGCTGGTGGTCGCCGTGCTCGCCAACCGGCCGCATCCCGAGCAGGGCTTCCGCACCTGCCTCGGCGTGCTGCGCCTCTTTCGCGGGCTCGATCCGGCGCGTGCCGAGGCCGTCGCGGCCCGCGCGCTCGCCATCGGCGCGCTCACCTACAAGAGCGTCGCCTCGATCCTCCACAACAATCTCGATCGCGCGCCGGAAGCCACCGAAAGCTCGACCGTGATCGCGCATCACAACGTCCGCGGCCCCGGCTACTTCCACTGAAGGAGAGACGAATGCTGACCCATCCGACCCTCGATCTCTTGCACGAGCTCGGCCTGCACGGCATGGCCAAGGGCTTCAAGGCGCTCGAACAGGATGCCGAGACCGGCAGCCTCCGACATGCCGAATGGCTCGGCCTCCTGCTCGAGCACGAGCTGACACTGCGCCGCCAGAAGCGCTTCGAAGCCCGCGCCAGGACCGCACGGCTGCGCCACAACGCCAGCGTCGAGGATGTCGACTACCGTGCCGCCCGCGGCCTCGATCGCGCTCTCTTCCTCAAGCTTGCCGCCTGCGACTTCATCCGCGAGCGGCGCAATCTCCTGATCACCGGCCCCTGCGGCGTCGGCAAGAGCTGGCTCGCCTGCGCGCTCGGCCACAAGGCCTGCCGCGAGGACTTCTCCGTCCTCTATCACCGCATGCCGCGGCTGTTCGCGGCCCTCGCGCTCGCCCGCGGCGACGGCCGCTATGCCAAGCTCCTGCGCGCGCTCGCCCGCGTCGACCTGCTCATCCTCGACGACTGGGGGCCGGAGCAGCTCAATGCCGAGCAGCGCCGCGATCTCCTGGAGATCGTCGAGGACCGCTACGATTCCCGCTCGATCATCATCACCAGCCAGCTGCCGGTCGAGCGCTGGTACGAGATCATCGGCGACCCGACGCTCGCCGATGCCATCCTCGATCGCATCATCCACAGCGCCTACAGGATCGCGCTCGCCGGCGACAGCATGCGCAAGCTCAAGGCCGCCACGCAGATCGAGCCCGAGGCCCGACCATCCGCAAAGGAAGCACCACGCAGCGCAAGTGCGCCCGCATCCCCGCCCGAAAAAGCCAAAGCGCACCGCAAATGACCCGTGCCCAGCTCACCGCCCGCCCCGGTGGGTCAACAGGCACCTCCCGCGCGCGCCGCCGCGTCAGCCGTGCGGGCACGCCGCGGCGCGCGCGGGTCCCTCCTGTTGACTACCGGGACGGCCTCCGCCGTGCCAAACGGCGCGCGATCGACCGCCAGTCGGCGGCCGCCGCTTGACCGCAACCGAAATCGAAAACATCATCCGCGCGACCCGCGGGAGACTCTCGCCAGGTGGCCGGCTTCAGATCGGAACCATGGCCGGCTTCATCTCGGAACGGGTGGCCGGCTTCCTATTGGAATGCGTGGCCGGCTTCATCGGAATCCGCAGCCCAGCACAGTTTGCGGCATTCGACTCCGGCATGGCATAAAGACGATGCGGCAGCGGACCCGCTGGCCCTCCGTCCCCGGATGTTTGACAGTGTCGCAATTGGCCGACCGCCTCCGAATCCCGCAAAAATGGATCCATACCCAGCTCAGGCGCGGGACGATTCGAACAATCCACGAGCGCTCTGGCCGCTATCTCTTCCCCGACACACCGCCTGCCAGGCGG
>DATIYL010000088.1:0-6280 GCA_035517635.1 Allostellaceae bacterium | reverse complement strand
GGGGCGGAGAGGGAGGGACCCGCGCAGCGGGAGGGTGAGGTGGGGAGCGATGGCCTGCGATAGTCCGTACGCAAGATGCACCCCTTCGCCATTCTGCAGTCGCTGTTACTGTTGCTGCTGGCAAATGGCGCGCCGGTCGTCGCCAAAAAGGTCTTCGACCGGCGGTTCGCGCGTCCGTTGGATGCCGGGCTCAGGCTGCCCGATGGGCGGCCCGTGTTCGGGCCGTCGAAGACGCTGCGCGGGATCGTCGTGGCGGTGCTGGCCGCGGCGGCGGGCGCGCCGCTTCTCGGGCTGGCGCCGAAGCTCGGCGCCTTCGTCGCTCTCGGCGCCATGGCGGGCGATCTGCTGTCGAGCTTCGTCAAGCGCCGGCTCGCTCTCCGGCCGAGCAGCCGGGCAGTCGGTCTCGACCAGGTGCCGGAATCCCTCATTCCGTTGCTCGTCTGCCGCACGGCGCTCGCCTTGACGGCGGCGGATATTGCGCTGGCCGTGGCGATTTTCTTCATCGGCGAGATCTTGCTGTCGCGCTTGCTCTACCGGGTGCATCTGCGCGACGAGCCCTACTGACGCAGGGTCAGCCGCAGCGCAGATGGTGCAGGGTGATTTCCGGCGGGCAATTGAGGCGTACGGGGATGATGCTCGACCCCACCCCGACGGAGGTATAGCCGCTCATCCCGTGATAGCGCCAGGCGCCCGCGCCGAGCCGGCGCGGCAGCACCGAATCGAGGGTGATCGGGATCGAGCCTGGCAGGCAGATCTGCCCGCCATGCGTATGGCCGCTGAGCAGCAGATTGAATGAGGCATGAGCGGCCTGGCGATAGATTTCCGGCGTATGTGACAGCAGGATCGAAAAGGCGCCCTCCGGAATCGCCGCGCCGGCCTTTTCGATGTTGTCGACCCTGAAATAATGCGCGTCGTCGATGCCGGCGAGATAGATCTGCTGATCGCCGCGCGCGATCGTCTCGCACTCGTTCAGCAGCGTCCTGATGCCCATGGCTTCGAGGCCGGGGACCATCTGGATCGAGTCGTGATTGCCGAGCACGGCATAGACCGGTCCATCGATCCGCGCTTTGACGCGGGCGATACCGTCCAGGGTCGGCTCGAACGGACCGAAGGTATTGCCGCGATAGTCGCCGGTCAGAACGCAGAGATCGTAGCGCAGGCCGCCGAGCAATTCGACGAGGCACCGCATGGCGCCCTCGCTGATGTCGACATGCAGATCGCTGAGGTGAAGGATGGTGTAACCGTCGAACGCGGACGGCAAGCCGTCGGAAACGACCTCGTTGTGCCGGACGAGAACGCGCGCCGCATTGCGCCGCGCGCGCCAATAGAGCCCGGTCACCATCAGCGCGTTGCGTATGAGGGGCGCCGCGACCTTCAGATTCTCGATGTGGAAGAAATTGAGGCCTTGGCCGAAGAGCTGCGCCTCATGGTCGGTTTCGATGCCCAATCGCTGCCGGGCGTGCAAGCGTCCAAGACGCTGCTCGAGCCTTCGCAAAATCTCTTTGTCCATGACCCGGGAGCGCCCCGATGTGCCGCGCCAGCGGGCAAGGATGGGATGGCGCTCGACCGCCGGTCAAGCAAGGAAACCGAGCAGGGCCGCCGGGATTCTCTATGTCGATGTCGCGGTGGCGGATGCAAAAAGCCGAGTCTGGCGCTCCGCGGCAGGAAGCGCGCCCTCATGCCGCAGCAGCCAGCGCTTGCGCTCGATGCCGCCGCCATAGCCGGTAAGGCTGCCATCGCTGCCGATGACGCGATGGCAGGGCACGACGATGCTGATGGGGTTGGCACCGTTGGCGAGGCCGACGGCGCGCACCGCTGCCGGTTGTCCGATGCGACGGGCGAGCGCGCCATAGGAGAGCGTCGCGCCGCAGGGGATGTCGCGCAGCGCCCGCCAGACCGCATGCTGGAAGGGCGTGCCGTTGGTGGCGACCGGCAGGTGGTCGATCGCGGCGAGCTCGCCGGCGAAATAGGCGTCGAACGCCTGGGTGAGGCCGTTGGGATCCCGTTGCGGCGTGAGCCGCTCGCCAGCCTCACCGTAATAGCGATGCAGCAACCGGTGCAGACGCGTCTCGTGCTCGCGCCAATCGGTGGCCCGCAACCTGCCCTCGCCATCGGCGATGATCAGGAGCTCGCCAATCGGCGTTTCGGTCCGATCGATGATGAAACGCAGCGACTCAGCCATGGACCATCTCCCCTGCTGCCAGTGCCGCGGCGTCGGCGGCCCAAAGATGTTGCGCCGCATAGGCGCGCCAAGGCCGCCAGGGTTCGGCGCGGCCGATGAGATCGGCCGGCGTCGGGCGCTTGCCGTCGATCAGCGCCGCGCCGCGCAGCAAGCCGATATCGGCGGCGGGAAAGGCGTCGGTCTCGCGCAGCGCGCGCAGCGCGATGTACTGCGCCGTCCATTCGCCGACGCCGCGAATGGCGCGAAGCCGCTGGATCGCCTCCTCGACCGTGCCGAAGGGGCGGAAGAGATGCGGATCGGCCACCGCTTCGGCGGCGAGCGCCGCCAAGGCGGCGCGCCGTGCCCGCGGCATGCCGAGCTCGCTCAAATCGGCGGCGGCGAGGCGCTCCGGCGAGGGGAAGACATGCGAGAGTGCCGGATGCGCCGTCGCCTCCGCCGGCAGCTTTTCGCCGCAGAGCGCCACCAGCCGCCCGGCGAGTCGGCGCGCGGCGGCGACGGACACTTGCTGGCCGAGAATGGCGCGCACGGCGAGCTCGAACCCGTCCCAGCCGCCCGGCGCGCGCAGGCCGGGGCGCCGCGCGATGAGCGGCGCCAGCAACGGATCGCGCGAGAGGTGCGCGCCGATGGTTTCGATATCGGCCCCGACATCGAACAGCCGACGCACCCGTGTGGCGATCGACGGCAGCGCGCCGAGCGCGGGAAAGCGCAAGGTCACGGCGAGGCAGCGAAGCTGGGGCCGATGCGTCACCGCGACGGAGCCGAGTGCGCCGCCCAGCCCGACGCTGCGCCAATAGACGTCGTTCTCGACCCGCTCGACCCCCTCGATGGCGCGCGCGGCGAGATGAGCCAGGATCGCGTCCCAGTCATAAGGCGGTCGGTAATAGAGGCGGAGCGTGACGCCGGCGGTGCTTTCCGCCCGCACGGGCGGCTTGCGCCGGAGCGCGCCGGGCGGGCGGCGGTACAGCGCGCGGAAGGTCTCGTTGAAGCGGCGCACGCTGCCGAAGCCGGCGGCGAGCGCGATCTCCGCCATGGAAAGCTGCGTCTCCTGGATCAGTTGCTTCGCCAGCAGCACGCGTCGCGTCTGAGCCACCGCGAGCGGCGAGGCGCCGAGATGCTGCTGGAAGAGGCGGCGGAGCTGGCGGCCGCCCAGGCCGAGACGCTCGGCCAGCGCCTCGATGCCGGCCTCGCCGCCATCGAGCGCGCCGTCGGTGATGAGCGCCAGAGCGCGCGACACAGTGTTGGAGCTGCCGCGCCAGAAGGCGAGATCGGGCGCCGTTTCGGGCCGGCAGCGCAGGCAGGGGCGAAAGCCGGCCTCCTGCGCAGCCGCGGCCGAAGGGAAGAAGCGGCAATTCTCGAATTTGGGCGTGCGCGCCGGGCAGATCGGCCGGCAATAGATGCCGGTCGAGGTCACGCCGACGAAGAGCCTGCCGTCGAAGCGCGAATCGCGGGTCTCTATGGCGCGGTAGCAGGCGGTGCGGTCAAGCAGCTCCATCCGCCGATTATGCCGCGGCTCCCGTTGCGATGCTCGCGGTTTTCGGACGCCGACATCGCCCGCCGATTTGGCCGCGGCTAGGCCGGCTTTGTTGCCGTCAGGTAGGCGATGCGC
This sequence comes from Allostellaceae bacterium, assembly GCA_035517635.1. Classification (GTDB taxonomy): domain Bacteria; phylum Pseudomonadota; class Alphaproteobacteria; order ATCC43930; family CGMCC-115725; genus DAHUYF01. The sequence goes on along the minus strand of DATIYL010000088.1, from coordinate 2,492 downwards.
TCGATCGTGACCGATTTGGGGGCGGCAATTGCCTGGCGAAGGGCCTGCTCGAGGATTTGTCTTTCCTCCGCCGTGAACTGCTCCTCGAGGATCGTGCTCAGCGGCTTCGCCCAAGGATGGGGTGAGCTGCCGAGAAACGTCTCCCAGGAGGTGATGGAGAAAGGCAGCACATCGATGTGAAATTCCATATGGATTTCGGCGAAGCCGGAAACTTGCGCGAGCTGGACCAGATCGCGTTCGCCGAAGTTGGTGATCGGGTTGGCCGCGATTTTATCGGGAGTGTCGGGAAACTGTGCCGCTCTCCAGCGATGCATCAGCGGCAGGACGCGCTCCGCGTGTTCGGGCGGGCGGCTATCGACGATCGTCTTCAGCACGCTGACCGCCAGCGCCTCGTCGCGCAGGATGGGCTCGGCCAGAGACATGCGGCCGCCGGGCTTCAGGATGCGATGGAATTCGCGCAAAGCCGCGCGCTTGTCGGCGACATAGGCGAGAACGGCGCGCGTCGCGACGACGTCGACGGAGCCGGCTTCGATGTCCTTGAGTTCGTCGGCGGCACAATGGTGAAAGACGCATTGACCGCGCACGCCGCGGTCGGCGGCGAGCGCCTCGGCGTGTCGGAGCATGGGAGCGGAAACATCGGTGAAGACCACGCGCAGCGACGGGCCGATGCGCTCGAAGGCGCGAAATGCAATAAGGCCCTCGCCGGCGCCGATATCGGCGAGCGTCATCCCGGCAGCGAGCCGCGCCCCGTCGAGAACGCGATCGGCGTAGTATTCGAGCCTGCCGCGCATCGCCCGGGAGTATTCCGGGTCGCCGCCATGGCGGACATGCAGGAGCCAATCGGACCAGATATCGGATTGAGGCGCAGCGTCGTTGTTTGTCATCTTTTTGAGGTGCCTTGGATGAGCAAGGACCAGCGTCACCAATAGCACAAGGCCTCAGATGCTCGGAAGCGAATATGTGTCGCCGCACTCAGAGTGAATCTCAGTCGCGTTGCAGGTGCGGCAGGAATCGTCGAAGCGTCCGATCACTGGACCGCATGCCAGTTTCCGTCCGGCCCTTTGCACACGGTGCCGATCAGAGGCTGCGGCTTGCCATCGATGGTGACGGTCGTCTGGTAGTCGCGGCAATCCGCGGCGCCGGTGCTCCGGCTCGGCGTGGGCGCAGCCGCCAGTGGCGGTGGCGGCGGATAATAGTAGACCGGCGACGGGACGTAATAGGCGGGCGGCGGATAGTAGGCGAAAGGCGGCGGCACAAAGCCGGATGGGCGGTAGAAAACGGTCGAACGGAAGAAAATCGGATGGGATGTGTGGAAGAAGGACGGATGAACCGGATGGAAGAAGAAGGGATGGACAAACCGCGGGTGAGCGAAGACGACGACATGGCCTCGATTCGCATCGGCGGGACCGGCGGCAACGACCGACGACAGAGCGAGCGCAACGGCCCAGGGTGCGTACCTCATGGCGGAGGTCCTCCTCGGCTTCACCGGTGAGTCTAATACCGCGCCTCGACAACCGACCAATCAAAGAGTGGTGACCGGCCTCCGAGGCGCTGGTGCACCATCAAACGAGCCGGCCGACATAGGATTCCAGCGTCTTCCACGCCTCTTCACCGAAACTCTTGCGCCACTCATCGTAAAAACCGGCACGCTTCAGCACCGTGCGGAACGCCGCGGGATCCGGCGTATTGAACTGCATCCCCTTCGCTTCAAGCTTGCCCTTGAGCGAGGCGTCGAGAGCGGCGACGTCCTGGCGATCCTCTTCGGCGCCGCGGTTCAGCTCGCGCGACACCACGTGGCGAAGATCGTCGGGCAGGCCCTTCCACGCGGGCCCGTTGCACAACATCCAGAATCCGTCCCACATGTGATTGGTCATCGAGACGTATTTCTGCACTTCGTAGAACTTTACCGCGTCGATGATGGACAGCGGATTTTCTTGGCCGTCCACGATATGAGTCTCCAAGGCGTTGTAGGTCTCGGCGAAGTTCAGCGTGGTCGGCGCGGCGCCGAGCGCTTTGAACATCGAGACGCCGAGCTGGCTCGGCGGGATGCGGATCTTGAACCCGTTGAGGCTCTCTGGTCCTTCGATCGGGCGCGTGCTGCTGGTGATCTCGCGAAAGCCGATGTCGAACATCTTGTCGATCGCGTAAAGGCCGGCGGCGTCGATCTTCGCCCGGATCAACGCGCCGAGCCTGCCGTCCATGGCCGGCCAAACCTGCTTGTAATCCTTGAAGGCGAAGCCGAGCGCATTGATGGCCGTCAGCGGAACGAAGGTCGACAGGACGAGGCCCGACGTGGTGAAGAACTGCAGGGCGCCGGCGCGGACCTGCGTCAGCATGTCGGTATCCGTGCCGAGCTGGCCGGCGGGGAAGATCTGCAGATCGAAGCGGCCATTCGTCGCCTGACGGATCCGCGCCGCCGCTTCCTTCACCCGTGTGTTCAGCGGATAGCTTGCCGGGACGTTGTTGCCGAATTTGAAGACGAACTCCGCGGC
>DATIYL010000087.1:0-8081 GCA_035517635.1 Allostellaceae bacterium | reverse complement strand
CATGCTGAGCGTCAGCTCGTAATCGACGATCGCCGCGGCCGGGCAGCAGGCGAGCCCCATGATCAGCATCTTCTCGTCGCGCTCGCTGTCGGTGATGACGGTGAAGCGCGTCACTTCGGAGCCGGTGCCGGCGGTGGTCGGGATGGCAATGAGCGGCAGGCCGAGCTTCGGAATCTCGTTCGGCACTTTGTAGTCGCGCATGCGGCCGCCATTAGCGGCCAGCACCGACATGGCCTTCGCCGTGTCGATCGGGCTGCCGCCGCCGAGCGCGATGAGGCAGTCATACGTCCCGGCGCGGAGCCTTTCGACCCCGGCTGCGATCACGTCGGTGGTGGGATCGGGAACGGTATCGGCAAAGACCTGCCAGGCGATCCCGGCGGCATCGAGCCGGTCGGTCACCCGCGCCAGGATGCCCGAGTTCTCCATGAAACGATCGGTGACGATCAGCGGCCGCTGCGCGCCGAGCCGGGCAAGCGCCGTGGTCACCTCCGCAACGGCGCCACCGCCGATATAGAGGAGCCGCGGCATGGTGATGGTCGCAATCATGAGCCCTCCCCGTCACCGTCTTCTTGAAAGCCTGTTTTAGTACGAAACCGGCGCCGATCCTAGGCATCGATCCTCGTCCGCACGCGAGCCCTGTCGCCTCTCTCGCAACTGGCCCGAACAGCGTACAGGGGTGCAGTTCAAGTCAGACCCCTATTTGTCTTTCGAGCTTCCAAACATCCACAATGCCGCTAAGATCGTCAGCAACACACAACCGATGGCCCCTGCATATTTTGACGCGACATCACGCCGAAATACGGGTGATACCGCACCGAAAAACAGAACTGTTAAAATCATGATCTTGAACACAATGCGATCTAGTTGCCGAAACCGCTCTTTGATCCGGCGGTATTGGGGATCGTGATTCAGCTGCATGGATTGCCCAACCCGCTGTTGACCAGAAAATGCTGCATCGTTTTGTCGACAGCGATTCGGCCCACCGGACCAAGCCTCATCACCGGAATGGAGAACATCTCGGCCGCTGTTACGTCGGGGCTTTGGCCGCTTAGAAACTTGATGCCGTTGCCAACTTCAGAGACCGCTGTGCCGCCTGCGTAGATGGTCCCGCCACCGGCCATTACAGCCCCGCCCGCTCCCCAAAACCGGTAAACCACGTCGAGACCTCGATCGCGGCTCCGGCACCTACTACGCCAATGCCAACGTCCTGTATTCCTCCACCGAGGCTATCGTCAACGAAATTGCCGACCTTGTATCCGAGTGAAGAGCAGCGCAAAATCAACTCCGACCCCATTTTACTTTGCTTTGCTTTGCTCCGCAGCAAATCGCGGCCCTAAAACCTTAGCCCAATCCTGTCGCAGCTTAGCCTCTGATATCTCGCCAACCACCCTCCAGGATGCCACGGCAACGCGGAAGCCGCGAATGGCACCCATGTTTCGGCAGGACGAGTGCGGAGGAACCTCCGCCACGATCAATAAATCTTTGCCGCCGTCTAACCACCCGACGGCTCCGATGTTCGCTTTCTCCGGATCGTCGCAACGCGGGAACTTCTGGATCATGGGAGCGAGAAGATCGGCAAGATTTCGGGATACCGGTCTGCCTTCCGCGTCGATCGAGTAATAGTAGGCGTCCCAAGTCCCTATCACGCCACCGTCACTAGCATTGACGACGAACGCCTTGGAGTCGGGCGACCACAGGACTTCCGTTAGTGACGGGGGCGAGAGAACCTCCTGAAGCACGGTCGTATGTTCTCCGACAAAAGCCAGACCGTCGGCAGTCTCCCTGAGTGCTCCCCTTCCATCGGGCGCCAGTATTTCGACAGGCGGCGCGCTCGAAGAGACGAATGGCGATTGCCCGGCAGCAGCCCATCTGCCAGTCGCACTACTGGACGACGGGAGGAAAGCGAGCACCGCCAGGAGTAGGAAAATTCCGCGCTTCATCGCTACACCCGTCATTTCGGGCAGGAGTTCGCCTGAAGGTCTATTGTTGAGACCAATGAAGGACCGAGAAGATCAAATAGATAAATATAGCCAAAAAACAAACGGCTACGATTCCCGTAACGATGCGCACCCACAAACCATTTTTGCATCCTGAATGCTAAGCTGCGATCTCCATATGCTTTCTCGGTCCAATTTAAGAGATAGTCCTTTATCCATTCAGCCTTAAGCGCATAGGTGGCCGTCACCGCGAAGGCGAGTAGCAGCCCGAGATATGGAAGATATTTCACGATCTTTTCCATAAGACGCGCACTGACCGCGGCTGCGAATGCTAAATACACCATGATCAGAAGTCTATAGCGCAGGTTGAAAGTCCCTCGGAGATACCCCGCATCGGCCTCCCGCGACGCCCCGATCAAAAAGGCGCGCCGCCGATACTAAAGCACTTGCCTAACTGTCCGCCGCGTGATACTTAGGCGCATGCTTAACCAATCACCCGATCTGGACCGGTTGTTCCACGCCCTCGCCGACCCCACGCGCCGGGCGATGATGGAGCGGCTGAGCCGCGGGCCGGCGCCGGTGAGTGAGCTGGCGCGGCCGCTGCCCATGTCGCTGCCGGCGGCCATGCAGCATCTGGGCGTGCTGGAGGCAGCTGGTCTGGTGCGCTCGGAGAAGGTCGGCCGGGTGCGCACCTGCGCCATGCAGCCGCAAGCCCTGAGCCAGGTCGAGCAATGGATCAATGCCCGGCGCAGCGAGTGGGAGCAGCGCCTCGACCGTCTGGGCGAATACCTCAAGACCCTCGACAACGAAGGAGATGGAAATGGCGCGAGCGACTGAGGGAACGAATCGGATGGACGCGCCGCCGGTGCCGCCGCTGAAGCTGTCGCGCGTGCTGCACGCGCGGCGTGAGATCGTGTTCAAGGCCTGGAGCTCGAGCGAGCATGTGAAGCGCTGGTTCTGCCCGGAGACCTTCACGATCCCGGAGGCCAAGGTCGAGATGCGCGCCGGCGGCCCGTTCGAGGTGTGCATGCGCTCGCCCACCGGCGAGGAGCATTGGATCCGCGGCACATTCGCGGAGGTCAAGCCGCACACGCGGTTGGTCATCGACATGCGCGTTACCGACAGTGCTGGGAAGCCGCTCTTCGGCGCCCATACCGAGGTCGATTTCTCCGACGCGCTCGGCGGCACGCAAATGGATGTGACGCAATCCTACACGCTCATCGACCCGTCGAAGGCGTGGATGGTGACGGGCGCGCCGGAAGGGTGGCGCACCACCCTCGACAAGCTGGAGAAGCTGGTGGTGCAGATGCAAGGTGGTGCCGGGCGCAGTGTCCGGTCGGTGGTGAATGCCACCTTCCATCTGGAGCGCAGCTACGATGCGCCGGTCGCGCGGGTGTGGAAAGCGCTGACAGATGAGTCCGCCAAGCAGAAATGGTTCGGCGGCGCGCCCGGGCGCTGGGAATTGCTCGAGCGGCACATGGATGTGCGCGTCGGCGGCAGCGAGCGGCTGAAGGGGCGCTGGGAAGGCGGCGTGGTTTCCACCTTCGATGCCGCCTATCACGACGTGATCCCCAACGAACGGCTCGTCTACAGCTACGTCATGCACCTCGACGACAAGAAGATCTCGGTGTCGCTGGCTACCATGCAGCTGAAAGCCGAGGGCGGCAAGACCACCCTGATGGTCACCGAGCAAGGCGCGTTTCTCGACGGCTATGACGATGCCGGCTCGCGCGAGCGCGGCACCGCGCATCTTCTCGACGCGCTGGGAGCATCGCTAACGGATTGAGCGCGCCTAAGACGCAGCGCGTCGCGCCGCGGGTGCACGCGCGTAGATCTCGGCGTCGAGCCGCTCCATGAAGGCGAAAGGCGGTGGCGGAGCGCGGAAGCCACATTGCTCGTAAAGCCCCTGCGCATCGCGCGTGCCCAGCAGCCAACGCCGAAGGCCCTGCAGCTGCGGGTCGGCGAGGATGGTCTCGACCAGCCAGCGGCCGAGCCCGTCGCCGCGCTCCTCCGGCAGGACGAAGACATCGGCGAGATAAGCGAAGGTGGCGCGGTCGGTGACCACCCGGGCAAAGCCGATCTGCTCTCCGTCGCGATAGAGCCCATAGGCGAAGGAGTGCCGGATGGCGCGCGCGAGCACGGCCATCGGAATGCCCTTCGCCCAATGCGAGTTCGTCAGAAAGCGTTGGATGAGAGCGAGGTCGAGCCGCGCTTTGTCGGTGTCGATCTCGTAGCGGACTTGGCCCGCCTCTCGGCTCACAGGAAAGATGCTCTGCGCCACGACCGCCTCCCCAAGGGAGCAAGGTGTCTCGTCCGGAGATCCCAGCCGGCGGCCAAACGCCGCCAAGCCGGTGCGCAGCCCCTCGGGGCTGCTCAGCGGCTTCGTCGTCGCGCGATCCGGAACAAAGCGGTCATGGCCGGGGAAGATGTGTCGTCCCCGCCCGGTTGTCAATGAGATCAGTGGCTTTTGAGAGTCAGAATTTGCCCCACCTCACCCTCCCGCTACGCGGGTCCCTCCCTCTCCGCCCCATTGGGGCGGAGAGGGTTGGGGTGAGGTGGGGCGCAGCACGAACATCGGTACGTCGGCGAAACGAAAGTGCCGGCCGACCGGCCTGTCACCCGACCTTCTCGATATCGAAGACGAGCGTCCCGGCGTCGTCGCGCGCGGCCAGGAGGCGATGGCCGGTGGTCTTGCAGAAATGCTCGAAATCCTTTGCGGCCCCGGGATCGGTGGCGATGACGCGCAGCACCCCGCCGGCGGGTAGCTCGCGCATCGCCTTCCGCGCCTTGAGCACGGGCAGCGGGCATTTGAGGCCTTTGGCGTCGAGGAGGACCGGGTCGCTCATCCGCCGAACTTGTTGCTCTTGGGGAAGCCTTGCACGACGCGACCGCTGCCGGAGCGCTGGCCCAGCCAGGAGCGGAGGTCGGTTTCCGTGCGCGTGCGCTCGCCGCTCTTCCAGGTGAGCCCCTCGGCCTTGGTAAAGACCTTGGCGTCCGACAGCTCGCCCTCGTGATAGCGCTGCAGGATGACGCCGCGGCCGCGGACCATCTCCGGCACCTCCGCCAGCGGGAAGATCAGCAGCTTGCGGTTGGTGCCGATGGTCGCGACCGAATCGCCCTCGGCCAGCACCGCGACCCGCGCCACCGCACCGTCGCCGGGCGTCAGCACCGCCTTGCCTGCGCGCGTCTGGCCGAGCACCTCGTCGGCTGGCACGACAAAGCCGCGCCCGTCGCTCGACGCCAGCAGCAGCTTGGCGCCGGCGACGTAAGGCAGGATTGCCGCCACGTCATGCTCATTGCCGAGTTCGATCATCAGCCTGAGCGGCTCGCCATGGCCGCGGCCGCCCGGCAGCTTGTCGACCGGGAGCGTATAGAAGCGGCCATTGGTGCCGAGGATCAGCAGCTTGTCGGTGGTCGAGGCCTGGACGACGAAGCGGTCCTCATCGCCTTCCTTGTATTTGATCTCGGCGAGGTTGAGCCCGTGGCCCTTGGCGGCGCGGATCCAGCCCTTGGCCGAGCACAGCACGGTGACCGGCTCGCGCTCCACCAGCGCCTCGACGGGCACCTGGATTGCGGCCGGCGGGGTGCTGACCTCGGTGCGCCGCTTGCCGAGCGCGCCGCCGCCGAACTTCTTCTTCACGTCCTCGAGTTCGGCGATGATCGACTTCCACTGCCGCTTCTCGTCCGCGAGCAGCGCCTCGAGCTCCTCCTGCTCGGCGCCGAGGCTCTTCAGCTCCTTCTTGATCTCGATCTCCTCGAGCCGGCGCAACGAACGCAGCCGCATGTTGAGGATCGCCTCGGCCTGCACCTCGGTGAGGCGCCAGCGCTTCATCATCCGTTCCTTGGCATCGTCATGCTCGCGGATGATACGGATCACCTCGTCGAGATTGAGGTAGACGATCATCTGCCCCTTGAGGATCTCGCTGCGGCGCGCGATCTCGGCAAGGCGGAAGCGCGTCGTGCGTTGCAGCACGACTTGGCGTTGATCGAGGAAGGCCTGCAGCGCCTCCTTCAGATCCATGACGCGCGGCACGCCCTGCGCATCGAGGACGTTGAGGTTGAGCCCGATGCGGCTTTCGAGCTCGGTGGCGCGGAACAGCGATTCCATCAGCACCGCGGGATCGACGTTGCGCGATTTGGGCTCGAGCACGATGCGCACGATGTCGGTCGATTCGTCGTGCACATCGGCGAGCAGCGGCAGCTTGCGCTCCTCGAGCAGCGCCGCGATCTTCTCGATGAGCCGCGATTTCGGAACCTGATAGGGGATCTCGGTGACGACCACCTGATAGAGGCCGTGGCTCAGCGCCTCGCGCTCCCATTTGGCGCGCAGCCGGAAGCTGCCGCGTCCGGTCGCATAGGCCTGGCGGATCGCGTCCGGCGCCTCGACCAGAACACCGCCCGTCGGGAAGTCGGGGCCGGGCACACGCTCGACCAGCTCGTCGATGGTGCAGCGCTTGTGCTTGACCAGATGGATGAGCGCATCGCAGAGCTCGCCCGCATTGTGCGGCGGGATGTTCGTCGCCATGCCGACGGCGATGCCGCTGGCGCCGTTGGCGAGCAGATTCGGGAAGCGCGACGGCAGCACCATCGGCTCGCTGTTCTCGCCGTCGTAAGTCGCGCGGAAATCGACGGCGTCCTGGTCGATGCCGGCGAGCAGCGCCTCGGCAACCTCGGTGAGCCGGCTCTCCGTGTAGCGCATCGCCGCCGCGCTATCGCCGTCGATATTGCCGAAATTGCCTTGCCCCTCGACCAGGGGGTAGCGCTGCGCGAAATCCTGCGCCAACCGCACCAGCGTCTCGTAGACGGCCTCATTGCCATGCGGATGAAACTTGCCGACGACATCGCCGACGACGCGCGCGCATTTCTTGAAGCCCGATTTGGGATCGAGCTTCAGCTCGCGCATGGCATAGAGCACGCGGCGATGCACCGGCTTCAGGCCGTCGCGCACATCGGGGAGTGAGCGGGCGGTGATGGTCGAGAGCGCATAGGAGAGATAGCGCTCGCCCAGCGCTTCGGCGAAATCCACGTCGCGGATATCGCCGGCAACGGCAGTCTTGCTCATCGTGATCCGATCGAAAAGGTGGCGCGCGAGTCGCGTCGCCTAAGGATTCTGCGCACGCGCCATTGTAGCGAGGCGCTGCAGCAGGTCAACGAAACGCGCGCGTGCCGGCGGCATCGCGCGGTTCTGCGGCTGAAAGACGCGCGCGTCGAGGAAGTAGCCGGTCAGCGCGAGTCCATCGAGGACGTCGTCCGGCGCGTGCGCGGTTTCGGCCGCAGGAGCCAGCAGAAAGCGCGGCAGGCGCAACAGCTTCTCGCGATAGGGCGCGCCCGCCTCCGCCGAAACCGCGTGGCCCGATTTGGGCGAGACATAAACGAGATCCTCCGTGCTGCCGGTCGCGACGCAGCGCGACAGGTCGAGACCAAAGCCGAGCTCGGCGAGCAGCAGCATCTCCCATTCCACATAGCCGACAGCCCAGCCGCGATCGGCATCGAGCGATTCGAGCAATGCCGACAACCCGGCAAAGGCGCGGGGATGCGGCTCGCGCTCGGCAAGGCTCGCCTCGGCGAGCGCGACGGCGGCCGAGAGGCAGGCGAGTCGCGCGGGATCGTCGATGACGCGCGCGGCGTGACCGCGCAGCAGTTCGCCCGAGATGAGGCCGAGATGCTCGGCGAGTCGCGCCTTCCACTGCGCCGAGACGCGGTTGCCGATCTGATAGACCGTGCTGAGCTTCCGCCCCTGCCCGCCGCGCACCAGCCCGGCATGACGGCCATGCTCGCGCGTCAGCAGATGGACGATGAGCGCGCCTTCGCCATGGCGGCGCGCAGCCAGGACGATGCCTTCATCTTCCCACTGCATGTTCCTAGCTCTCGAACTCGAGCCCCATCGCCTTGTAGCGCTCGCGGTCCTCGGTCCAGTCTTCGCTCACGCGCACGAACAGGAAAAGATGGACGCGGCGGCCGAGCATGCGCTCGAGCTCGCTGTGGGCACGCGCGCCGATGTCTTTGATCTGCCGGCCGCCCTTGCCGAGCACGATCGCCTTCTGGCCGGGGCGCTGGATATGGATCACCTGGCTGATCTTGATGCTGCCGTCCTCGCGCTCTTCCCAGCCCTCGGTCTCGACCAGGGTCGCGTAGGGCAGCTCC
>DATIYL010000086.1:0-2792 GCA_035517635.1 Allostellaceae bacterium | reverse complement strand
GATGAGGGGCGCTAGCACGCGGCAAGGCTTGCCGCGCCTCGGCAAGAAGTGCCGGCGCGCGATGGAAGCGCTCCGGCGAAACCGCCGCTTCCGGGCATCGCGTCAGGCATGAAAGTTGCTGACGGCAACGATGCCGGCCTTTTGGGCCGGCCTGTGTCAACCAGAAAGGAGTGGTCATGACCGTCAGCAGTGTTTCGAGTACCGCGTCCAGCTACCAGCTCTATCTGCAGCAGCTGCTGCAGCAGCAACAGCAGCAGCAGCAGAGCGGAGCGGTGCAGCCGCACCACCATCATGGCGGCGGGCACGGCGCGGATCAGAGCCAGCAGGCTTCGGATCAGTCCGGCACGACGACTGCCACGAGCGCCCTCACCGGCACCACGGGCACGAGCGCGAGCGATCCGAGCAGCTTGCTCGACATCCTCACCTAAAAAGAAATTCATCTGCGCGAGCTCCGCTGCCGAAGCGCCGCGGTCACGAGCTCGTCCGGCACCGTCAGAAGGACGGCGCCGGATGTCCTCGCTCGACTCTCACATTAAGTTAAGCGGTTCGCGCCGCGTCAGGTCTGCAGAAACGCCCACTCCGCGCCTTCGAGCACCAGGCAGGTGAGCATGCCGCTGGCGAAGGCGCCGGTATCGATGCCGATGCGGTTGCGCTGTACGTCGGGACGCGCGGTGATGGTGTGGCCGTGCACGACGATCTTGCCGAATTCGGCATCGGACAGCAGGAACTCGTCGCGGATCCAGAGCAGGTCCTGCGCCTGCTGCTGCTCGAGCGGCACGCCCGGCCGGATGCCGGCATGGGCGAAGAGGTAGTCGCCCTCTTGATGTGTGAGGCGCAGCTCGGCCATGAAGCGGCGATGGCGCGGCGGGAGCCTCGCTTGGAGCTCGGCCTGCGCCCGCTCCAGCTCCTGGGCGCTGCTGCCCGGCCGCGGCGGGCGGACGCCATAGCTCATCAGCGTCTCGGCGCCGCCATAGAGGAGCCAGCCCTGCCCGAAAGCGGCATCCTCGAGAAAATTCAGGAGGGTGTCCTCATGATTGCCCTTGAGGTGCACGGATTGGAATCCGGGCAGCGGCGCGTCGAGCAGCAGATCGATGACCGCCGGGGAGGCGTCGCCGCGGTCGATATAATCGCCGAGATAGACCACCACGTTGCGCGGTGCCTGGCGCTCATAGGCATCGTGATGGATGAGGCTGTGCATGTGGCGCAACAGGTCGGCCCGGCCGTGAATATCGCCGACGGCGTAGATGCGGCTGTCCGGCGGCACTTCGGGCGCCACGGTCTCCTGCTGGCGCGTCCGGCCGATGAGACGAGTGATCATGGAGCGAGAATATGGGCCAGAGCCGCTCCCGACGCCACCGTTACCCCCGTCCTCGGCCGATTTTAGCGGAGGATTAACCCTTCCGTAGGGGTTGCGGCGCCATCATGACGGAGAAACCGGTGATGGCCCCGATGCAGCGACCCGACCCCTTGCAGCAGCAGATCGCGGACGAGAAATCCGCCGGAATCGAATCGCTGCTGCTCGATTATACCAAGCGTCTCGCGCGCCATCCGTCGAGCCGCCGCGCCATCGTCATTCACCTGTCGCGGCTCCGCCCCGACAACCGCCGCGCCCATCACCTGCGCATCGCTGTCAATACCTTCGAGACGCTGGTCAAGCAGTTCGACGGCCAGATCTTCCAGCTGCAGAACGCCGACATCGTGTTCGTCTGCCGCGACGCCAGCATCGCCGTCATCGACGACGCGATCATGCGGCTGCGCTATCTCTTCGGCGATGATCCGCTCGCGGCCGAGCTCGACGAAGGCGCCGCCGACCGCTTCGCCACCTGGTACGACATCGAGCGCGACTACCAGGCCTTCCTCGCCTGGGTCGAGGAGGTTTACGAGCAGGAGGTGAAGCGCAAGAAGCGCCTTGCCGCCATCGCCGGCCACCTGCCGCAGGAAGACCGCCAGCCGATGGACCCGCAGGCGCTGGCCGAGCTCGTGGCATCGATCCAGCGCGCCGATCTCACCAATGTCATGCGCCGGCAGGTGATCTGCGCCATCATGGGCGACGCCGCGCCGAAGCCGGTGTTCCGCGAGATCTACGTCTCGATCCCCGATCTGCGCGACGCGATCATGCCGAAGCGCGACATCGCCTCCGATCGCTGGCTCTTCCAGCACCTGACGCAGCATCTCGACCGGCGCGTGCTCGCCATGCTCCGCCGCAATGACGACCAGGCGATCGCACATTCCTACAGCATCAACCTCAACATCTCGACGCTGCTGTCGCAGGAGTTTTTGCACTACGACCAGAGCCTGCGCGCGGGCGCGCGCGGCACCATCGTCGTCGAGCTGCAGAAGGTCGATATGTTCGCCGATCTCGGCGCCTTCATCTTCGCCCGCGACTATCTGAAGGAGCGCGGCTACCGCGTCTGCCTCGACGGCGTCTCGTCGGTGACCTTGACCTTCATCGACCGCGAGCGGCTCGGCCTCGACCTCGTCAAGCTGTTCTGGACGCCCGACATGGCCGATGCCATGGCCACCAGCCGCATCGCCACGTTTCGCGAGGCGGTCGAGCGTGCCGGGCGCTCGCGCATCATCCTGGCGCGCTGCGACAGCGAGGAGGCGGTCGAGTTCGGCCGGTCGTTGGGCATCCGCCTCTTCCAGGGCCGTCAGATCGATCGGCTGCTGAACGTGTCCGGCGGCGGTCCGAGATTGCGGCCGGCCTAAACCCGCCGATGCCGCGCGCTTCCCGGCTCGCCGCCGCGCGGCGCATCCTGTTTTTCAGCGAGAATTTCGCCGCGGGCAGCGTC
>DATIYL010000085.1:0-6955 GCA_035517635.1 Allostellaceae bacterium | reverse complement strand
CACGCCGCTCTTCTCGACCAGCGTCCGGATCGCGTCGTCGGCCTGCGCATAGGCCGCGCCCTTGCCGAGGATGATCAGCGGCCGCTTGGCCGATTTGAGGACATCGAGCGCGCGCTTGATGGCGGCGGGCGCCGGGATCTGCGCCGGGGCGGCATCGATGACCTTGACCAGCGACTTCCGGCCGGCCTCGGCATTCATGACCTGCCCGAACAGCTTGGCCGGCAGATCGAGATAGACGCCGCCCGGCCGCCCCGAGACGGCGGCGCGGATCGCACGCGCGAGGCCGATGCCGATATCGGCGGCATGCAGCACGCGGAACGCCGCCTTGCACAGCGGCTTGGCGACGGCGAGCTGGTCCATCTCCTCATAGTCGCCCTGCTGCAGATCGACGATCTCGCGCTCGGACGAGCCCGAGATCAGGATCATCGGGAAGCAGTTGGTCGTGGCATGGGCCAGCGCCGTCAGCCCATTGAGGAAGCCGGGCGCGGACACGGTGAGGCAGATGCCGGGCTTCTTGGTGAGGAAGCCGGCGATGGCGGCGGCGTAGCCGGCGTTCTGCTCGTGCCGGAACGAGAGCACGCGGACGCCTGCGGCCTGCGCCATGCGGCCGAAATCCGTGATCGGGATGCCGGGCACGCCGTAGATCGTGGTGAGGCCGTTGAGCTTCAGGGCGTCGATGACGAGGTGGAAGCCGTCGGTGAGCTCCTGCGTCTCGTCAGCCTTGCCCGCCGCCGGCTCCTTGAGCGTCGTGGCTTGCGTCATCGGGCCTGTCCTCCCTGCGATTCATGTGATTGTCCGGCTTGTTCAGCTCAGGAAATTGCAGTGCTTCTCCACATGCCGCGCAAGGTCGAGCGTGTGCTGGCGCGCGAGCTTTTCGGCAAGCTCGGTCTCGCGGCGCTCGAGCGCCTCGATGATCTTGAAATGATCGACGATCGAGCGCGCGGCACGATTGTCCTGGCCGATGGTCATCTGGCGGATGGCGCGGACATGGATGAAGAGGTTCTCCGTCATGTCGGCGATGCACTGATTGCCGCTCATCCGGATGATCGATTGATGGAAGCGGATATTCGCGTCCGAGTATTCGTCGAGATGGCCCTCGGGCGAATGCCCTTCGCCCTGGAATTCGTCGAAGAGATGGCGCAGCCCGGCGATCTCCGCGTCGCCGGCATGGAGCGTGATGAGCCGCGCGGCGAGGCTCTCCAGCGCCGCCCAGACCTCGATCATTTCGATGATCTCGCGCTTGGTCTTGCGCACGACGAAAATGCCGCGCCGCGGCAGCGTCTTGACAAAGCCTTCCTGCTCCAGGAGCGTCATCGCCTCGCGGATCGGCGTGCGCGAGACGCCGAGATCCTGCGACAATTGCCGCTCGTCGAGGCGGATCTCGGTCGGCTGCGCGTAGATGTTGACCGAGGTGATGGCCTGCTTCAGGGCGTGATAGGCCTGCGTGCGAAAGCTGGATTGCGTATCGATCGGCTTTACGTCCAATCGCGGTGACGCCACGGTGCCCTACCTCCCTCGCCGGCGGTTTGTTTCTGATATGCCAGTTTAATGTATCTGGCATATCAGTTTTGTCAATTTCCGACGATTAGCTCAAATGCTGTGCATTGGTTTTTGCAGCAGGGGTCAAACAGGGCTACTGTCGCTGCGCCGCAAAATGACGCGCATTCGCCTAAAACTCTACGTTGAATATCTCCGGCTATGCACGCGTGGCGTGCCGCCTGGGGCGCTGCTATTGTCCGGAAGTGTGGCTTCCACCAGAGCGCGAGGGGGACGTAAGCTCGCGCAGTGTTTCCGCCCCTCCGCGACACTGCGGGGCACCACGCCGAAGGCCCGAGGATTCCAGCACTTTGTCGCGGCGCGAAGCGGCGTACCTCGAGGCCACGCCCGATGGGGGCGCGAGCGATCGCGAGCGGAGGAGGCGCGAGCGCGTCGATGACGGCGGCGACTGCCAGACAGAGCGAAGAGGCGCGGCTCGCCGCGCCTGACCGCATCGACGGCCTCGAGCACGAGCCGGAAGCGGCGTTCGAGCGCATCGCGCGGCTGGCGCAGCTGCTCTTCGGCACGCCGATGGCGCTGGTGACCTTCGCCGTCGCCAACCGCCACCGGGTCATCGCCCGCGCCGGCGCCGACGGCGACGCGATCCCCTTCGCCCAGGAGTTCTGGGACCACACGATCTGCGAGGAATCGGCGCTGCTGGTGCCGGATACGCGGCTCGATGCGCGTTTCGCCGACAGCCCGGCGGTGCGGGCGGGCGCCATCCTGTTCTATGCCGGCGCGCCGCTGATCGGCGCCGACGGCTCCTGCATCGGCGCGCTCTCGGTCATCGACCACATGCCGCGGCCCGATATCGGCGCGGCGGCCCGCGAGCATCTGGAAGGGCTCGCGGCGATGCTGGTGGGCGAGATCGAGCGGCGCGAGGCCGAGCGGCGCCTCGCCGCCGAGCGCGATGCGCGCTCACTCGCCGAGGCGCGCCTCAAGCTGCTCGGCGACCTCACCGAAGCGGCGCTCGCCGCCGCCGATTTCAAGGCCGCGATGCGCGCCTGCCTGCATCTCATCGCCGAGCACGTCGCCGCCGATTGCGCGCTCGCCTACGGCACCGCGCCCCATGCCACCTATTGCGAGCTCGAGGCGGAATACGTGGCGCCGGGGAGCGGCGCCGAGAGCTATGTCCAGTTCATCCGCCGCCTGTCCATGCGCGAGGACAACTCGATCGCCGGCGCTTCGGTCATGCACCAGCGGTTGATGGCGGTGACCGATCTCTCTGCTCTCGATTTCAGCCGCTATCCCTCGACCCAGGCCGCGCTGGAGAACGGCTTCACCAGCCTGCTCTGCGTGCCGTTCGAGAACGCCGGGGCGAAATTCGGCCTCGCCTTCTTCTTCCGCCGCCCGCTCCGCGACATGAGCGAGGTCGCGGAGACGATCCACAGCCTCTCCGGCAAGGTGCGTGACCTGCTGGCGAGGAAGCGCGCCGAAGAGCGCATCGCGCTGCTGCAATCGGTGGTGCTCAACGCCAATGACGCGGTGATGATCGCGGAGGCGGCGTCGGGGCCGGCCGGAACGCCGCGCCTCGTCTATGTCAACCGCTCCTTCACCCAGTTGACGCTCTACGAGCCGGAGGAGGTGCTGGGGCGCTCGCCCAACTTCCTGCACGGCCCGGCCACCGACCCGCTGGCGGTCGAGCGGCTCGCCGCGGCGGCGGCGCGCTGGGAGCCGCTGCGCGTCGAGATGCTCAACTACCGCAAGGACGGCAGCGAGTTCTGGGCCGAGATCGACGTCGCGCCGGTGGCCGACGCCAATGGCTGGTATACCCATTGGATCGCGATCCTGCGCGACACGACGCAGCGCAAGCATGGCGAGGAGCGGCTCCGGGAGCGCGAGCGCGAGCTGCGCCAGCTCGCCGAGCGGCAAGCGGAGATCCTCGATGCGCTGCCGGCGCACGTGGCGCTGCTCGACCGCGAGGGGCGCATCCTTTCGGTGAGCCGCAGCTGGCACGACTTCGCCGCGGCGAGCGGCGTCGACGCGCCGGCCCCGGTCGGCGGCAGCTATTTCGACTTCTGCAACGCCACCTCCTGGGGCGAGGTCGGCAAGGCGGTCGTCGACGGGCTCTCGCTCGTGCTGGCGGGCCGCCAGCAGCAATTCAGCATCGACCATCCCTGCGAGCAGGGCGCGTTCCGCCGCTGGTACCGGCTGATCGCCGCGCCGCTCGCGGTCGGCCGCGCCGGCGGCGCGGTGGTGATGCATCTCGACGTCACCTCCAACAAGCTCGCCGAGGAGGCGCTGCGGCGCGAGAAGGAATTCTCCGAATTCCTGATCAAGAGCAGCACCGAAGGCATCGTCGTGTTCGACCGCGAATTCCGCGTCACGCTGTGGAATCCCGGCATCGAGCGCATCACCGGCATGAGCGCCGAGCAAGTGCTCGGCCAGCGCATCTTCAAGGTGCTCGCCTTCGCCCTCGGCACGCCCGGCGAGACGGCGATGCGCGGCACGCTCGAAGGCAGCGAAAGCTCGCTCGACGATCAGCGCTACAGCATCGCCGAGACCGGGCGCGAAGGCTTCTTCGAAGCCTATTTCGCGCCGCTCTACAGCCGCGGCCGCGAGGTCATCGGCGGCATCGGCTTCCTGCGCGAGACCACCGAGCGCCGGCGCATCGAGGATGCGCTGCGCCAGTCGCAGAAGATGGAGGCGGTAGGCCAGCTCACCGGCGGCATCGCGCACGACTTCAACAACATGCTCACGGTCATCGCCGGCAATCTCGAGCTGCTCGAGACCAAGATCGGCGACCGGCCGCGGCTCCTGCGCCTGGTCAATTCGGCGGCGCTGGCGGCGAGCCGCGCCGAGAAGCTGACGCAGCAGCTGCTCACCTTCTCGCGCCGGCAGCAATTGCGGCCGCAATCGATCGACTTCAACCAGATCGTCATCGGCATGGACGATCTGCTGCATCGTACCGTCGGCGAGCATATCGAGATCCGCAAGCAGCTTGCCGCCGAGCTGTGGCCGGCCCTCGCCGATCCCAACCAGATCGAGACGGCGCTGCTCAATCTGATCCTCAACGCGCGCGACGCCATCCGCCATACCGGCCGGATCACGATCGAGACCGGCAACGCCGTGGTCAGCGCGGCGGAGGGCGACCTGGCGCCCGGCTCCTATGCGATCCTCGCCGTCTGCGACACCGGCCAGGGCATGTCGGAAGATGTGCTGGCGCATGTCTTCGAGCCCTTCTTCACGACCAAGGAAGTCGGCAAGGGCACCGGCCTCGGCCTCGCCCAGGTCTATGGCTTCGTCAAGCAGTCCTCCGGCCATGTGCGCATCGAGAGCCGGCTCGGCGCCGGCACCACGGTGCGGCTCTACCTGCCGCGCGCCGAGGGCGCGGGCGTCACCACCGGCATGGCGCCGGCGCGCGCGCAGCAATACCGCGGCACCGAAACGGTGCTGGTGGTCGAGGACGATCACGGCGTCCGCGATTTCGCGGTCTCGGTGCTGCGCGAGCTCGGCTATCGCGTGCTCGAAGCGGCCAATGGCGACAGCGCGCTCGGCGTCATCGAGGCGACGGAGGGCATCGACCTCCTCTTCACCGATGTGGTGATGCCCGGCGCGCTCAACGGCGTCGACCTCGCCAAAGCCGCGCTGGAGCGCCGCATGGATCAGCGCGTGCTCTTCACCTCGGGCTATACGACGCGGCTGGTCGAGAAGGAATGGCCGGCGCATCGCGCCGATCTCTTGCGCAAACCCTATCGCTCCATCGACCTGGCGCAGCGCGTCCGCGCCGCCCTCGACCGCTCCACCGCCTCGGCGGAGTAGCGTCTCGCGACGACGGCGAGCAGCATCGCTGCAAATCCGTTGTGCGTCCTTCGACAGGCTCAGGATGAGGAAGATTGGGACTGGCCTCTACGAGGGGCCACGAAGACACGTCCTCATCCTGAGAGCCTGACAGTAAATCGAAAGAAGCGAGCGGGCTTCTCGGTTGCAGCGCGGTTGATCTGCCTTTTTGACGCCAGAGCCGTTCGCCTGGCGGCACAGGGCTCAGACCGGCCGCAGGGCGGCACGGCGGAGGGCGCAGGCGCGTGCGAGATTGTGCGCCAGCGCATGCCACAGAAAGATCATCTTCGCTTTTCTCTTTCCTCGCACCGGCAACTGATAGAGCCGTCGCTGTCGTAGATGGGCGTTGATGCATTCATGGAGCGAGCGCAGCCGATAAGTCATCTGTCCGGCGGCGCTGGCCATGCGTGCGCGCCAAGCGGCGACACCCGGGCCGTCGCGATCGCGCGGGCGGTAGGGGTCGCTCCCGTGCTTGTTCTTGGTTGGTGCCATGAACACGGCGATGGCGCCGTTCTTGGGCCGCGCCGCCCATTCGATGTCCTCGGCGTTGGAGAAGCCACCGTCAACCAGCAGCTCCTTGGGAGCCCGCCCGAAGCGCTTCTTCACCTGCTGGACCATCGGTTTGACCCAACCGTGGTCCGACCCGCTGGTGTCGACCGCGACGCCGAGAATGACGCCGCTGGTGGGCTCGGCGATGAGTTGACCATTGTAGGCCGGACGGAAGCCGCCATCCGGCATCTTCATCACCCGCGCCTCGGGATCGGTGCTCGAGGCGCGCGGCTCTTTCTGCTTCTGGGTCTGATTGCCGTTGGTCTGCGCCCGCCGATCGCGCTCCTGCTGCAGCGCTTTGAGACGTTTCTGCGCCGCCTTGATCCTCTCCACCCGATCGGCCGCGGCCCGCTCCTGCGCCGCGCGCCGCCGCCGATCCTGAGCCCCGGGATCATCGTCCAGCTCGCGGCGCAACGCGGCGATCAGTTTCGTCGCCTTCTTGAGGCTCTTCTTGAGGCTGTCACCACGGTGGAACGACTTGGTGCCCGCCGATGCCCGTACCCGCAAGCCATCCAGCGACAACCGATCCAGCCTAACCAACCCTTCTTTGATCAGTACCGCCACCGACTCGCTCAGCAGCCGATCGAGCAGCGCGTCATTGTTCACCCGGAAATCCGCCAGCGTATGGCGGTTTACCCCAACCCCGCCGCACAGCCACTGGAAACCGATCTCCCGCTCGCACAGACGCGCCAGTTCTCGTGCACTGCCAATCCCCTGCAGCGTCGCATAGAGCCACAGAGCCATCAGAAGCTTGGGCGTGATCGGCGGCCGACCCGGCTCCCCTTCGCGCGCCTCGATCCGCGTGTACAAGCTCGTCAGATCCAGCGTTTCCACATAGGCCCAGACGTCGCGGACCGGGTCGTCCGACGCAACCAGGCTGTCCAGGTCCACCGCCCGCAGCTCTATGGCGGTACGCTCCGGCTCTTGCACGCGCGGCTGACCCCGCGGCCGCTCCGGCACCCTTTGCTCCGGAAGCGCGTCGAACAATGCCTTCTCACCCATCGCAGGCTCCTGACTATGAACCTGCCCCATCGAATCACAGACTTCAGCCTCGATGGTACCTATAAATTGTCAGGCTCTGAGCTGGCGC
>DATIYL010000084.1:0-9588 GCA_035517635.1 Allostellaceae bacterium | reverse complement strand
TGTCGAAATCATGGGCGCGGGCGAGAAGGAATTCGCTTTCACCCACCTTTATCTTGTCGCTGGCGAGCACTTTTCCGTTCGCATCGCCCTTCCCGCACCCCGTCGCTGCCAGAACACCGGTCAACGCTAGGCCGGCAAGCGCCGCGGCTGGCGACCTTCCTGTCTTCATGACCGCCTCCTGTCAAAGGGTCGCATCTCGACAGCCTCCCGCTAACCCGAGTGCTCGGTAAAAACCCCGATCAGGCTCAGGCTGCGCAAGATCACCTGAAGGCCGAGCGCGACTTGGGCAACGCCGAGGACCACGGCGAAGACCTGGAGGACCGTTCCCAGCCATTTGAGGATGACGTGCGCGAACAGCATCGCGACCCAGTCCATCAGGAGGATCGCCAGCGTGACCCCCGCCACGGTCGCCTTCAGCGCATCGTTGTGCTGCGCGAGGGCGACAAAGATGATGATCGCGGCAATGCCGTAGGGCGTGACGATGATCGGAAACGCCAGGGGGGCGGCCAGGCCGAGATCGATCGTCCGCGGCTCATGCTTCTGCCGTTCCGCGGCGGAGAATTGCTCGAGCAGTGTCTGGAGCGCGACCAGGAACAGCACCAGCCCGCCGGCAAGTGCGAGCACGGGCACCGGGATCTTGAAATTGTCGAGAATGTTTCGGCCAAGCACCCCGGCGAGGACCAAGGCCGCGGCCGAATACAGGATCGCTCGCGTCGCGAGGCGGAGACGGAAGGCGGCATCCGCGCCGCGGGTCATCTCGACGAAGGGCGCGAGAATCTTGACCGGGCCCAGCATCAGAAACAGCAGGACGAAGATCCGCCGGGGCCCGAGCACGGGCTGCGCGGCAACGCCCTCCACTGCCGCCTGCGCCGTCAGCGGGAACAACAGGAGACAGAGGGCGATGAGCTTCATGTCCGACCCGATCTCCCCGTTTACGATCGCGACCCCGGGCGCGGCATCGGGCCGCCAACGGATTTTGCCGAGGAATCCTCCGTATCGCGCCGCTTGGCCATGTCGGGATATCGGATGAATACCCGACCAAAACCAGGGAACAGGCTGCGTTCGTAAATCCGACTACAGGCAATTTTCCGGAGCAATGCACTATCCGCCGGATGTATGGCGGGCAGTGCCGCGGACATGCTTTCGGACTTCGGCGCCGCGAGGGTCGTTCCCGAATCCCGGCTTCGCATCGTCGCGGCGACATGCAAGCAGAAGGGCCGCTTCCATGACGCTCAAATACATACCGATTGCCGTGGCGATCGCTTCGGCATTGCTGATCGCAGCCTGCGCCTCCAATAACCCGCCGCAGCTCTCGGGCGGCAGCGTGCCGGATCAGGGGGCGATGCAGGAGCAACAATTGGCCGGGCGTACCGCGATGGTTTGGCGCGCCGCCAACCTCAACCCCCGCGCCTACACGCGCTTCATTGTCAGCCCCGTCGAGATCTATCAAGGCGCCGATGCGAAATGGGGCGACTCGACCGCGGCGGACCGCGCGCAGATGGCGCAGTACCTGCAATCGCAGTTCATCCGCGTCCTGCAGGAGCGTCACCAGCTCGCGCAAGCGCCGGGTCCGGGCGTGGCGCGGCTCAATCTGATCCTTGCCGGACTCGACAACAACATACCGGTCATAGCGACCGTGAGCCGTCTGGCCCCGGCCGGCCTCGTCATCAATTCGGCCAAGAGCGTTGGCGGGCAGCCCGGCAGCTTCACCGGCTCGGTGACGGTCGCCGGCTCGATCGTCGATTCGCAAACCAACGCGACGCTGATCAGCTTTATTCAGAAGCGCAGCCCGGACGCCATGAACATCGGCGCAACGCTGTCGTCAACCGATGCGTGGCAGGCCGCGATAAGCCAGGCAGCCGATGCGTTCAAGAAGCGGCTCGAAGAGGTCCAGAACAAGGGCGCGTGACGCCGTCAGGCCCGGTCGCCGCCACAGGAAAGGCCGGAGCGCGCAGCCACTCGATCGGGAAGTGCTGCGCGCTCCCCTACGGCATCTTTCTGGGACGGCTGGGCAATTGCCCCGATGTCCTTCGGCCTCGAAAGCGTGCGATCAATCGGCATGTACCCGACAGGTCCCGGACGGCCTCGCACCCGGCGTTGCGAGGCTGACTGCCTCGGAAGGCGGCAGGATCTGCTGTGTCGGCGTGCGGAAGGCATGAGAAAGGGGAATGCGAATGAGTGAGGCGGCTCCCGCGACGACTCCGGCCCCGGCGGTTCCCGAGCAGGGTCGCCGCACCGACCCGCTCGAAGCGTGGCGCGCCGGCTGGGCCGCCGCCTCGGGCAACCCGGCGCTATGGCCCGGCGCGCAACTGGCGCAGCAAGCCTTCGACTATTGCGTCGACGCCTGGCAGCGTTCCGTGCTGTTCCTGGACGTGCTGCGCCAGCGGGGAAACAACCACCTCGAGCACAGCGCCGAGCAGGTGCCGAACGTCCTCAACTTCGAGTTCGAGCTGGTCATGGGCGGGCATGAGCTCGAGCGCCCGGTGAATTACGGTCTCGTCCGCATCGTGCCGCCGGCGGGCGTCACGATCGATCCGCGCAAACGGCCCTTCATCGTCTTCGACCCGCGCGCCGGGCACGGCCCCGGGATCGGTGGCATGAAGCATGACAGCGAGATCGGCGTCGCCCTTGCCGCCGGCCATCCCTGCTACTTCGTCGGCTTCGTTCCGACCCCGGTACCCGGCCAAACCGTCGAGGATGTTTGCGGCGCCGAGGCGCTGTTCGTCGAGAAGGTGGTTTCACTCCATCCGGAGGCCGAAGGCAAGCCGGTGCTGATCGGCAATTGTCAGGCAGGGTGGCAGATCATGATGATGAGCGCCATCCGCCCGGACCTGGTCGGCCCGGTCATGCTCGCCGGCTCGCCGCTCTCTTACTGGGCGGGCGTCCATGGCAAGAATCCAATGCGCTATCTCGGCGGAACGCTGGGCGGCACCTGGCTCACCGCGCTCACCGGCGATCTCGGCCATGGCATCTTCGACGGCGCCTATCTCGTCGGCAATTTCGAGGATCTCGATCCCGCCAACACATATTGGAAGAAGAACTACAACGTCTATTCGAAAATCGATACCGAGCCCCCACGCTTTCTCGAATTCGAGAAATGGTGGGGCAGTCCGGTCCTGCTCAATGCCGTCGAAATGCAGTCCATCGCCGATCAGCTGTTCATTGGCAATAAGCTTGCTTCGGGCGAGCTCTATACCTCGGACGGCGTCCGCGTCGACCTCCGGAACATCAAGTCGCCGATCATCGTCTTCTGCTCGATGGGTGACAACATCACCCCGCCGCAGCAGGCGCTGCACTGGATCCTCGACCTCTACGATCGCGACGAGGAGATCGTCGCCAACGGCCAGACCATCATCTACGCGCTGCATCAGAGCATCGGCCATCTCGGCATCTTCGTCTCCGCCAAAGTCGCTACCAAGGAGCATGAAGAGTTCGCGCAAACGATGGACCTCATCGATGTGCTGCCGCCCGGCCTTTATGAAGCGGTGATGACGAAAAAAAGTCCGGAAACCACGCATGGCGAACTTGTCTCGGGCGATTACGTGGTCCATTTCGAGGCGCGCACGCTCAATCACATCCGCGCTTTGGGCGGCAATGATGCCGAGGATGATCGGCGCTTTGCCACGGTCGCCCGCGTGTCGGAGATGAATCTGGGCCTCTATCGGACCTTCGTCAGTCCCATGGTCCGCATGATGACGACGGGTCAGTCGGCGGAATGGCTGCGGCGCCTTCATCCGCATCGCGTGCGCTTCGAGGCGTTCTCCGACCAGAACCCGCTGCTGCGCCCGGTCGCCGCGCTCGCCGAGACCGTGCGCGAGCAACGGCGCCCCGTGAGCGACGACAACCCGTTCCTCGGTGTTCAGCGTGCCGTGTCGCAGCAAATCATCGACGCGCTCGATCGCTATCGCGATATGCGCGACTGGTGGACGGAATTCGTCTTTATGAGCGTTTACGGTTTGCCCGCGCTGCAGGCGCTGGTCGGCCTCGGTTCCGATACCGCAACCACGCGCCAACGCATCGGCCGCGACCTCGCACGCGAGGCCGCTGCGGCAAAAGCCGCGGGCGAGCTGGAAGCGCGCATGGAGCATGGCGGCCTGCCGGAAGGCACCATCCGCGCGCTCGTCTATGTCGGCCTGGGCCGCACGGTGAAGGGAGCGGACGAGCGCACCTTCAATCTCCTGCGGCAGTTCCGCGCGAGCCGACCGGAGAGCGCGCGCATGAGCATCCCGCATTTCAAGGAATTGCTGAGGGATCAGTATCTCATGCTGCGCCTCGACCAGGAGCGGGCGGTGGCGGCAATTCCAAAGCTTCTCGCCGCCGGTTCCTCGGCAGACCTGGCGGCGTCTCTCGATCTCGTTCGCCGCATCGCCGCCATCGAAGGCGAACCGACAGGCGAGGTCAAGACGCGGCTGGAGCGCGTCGAAGCGATGTTCGAGGAGGCGGCTGCGGTGCCCACGCCGCCAGGGGCCCCCTGGAGGGTCGCGGCCGCGGAGAGCCCCGCGCCGGTGCGTCGCCCGCGCGCCCGCGGCGAGACCGCGGCGCAGGCGAAAGCGAAGAGCGAAGACTCGGAGGGTTAGGGCGTGGTCCGTGCAGGTCGAATCGCTTGCTTCTTTTGTCGTCATTCCCGCGAAAGCGGGAATCCACGACCATGGACCCCCGCTTTCGCGGGGGTGACGAATGAGTGTGGTTCTATTTGACCGGATACGGCTCCTAAAGCGCAGCAGCGATCGGCGAGGCGACAATGACGGTCGAAGAAGAGACGATCGAAAACCGCACTTTCGAGGAGATCAATATCGGCGATGCGGCGAGCGTCACAAGGACGCTCACCCGGGACGATATCGCGCTCTTCGCCGCGATCTCGGGTGACGTCAATCCGACTCATGCCGGGTCCCTCGGCCTCTTGACGGCGCATAGCATGTGGGGAGGCGCCCTGGTCTCGGCGGTGCTGGGCACGAAGCTGCCGGGCCCGGGCACCGTCTATGCCGGCCAGACACTGCATTTTCACAAGCAGATCACCGCCGGCGACACCCTCACCACGAAGGTCGTGGTGCGGAAGAAGATGGCGGCGAGCGGCATGATCGTGCTCGATTGCCAGTGCACGGACGAGACCGGCGCCTCGGTGATGTCGGGGCGGGCGGAAGTCGTGGCGCCGACCAAGAAGTTCACCGGTCGCCTCGCCGAGGTGCCGGAGATCAGGATGCGCCGGCACGAGAAGTATGACGCTCTCATCGCACGCTGCCGCGACCTGTCGCCGGTCGCCACCGCGGTGGCCTATCCCTGTGACGGCTCCTCGCTCGCCGGCGCGGTGGATGCGGCGAAGATCGGCATCATCCGTCCCTTCCTCGTGGGCCCGACAGCCGCGATCCGCGCCGCCGCCGACAACGCCAAGCTGGATATCAGCGGCTGCGAGATCGTCGATGCGCCCCACAGCCGGGAAGCGGCGGAGAAGGCCGTGGAGCTGGTGCGTCTCGGCAAAGCCGAGCTGCTGATGAAGGGCAGCCTTCACACCGACGAGCTGATGGGGGCTGTGGTCCGAAAGGAGACGGGGCTGCGCACGGCGCGTCGCATCAGCCACTGCTTCGTCATGGATGTTCCGACATATCCAAAGCCGCTGGTCGTCACCGACGCCGCCGTCAATATCTATCCGACGCTCGAGGACAAGATCGATATCGTCCGCAACGCCATCGACCTGGCGCATGCGCTCGGCCTCGATCAGCCGCGGGTCGCGATCATGTCGGCGGTCGAGACCGTCAATCCGAAAATACAATCGACCCTCGACGCTGCCGCGCTCTGCAAGATGGCCGATCGCGGCCAGATCACCGGCGGCTTGCTCGACGGCCCCTTGGCGCTCGACAACGCCATCAATATCGCGGCGGCAAAGATCAAGGGCATCGTCTCGCCGGTTGCCGGTCAGGCCGACATCCTGCTGGTGCCCGATCTCGAGGCCGGGAACATGCTGGCGAAGAATCTGAGCTTCCTCGCCGACGCGGACGCGGCCGGCATCGTGCTCGGGGCGCGCGTACCGATCATCCTGACGAGCCGGGCCGACACGGTGCGCGCGCGGATGGCGTCCTGCGCGGTCGCCGCGCTCTACGCCCATGCCCAGCGCAAGACCGCACCCGTAACGGCAGAGTAGCGGACATGACGGACGTCATTCTGGTGGTCAACGCCGGCTCCTCGAGCCTCAAATTCTCGGTCTATGCGCCGGCCGAGGAAGCCGATCCCGCGCTGCTCTTCAAAGGGCAGATCGAAGGGATCGGCACGCGCCCGCATCTCGTCGCGCGCGACGCCGACGGCAGTCCCTTGGTGGAGCGGGTTTTCGACCCGAAGCAGGTGCAAGGCCATGACGACGCGATCAAGATCGTCGCCGACTGGCTGCGCGGGATGGGCGGGCGCGGCCGGCTCTCCGCGGTCGGACATCGCGTCGTCCATGGCGGTGCCGAATTTGCCAAATCGGTCGTCATCGACGGCGCCGTGCTCGGCAAGCTCGATACGCTGGTACGGCTCGCGCCCCTGCATCAGCCGGCGAATCTGGCGGCCATTCGCGCGGTTCGGCGCGCTCTGCCGGAGCTGCCGCAAGTCGCGTGCTTCGATACCGCCTTCCACCACGGCCATCCCGAGCTCGCCGATCGCTTCGCCCTGCCCGATGCGCTCTATCAGGAAGGCGTGCGGCGCTACGGCTTCCACGGGCTCTCTTACGAATATATCGCAGGGCGGTTGCGCGTGATCGCCCCGGAATTGGCGGAAGGACGCGTTGTCGTCGCCCATCTCGGCAGCGGCGCCAGCATGTGCGCCATCAAATCGGGCCGCAGCGTCGACAGCACGATGGGGTTCACCGCCCTGGACGGGCTGCCCATGGGCACGCGTTGCGGTGCCCTCGATCCCGGCGTGATCCTCCATCTGATCCGCGAGAAGGGGCTGTCCGCGGACGCGATCGAGCATCTGCTTTATCACGATTGCGGGCTGCGCGGGCTGTCCGGCGTCAGCAATGACGCGCGCGACCTGTTGGCCAGCAAGGAGCCGCGTGCGGCGCTTGCGCTCGACTACTTCGTCTATCACGTCTCGCGCCAGCTCGGCGCGCTGGCGGCGGTGCTGGAAGGGGTCGATGCGATCGTCTTCACCGCCGGCATCGGCGAGCATTCGCCCGAGCTCCGCGCCCGGATCTGTCGGCGCGCCGCATGGCTCGGCCTTCGCCTCGACGACGCGGCAAACCGCGATGGCGGCCCGCGCATCACCAGGCCGGACTCGGCGGTGGCCGCCTGGGTCATCCCGACCGACGAAGAAATGGTCATCGCGCGGCACACCCTCGAGCTCGTTCATCCCCGAGGCGCGATGGCCCGCTGATCATCTCCAGTGCAGAGAGGCACCCATGTCCACTCCTGGCTTTCGCCCGCTTGCCGGCAAGAAGGGGCTGGTGACCGGCATCGCCAATGACCAGTCGATCGCCTATGGCTGCGCCAAGGCGTTCAAGCTGCATGGCGCCGAAGTCGCCATCACTTACCTGAACGAGAAGGCGCGCCCTTATGTCGAGCCGCTGGCACGCGAGCTCGAAGCGCCGATCTTCATGCCGCTCGACGTCCGTCAGGAGGGCTCGCTCGAGGCGGTGTTCCAAAGCATCAAGGAAAAGTGGGGCAGACTCGATTTCGCCGTGCACTCCATGGCCTTCGCGCCGAAAGAGGACTTGCATGGCCGGGTCGTCGACTGCTCGCGCGAGGGCTTCCTCATGGCCATGGACGTGTCGTGCCACTCCTTTATTCGCATGGCCCGGCTCGCCGAGCCGCTCATGACCGAGGGCGGAACGCTCTTCACCATGAGCTATTACGGCGCCAACAAGGTCGTCGAGCATTACAATCTCATGGGCCCGGTCAAAGCCGCGCTGGAGGCGACCGGCCGCTATCTCGCCTTTGAGCTGGGCGCCAAAGGGATCCGCGTCCACATCATCTCCCCCGGGCCGCTCAAGACCCGCGCCGCTTCCGGGATCAGCCATTTTGACGAGCTTCTAACCGAAGCGGCGGCAAAAGCGCCGGCACGCCAGCTCGTGACGATCGACGATGTTGGCATCGCCACCGCCGCCCTCTCCGCCGACGGCGCGCGTCTCATCACCGGCGAGACGATCTATGTCGATGGCGGGCTGCACATCGTCGGTTGAGCGCGTCGGTCGTCGCGCGCGGTTTGCCGGCTACCGCGCTCTGGTCGCTTATCTCGGGGAGACACCTGATATACGCCGCCGCGTCCGAGGCCAATGGTAGGTGACCATAACCGCGCTCGGGACGCCGTCGGTCATGCAATTGTTTTCTCGTGAAGGTCGCCTCGGTTCTGGCCGCTCGCTGCGCCCGGCGGGCCTTTCGCCCCCGCCGGCAGGGGGGCCGGGGCGCTCCTTCCGCCGCCTCGCTTGGCAGAGCGCTGCGATCGCCCTTGCCGCATCGCTGCCGCTCCTCGGCTGCGGCAAGGAAGAGAAGCAGGCCGAACGCCCGCCGCCGGCGGTATCGACGATCACGGTCGAGCCGCACACGGTGCCGGTCTCGATGGACTTCATCGCCCAGACCCAGAGCTCGCAGCAGGTCGAGATTTATGCCCGGGTCACCGGCTTTCTCGACAAGCGGGTGTACCAGGAAGGCACGATCGTCAAGGCCGGCGACGTGCTCTTCAAAATGGACCCGAAGCCCTTTGAGGTGCAGGTCGCCGCGGCGAAAGCGGCCCTGGCGCAGCAGCAAGCGCGGCTCACCACGGCGGAGGCGCGGCTCAACCGCGTCCGACCTCTGGTGAAGCTGAATGCGATGGCACAGAAGGACCTGGACAACGCCACCGGCGAGGTTCAGGCCGCGCAAGCGGCGGTCGACCAGGCCAAGGCGAATCTGGCCTCGGCGGAGCTGAACCTCTCCTACACGACGATCGTCTCGCCGGTGACCGGCATTACGTCTGCCGCGCTGCAGCAGGACGGAACCTATATCGGCGATCTCAACACCAAGCTCACCAGCGTCGCCGTGGTGTCGCCGATGTGGGTCAATTACAGCGTCTCCCAGAACCAGCTGCTGGAGTTCCGCAAGCAGGAGCAAAGCGGGCTGTTGCGCGGGCCGGCGGGAGGCGACACGCATGAGGTCGAGATCTCGCTGCCGGATGGCTCCATCTATCCCTACAAAGGGCAGATCAGCTTCCGGGCTCCGTCCTTCAATGCGAAAACCGGCACCTACCTCGTGCGCGCCACCGTGGACAATCCGGACGGGCTGCTACAGCCCAACGAATATGTGCGCTCGCGCGTGCTGGGCTTCGTCCGCCCCGAGGCGATTCTCGTGCCGCAGCGGGCGGTACGGCAGACGGCGAAGGGCCAGGCGGTCTGGGTGGTGGACAAGGACGGCAAGGCCGAGCTTCGCCCGGTCGTAGTCGGCGACTGGCACGGCGATGACTGGTTCATTTCGCAGGGGCTGAGCCCCGGCGAGAAGGTCATCGTCGACGGCAGCAGCCTGCTCCAGCCGGGGGTGCTGGTGAAGGCGGAGCCCTTGCAGTCGGAAGCGCAGATCAGCACGGGGTCGACCACGGCCCCGGGAACCTCGCCGAAACAATAGCGCAGGCTCCGCCATGTTCTCGAAA
>DATIYL010000083.1:0-32192 GCA_035517635.1 Allostellaceae bacterium | reverse complement strand
CGGAAATCCTCGAAGAAGCGGCCGGGATCGGTCTTGGCGCTCATCGGGCCGCCCTCATCGCGAAGCTGCCATCGCCGCGATCTCGTCGGCGAGCGCCACGGTGCGGATGGCGTCTTCGACATGCAGAGTCTCGATGAGCTTGCCGTCGACTAGGACGATGCCTTTGCCGGCGCGCTGGGCTTCCTCATGCGCGGCGATGATGCGGCGCGACCACTCGACCTCTTCGGCGCCCGGCGCGAAAGCGGCGTTGGCTGCCTCGATCTGCTTCGGATGGATCAGCGTCTTGCCGTCGAAGCCGAGCTCGCGCCCCTGACGGCACGCGGCGGCAAAGCCTTCGTCATCGCCCAGGTCGAGATGGACGCCGTCGAGCACCGCGAGGCGGAACGCGCGCCCGGCGAGCAGCGCGAGGCCGAGAGCAGTGACCATCGGCAAGCGGTCGCGCGTGTGCCGCGCATGAAGATCCTTGGTGAGATCCGACGTGCCGAGAACCAGGCCGGCGACGCGCGGGCTGGCGGCGGCAATCGCTTCCGCATGCAGCAAGCCCAGAGGCGTCTCCATCATGCACCAGAGCGCGAGCCCAGCGGGCGCGCCGGCGCCGGCGAGCACCGCTTCGGCCTGGCGCACGCCATCGGCGCTCTCCACCTTGGGCAGCAGCACCGCATCGAGCGGCAGGCGCGCCGCGGCGACGAGATCCTCATAGCCCCAGGGCGTGGCGAGACCGTTGACGCGCAGCACCAGCTCGCGCCGGCCATAGCCGCCGGCAGCAAGCGCGGCGGCGATATTGCCACGCGCCGCGGGCTTGGCATCGGGCGCCACCGCATCTTCGAGATCGAGGATCAGCCCGTCGGCCGGCAGGCTCCGCGCCTTTTCGAGCGCCCGCGTATTGGCGCCGGGCATATAGAGGACGCTGCGGCGCGGGCGCGGCGTGGCGGCCATGGGCGATCTCCTTCGCAGCTCGGGACGGGCAACTATAGCCAGAAGCGGCGCACGCCGTCATGATGGCGCGACATCGACGGGAGGAAGCGTGATGATCCCCTTGCTGCGCACGCCCGAGGAACGCTTCGCCGACCTGCCCGGCTTCGCCTTCGCGCCGCATTACCGCGAGGATCTCGTCGGCTTTGAAGGCATGCGCCTCCATTATCTCGACGAAGGGCCGCGCGATGGCAAGCGCGTCTTCCTTTGTCTCCACGGCGAGCCGACCTGGAGCTATCTCTATCGCAAGCTCATTCCCTATGTCACCGCAGCGGGATGCCGCGCGGTGGCGCCCGATTTCTTCGGCTTCGGCCGCTCGGACAAGCCGGTCGAGGACGCTGCTTACACCTTCGACTTCCATCGCAGCACCATCGCCGCCCTTATCGAGCGGCTCGACCTTCGCGACATCACCCTCGTCTGCCAGGATTGGGGCGGGCTCATCGGCCTCACCCTGCCGATGGAGATGGGGCGCCGTTTCACCGGCCTCCTGGTGATGAACACCGCGCTCGGCACCGGCGACCAGCCGCTCTCACCGGGCTTCATCGCCTGGCGCGCCTGGTGCGCCGCCAATCCGGACATGGCCGTGGCGAAGCTGATGGCGCGTGCCTGTCCGGTGCTGACACCAGAAGAAGCCGCCACCTATGAAGCGCCTTATCCCGACGGAAGCTACAAGGCCGGCGTGCGGCGTTTCCCGCAGCTCGTCCCCGATGCGCCCGATGCCGGCGGCGCCGCGCTGTCGCGCCGCGCCCGCGACTGGTGGAAGCGTGAATGGGCCGGCCGCACCGCCATGGTGATCGGCATGACCGATCCCGTGCTCGGGCCGCCGGTGATGCGTGGTCTCAAGGACGTCATCCGTGGCTGTCCGGCGCCGATCGAGGTCGCCGAGGCCGGCCATTTCGTCCAGGAATGGGCGCCGCTGTTCATGGAGCGCGCGCTGGCGGCGCTCGCCTGATCCCGGCCCGTGGCGATTCTCTCGATCCAATCCGCCGTCGCTTACGGGCATGTCGGCAATTCCATCGCCGTTTTCCCGCTGCAGCGCCTCGGCTTCGAGGTCTGGCCGGTGGATACCGTGCAGTTCTCCAACCATACCGGCTACGGCGCCTGGCGCGGCCGCGCCTGGGACGCGGCGACCATCGCCGAAGTGATCGCCGGGATCGGTGAGCGCGGCCAGTTCGAGCATTGCGAGGCGGTGCTTTCGGGCTATCTCGGCGACGAGGCTGTCGGCACGGCGGTGCTCGGCGCCGCGACGGCGGTGAAAGCGGCGAGGGAGGGCGCGCTCTATTGCTGCGATCCCGTCATCGGCGATGATCACGGCGGCGTCTTCGTCCGTCCCGGCATCGCCGAGTTCTTCCGCGACCACGCGCTTCCCGCCGCCGACATCGTCACGCCCAACCGCTTCGAGCTGGCGCTGCTTGCGGAGTGCGCGGTGACCGATATCGCCAGCGCGCTCGCCGCGGCTGAGACACTGCGCGCGCGGGGACCGCGCCTGGTCCTGGCGACGAGTCTACCCGGTGCGGCCGGGGAGATCCCGATGCTGGCGGCCGGCGAGGACGGCGCCTTCCTGGTGACGACGCCGCGCCTTCCGCTCCTCGCCAACGGCGCCGGCGACCTCACCGCGGCGCTGTTCCTGGGATATCTCTTGCGCACGCGCGAGGCGGGGGCGGCGCTGGCGATGACGGCCGCGGCGGTTCATGCCGTGATCGAGGCGACGCTGCGCGCGGGCGAAGCCGAGCTGCAAATCGTCGCGGCGCAGGACGCTTTGGCCGCCCCGCCGCGACATTTCACGCCGCAGCGCGTCGCTTGAGCGATGACGCATCGCGCGGCGTCCTGTGGCATACTGCGCCCCGCTTGGACACACCCTCGCCGCACCCCATACAAGACGCCGCTGCGGTCGAATTGACGGCCGTGGTCGTCGCCGTCACCGGCGAGGAGCCGCGCGTCCTCTCGCTGCAGGAGGGTCGGGCCCTGCCCTCGGGGCCGCTCGAATCGGCGCATCGCACGCTGCAGATGGGCCTGCGCTCCTGGGTCGAGCGCCAGACCCATCACCCGCTGGGCTATATCGAGCAGCTCTACACCTTTGCCGATCGCGATCGCGGCGATACGCGCGGCCGCATCATCTCCATCAGCTATCTCGGACTGACGCGCGAGGCGGAGGCACCGGCGGGCCGGGAAGAAGGACGCTGGCAGAACTGGTATCGCTATTTCCCCTGGGAGGATTGGCGTTCAGGACCGCCGCCGGCGCTGGCGGCGGTCCGGCGCCAGCTGCGGCAATGGGCCAAGACGGCGCCGGAGCCGGCGGCGCGCCGCGACCGGCTGCGGCGCGTCGATATCGGCTTCGGCGACGACCAGGGCTGGAACGAGGAGCTGGTGCTGCAGCGCTATGAGCTGCTCTACGAGGCCGGGCTCGTCGCCGAGGCGGGAGCACGCGACAGCCGCGCGCTGCCGGGAGAATCGATGATCCTCGACCATCGCCGCATTCTCGCCACTGCGATCGCGCGCCTCCGAGCGAAGATCAAATACCGCCCGGTCGTCTTCGAGCTGATGCCGGAGAGCTTCACCCTGTTGCAGCTGCAACGCGCCGTGGAAGCGCTCGCCGGGCGACGGCTGCACAAGCAGAATTTCCGGCGCCTCATCGACCAGCAGGGGCTGGTGGAGGAGACCGGCAAGATCGCCGCCGGAACCGGCGGACGCCCCGCCAAGCTCTTCCACTTCCGCCGGGAAGTGCTGCTCGAGCGCGCCGTCGCCGGCACCAAGCTGCCGCTATCGCGCTCCGCCTGAACTTCACAGTGCAGTGCCGGGCCTGTCGACCTCTCGATCCGAGCAAGGCGTCACGTCGGCAGATCGGGAAAAAGCCGCGGCGCCATCTGCGTCACGAATTCCTTGAAGAGACGGCATGGCTTCGAGATGTGCCGATTGCCGAGGTGGACGAGCGACAGATCGAAGGTCGGAAAGCGCCAGTCGGGCATGACCTCGACGAGCCGACCCGCGCGAATATGCTCAGGCTGAACGACGGGAGGAAGGTCGCCGATACCGCCGCCCGCCAACAGGGCGGGCACCAGGCCGGCGAAATCGTTCATCGCCAGCTGCGGCTGAAAGGTCAGCGTTTCCTTGTTTTTGCCGTCCTTGTGAATGAAGGTCCAGCTGCTTTCAGGCCGCCAATAGGACCAATAGGAGAAGGCGAGCAACCGGTGGCCGAGCAGATCTTGGGGCTTTTGCGGCGGCTCGCAGGTCTCGAGATAAGCCGGGCTGGCGACGAGCCGATGCCGGTAGGTCAGGATCCGCCGCGCGACCAGGGCCGAGTCCTTAAGCGTACCCAGCCTGAAAACGGCGTCCACGCCCTCGGCGATATGATCGACGTAGCGGTCGGTTACCAGAATCTGAACGCGAACATTGGGATAGGAAACCTGGAAGGCGGAGACCAGCGGAGTCAGCAACGTGTCGGAGATGCTGGGAGGTGCCGAGAGCCGCAACGCGCCGGTGACGGTCGAGAGCCGGTTCGACACGACATTCTCGATCGCGTCGCTGAGCTCGGCGCTGCGGATGGCATGCTCCAGAACTTCCGCCCCCAGCTCGGTCAGTCGCAAGTTGCGGGTAGACCGTTCGAGGAGGCGGATGCCGAGCTCGTCCTCGAGTTCGGCGATGCGGCGGCTGACCGTGGATATCGGCATCTTGAGGCGGCGCGCCGCTTCGGAGAAGCTGTTGGCTTCGACGACCTTGGCGAAGATCACGAGCGAATTGAGATCGGCCATCGCATTCCCGCCGTTGGAAAAATTCATTCCCGGCTTTGCTGTCTAATCCATAAGTCGGCGTTGGCATAGAGTTGTGGCGTTGGATGGCCCAGCGTGGAGAGGAGCCAATGGCGCGCAGTCCCGAGGGGAGGATGGCTGTGATGGGGGCGCGGCTCATCCCGCTGTCAGACCAGCACCACGATTTTTCCGCCCGCCTTGTTCTCCTCCATCCAGCGATGAGCCTCGACGATCTCGTCGAGGCGGAAGGTCTTGCCGACCTGAACACGCAAATTCCCGGCGGCGATCTGTTGGATCAGCTCGTCCAGCGGCGTCCGCATGAAGTCTTCCGGCCCGCCGTCATAGGTCGTTAGACCGACGGCGGTCGGGATCGCGTCCATCGGGCTGAAATTTTCGAACGACCATTTGTTGCCGACCATACCGGTCATGCACACGATCCCACGTTGCTTGGCGCAACGCAGCGAATCGAGGAGCGTCGTCGTACCGACGAGCTCGAGGACTTTGTCCACCCCGCCGGGACACACCTCCTTGACCTGCTCTGCGATCGATCCCGTGTCGATGAACACCTGATCGACGCCGCTCGCGCGCAGCAATCGCTCGCGATCGGGTCTGCGTGTGGTGGCTGCGACAAAGGCGCCGTGGTTCTTGGCGATTGCCGCGGCCGCAAGACCGACGGAGGTGGTGCCGCCGCGGATCAAAAGACGCTCGCCCTTTTCGAGGCGAAGCGACTTGAACAGCGAGCCCCATGCGGTCTGCAGCATTTCCGGGATGGCGCCAAAGACCTCCCAGGAGAGCGCGGTCTTCACGGACTGCACTTGCGTTGCCGGCACGCAAGCATATTCCGCATAGCTGCCGTCGAACTGCCGTCCCATGCCGCCCATGGCGGTGGCGACGATGTCGCCCTTGCCGAATTCGCCCTCCGGAGCGTTCTCGACCACGCCTACCGCCTCAATGCCCAGAATTCTCGGAAATTTGACGCCCGGTGAAAGCCCTTGGCGCGTGAACAGCTCGGAGCGGTTGAGGCCGAATGCCTTCACGCAGATCAAAACTTCGCCCGGCTGAGGCGTGGGAACGGGCCGGCTTTCGAGCTTCAGAACTTCGGGACCACCCGCTTCATGGATCACCGCGGCTTTCATCATGGTCATCGCGTTTCTCCCTATGATGAAGAGATTGAGATCGTTGTGGCCATCGCCTTCCGGCTCCGGGCGGCGCTCGATCAGCCCGCATGCCGCCTGCTCGACGCCAGCGCGGCGTCGATGCTTCCGCCCCACGAGCCGTTTTTCGCGAGACTCAAGAAGCCTCCCGCCATGGTCATGTTCTTGAAGAAATTCATGAGCTGATCGAGATCGGAAAACTTTGTGTGTAAGATCAGCGCCGTGAGGACGCACCAGCCGGCCAGGAGGACCGCAACCGGGCGAATACAGAAGCCGAGGAGCAGCAGCACCCCGGCCGCGTATTCCCACGCGGCTGCCGGCCAGACGAGAAGCGCTGGCACCCCATAGGCCTGCATATAGGCCTCGATCCCGGCCGTTTCCGTGACCTTGATCGTGGCGGATACGAGGAACAGCAGCGCGATCATGAGACGAACCGGCGCCTCGAGCCACGCCAACGTCGTTTTCATGCCATTTCCCCTATGAGACCGGCGCTGCGGAGCGCGGCGGAAAATTCGGCCTAGATCTTTTCGAATCCGCCGCCGGCTGCAGTAAAGCCGTCCGTGATCTGAAGCGAGCCGACGACGCCGTGCAGTTCCAACGGATGGATGCTTTCACCATGGGTCACCAGCCCGCCGGCAATCGCGATCTGTCGGGCTGAGCCTCCTGGCTTGATGCTGAGCGCGATCGCGGAAAGCGTGACGACGACGCCTTTGACCAAGGATTCGCCCGTGCCGCCATAGGTCTCGATGCCTCGGCGCACGGCAATCCGGCCCACCGGCTGGCTGATCTGGATCCCGACCGCGCCATCGGCATGCGTGACGATGCGGTCGAATTCCGCGGAGTTCACCGTTCCCGTGTAAACATTGAACCCGCGCGCCCCCAGGCCGAACGTCTCGATCGGCGCGTTCACCTGGAGCCGGTCGACGGTTCCGAAATTGACGAAGCCGATGCCGCTCGGGCCGAGGGAGGTGATCTTTTCCTCGGCGACCCAGTGGCTGACGGCGCCCCAATTATCCAGAACCATGTCGTTGGGACCGTATGTCGTGACCGGACCGTGGTGGCGCACCTTGTCCACGAAAGCGCCGGAAACGACGAACACCCCGCCGGTGATCCGGTCCGGCGTACCCGGCGCAATCCCGCCATCACTGTGCACCGCGCCGGTTTCCACCCGGCTCGCGACGAGGCGCCCGCCGCGATCGCCGCCGCCGCTGACAAAAATCCCGCTGCCGCGGACCGGAGCGCCAGCCCGGCCCGCGCTCAAGCCGGTCAAGTCGGCGGTGATCACGACCGAGGGGTCGCGGTGCTGATTCCACAGCGTGAAGGCGCCAGGGAGGACTTCCACACCGTAGCCCTTGGGGCGCTCGTCATAGCCTCGCGCATCAGCAGCGACGATGTCGACATTCTCGACTTCGACATAACCACTCCGCACCTGGTCGCACGCCAAGAGATGCACGACACCGGTGGCACGAAGGTTTCGCAGCACCAGCTGGCCGAGCCGCTCAACGCGCGTGTCATTGTAGAGAGCGCGCCGGTCGAGATCGGTGCTCACGTCAACGCCATCGATCTGATTGTCGGTCGAGAGCTGAACACCGTCCTGGCCCGCCGCAAACCGCAGCGCGACTTTCCGGTTTGCCGCCGTCAATTCTTGCCCGGGCGAGAGACGAAATGTCGGCAACCCATTCAGATCGCTGACCACGGTGATCTGGCGAACGCTCGCATCCGCCACGGCCGCGAGCAGCTCCGCCGCTGTCGAGATCTCACGTTCCCACGTACTCATGGCATTCTCCATCGCTCCCTCCGCTGCGGGATCGATTGCATCTTCCGGGTTTGGTTACTGGCCAGGCGGGTTGATCGGCGAGAAGCTGTAGCGCGCAATCCGCCATTTGCCGTCGGCGCCCTTCTTGAAAATGAACAGCTCTTGATTCGCTTCCGCTGTCGTCTTGCCCGTCGAGTGATGATCCGTGGTGCCGGCGGAATTCGTG
This sequence comes from Allostellaceae bacterium, assembly GCA_035517635.1. Classification (GTDB taxonomy): domain Bacteria; phylum Pseudomonadota; class Alphaproteobacteria; order ATCC43930; family CGMCC-115725; genus DAHUYF01. The sequence continues at coordinate 24,338 of DATIYL010000083.1, read as the reverse complement.
CGGACATAAGCCCAGCCGGGAGCCATCACGACGAGCTCCGCGATGGTGAATTTCACGTGGAACTTCAGTTCCCGGAAGACGGCGTCGTAGGCCGTGCGCACGGCGTCCTTGCCCACGGCCGACGCGCTGTAGGGCGGCATGAAGACGCCGTCATCGGTGTAGAGAGGCAGCACGGCCGCTGTCTTGCCGCCGTTCAAAGCGTCGTTGTAGGACGCCAGCACGCTTCTGATCGCTGCTTCGTCCTTGGCAATCGCCGCCTCACTCAGACCGCAGGATGATGCCGCATCGGCCGGCGTTTGCCCGGGGTAGATCGATGAGATCAAAATCGACGCGGCCATCAGAGCCGGGCCGAAATAGCTGCTTTTCTGCATAGGACGTCTCCATCGGTTATCCGACGCAAGAGACGCTACGCTGCCGGCGATGTGCGCAGTAGCCGGCAAACCCGCAAATGACATTTCCAGATCTGGGACGATCGCAGAGCTCGTCCGCTTATTTCGTCCGCGCTGCTACGGCGTAAATCGGCGCGCAGCTCCGTGAGCCCGGCGGCACCGCGACAGGGAACTCTATTGCGATGTCGCATCAGAAGAGAGAGCATAGTCTCGCTACCGCTTTGAGAAAATCAACTTAGGGAGGATCGCAATGAAACCCATTGCTATCGCCATGATCATGACCGCTGTGGCGCTGGTCGGCAGTCCTCGCGCGAGTGCCGCAGAGCCCTGCAATGCTCAGGGAAAGCTGCACTTCATCTGCGGCACGATGAACGTCGAAGACCTCGTCCAGGTACCCGGCACCAAATGGGTGATCGGCAGCGGCCTTACCGGCGGCGGCGTCAAAGCCGGCGAGCTTCACCTGATCGACAGCGAAAGCAAGCAGTGGAAACCGCTGTTTCCCGTCGGCACGCCGCAGATGCAGCTCGACAAAGCAACCTATGCCGCATGTCCTGGCGCGCCGGATCTGACCACGTTTTCGGCCCATGGGCTCAACATACGCGCCAACAGCGACGGCACCGACACGCTCTATGTCGTCAATCACGGCGGCCGCGACTCAATCGAGCTTTTCACCGTCGATCCCAAGGGTGCAGAGCCCACCGTTGCCTGGGTCGGCTGCGCCGTCATGCCGGCGCACACCTGGCCCAACTCCGTCGCGCCGCTTCCGGACGGCGGGATGGTCGTGACCAACATGTTCGACCCGACCGATAAGAAGGCTCCGGACAAGATGAACGCCGGCGAAATCACCGGATCGGTCTACGAATGGCACCCCGACACCGGCTACAAGCTCGTGCCGGACAGCGAGATGTCGGGCAACAACGGCATCGAAGTGTCGCACGATGGCAAGTGGATCTATGTCGCGGCATGGGGCAACAAAGAAGTTGTGCGCTTGTCCCGCGACGGGCAGCCGCCGAAACGGACGGCTCTGCCTGCCGGCTTTCTCGTCGACAATCTCCGCTGGGCGCCCGACGGGATGCTGATGGTCGCCGGCCAAGATGCGGGAGCGGACAAGGTCTTCGCCTGCTTCGACAGTGACAGCGTGCGATGCACTCAGCCCTGGCGCGTCCTGCGCTGGGATACGGCGGCGATGAAACTCGATCCGGTCATGGCCGAAGCCGGCAATCCGGAATTCGGCGATGCAACCGTGGCCTTGGAAGTCGGCGGCGACACATTCATCGGCACCTTCCGCGGCGACCGCATCGCCTATTTCCCGAGCAAGAGCGAGGCGACGTCGCCGGCCGCTACCGGCAGCTCAGAGCCACCGGCAAAGTAGCAAACTGACCTCAGGGGCGGGCGAGCGGGCATCGTCGTCCCCTCGCTCGCCAACCTCCGATCGCAAAAGACCAAGTAGCTCAAAGCGTTGCCGACAGCTGCGCGGCATGCGCGGCTGCCCGCACAAAAACGGGCTTGACCTCGGTTATGCTCATTCTTAGCATAATGGCGAGGAAATGCTCAAACTGAGTATAAAGGTGGATCATGCCAGCCGCCCCTGTCGCCGAAGACGTCATCGCCCGCACCGCGCCGCTCTACCGGCGCGTGGAGCGCGTCATCCCGCCGATCGAATGGCCGGTCTTCGCCGGCGATGTCGATGCGATCCTCGATTTGAAGCGCGCGCGCAACGCCGTCATCCTCGCGCACAACTATCAGACGCCGGAGATCTTCCATTGCGTCGCCGATATCGTCGGCGACAGCCTGGCACTCGCGCGCGAGGCGATGAAGGCGAAGGCCGATGTGATCGTCCTCGCCGGCGTGCATTTCATGGCCGAGACGGCAAAGCTGCTCAATCCTGAGAAGCGCGTTCTGATCCCTGATCTCAAGGCCGGCTGCTCGCTTGCGGAGTCGATCACGCCGGCAGATGTGAAGCTGTTGCGCGAGCGCTATCCCGGCGCGCCGGTCGTGACCTATGTCAACACTTCGGCCGCGGTCAAAGCCGAATCCGACATCTGCTGCACCTCCGGCAACGCCAAGAAAATCGTCGAAGCGCTCGGCGTGCCGCGCGTCATCATGATCCCCGACGAGTATCTGGCGCAGAACATCGCGCGCGAGACCGGCGTCGAGATCATCACTTGGGCCGGCCATTGCGAAGTGCATGAACGCTTCACCGCCGCCGAGATTCGCGAGCTGCGCGCCCGGCACCCGGGCGTCATCGTTCTCGCGCATCCCGAATGCCCGCCCGAGGTCGTCGCCGAAGCGGATTTCGCCGGCTCGACGGCGGCGATGAGCGACTATGTCGACCGCAAGCAGCCGGCGCGCGTCGTGCTGGTGACGGAATGCTCGATGAGCGACAACGTCGCCGTACGGCATCCCGAGATCGAGTTCGTGCGCCCCTGCAACCTGTGCCCGCACATGAAGCGGATCACGCTCGGCAAGATCCGCCGCTCGCTCGAGACCATGACCGCGGAAGTGACGATCGATCCGGCGGTCGCGGTGCGTGCGCGCCGCGCGGTCGAGCGCATGCTGGCGCTCTAGGAGGGGATCATGGATCGTCTCGATCGCAGCGACACTCCGGTCGTCATCGGCGCCGGCCTCGCCGGGCTGATGACGGCGCTCTATCTCGCGCCCGCGCCGGTCATCGTGCTGGCGAAGACGGCGCTCGGCTCCGGCATCGCCAGCGGCTTTGCGCAAGGCGGCGTCGCCGCGGCGCTCGGCGCTGACGACGAGCCCGGCCTCCACGCCGTCGACACGCTGGCGGCCGGCGACGCGCTCTGCGATGCCGCGGTGGTGGAGCGCATCACCGCCGCGGCGCCGGAAGCGATCGCCGAGCTGGCTCGCCGCGGGGTCGCCTTCGATCGCGCCGCCGATGGCGGCTTCCTGCTGGGGCTCGAGGCGGCGCACAGCCGGCGCCGCATCGTCCATGCCGGCGGCGACCGCAGCGGCAGCGAAATCATGCGCGCGCTCATCGCCGCGGTACGGCGCACGCCGTCGATCACCGTGCTCGACGGCGTCGAGGCGCGCCGCTTGCTGCTGAGAGATGGCGGCGTCGCGGGGGTCCTCGCCGCGGGTCCGGCGGAGACGGTGATGCTGCCCGCGAGCCGCGTGGTGATCGCCACCGGCGGCATCGGCGGGCTTTACCGCCACACGACGAATCCGCTCGGCGCCTTGGGCCAGGGCGTGGCGCTGGCAGCGCGGGCCGGCGCGCGTCTCGCCGATATGGAATTCGTGCAGTTCCATCCAACGGCGCTCGATGTCGGTCTCGATCCGATGCCGTTGGTGAGCGAAGCCGTGCGCGGCGAAGGCGCGATCCTCATCGACGAGACCGGCGCGCGCTTCACCGAGGAGCTGAAGCCGCGCGACCAGGTATCGCGGGCAGTGTGGCGGCATATGGGTGCCGGCCACCGCGTCTTCCTCGACGCGCGTCAGGCGCTCAGCGCGCGCTTTGCCACGCGCTTCCCGGCGATCGCCGCGCATTGCCGCGCCGCCGGCATCGATCCGGCGAGCGATCCCATCCCGGTACGGCCGGCGGAGCACTACCATATGGGCGGCATCGCCGTCGACGCGGCGGGGCGCAGCACGGTCGGCGGGCTTTGGGCTTGCGGCGAAGCCGCGGCGACGGGGCTGCATGGCGCCAATCGACTTGCCAGCAATTCCTTGCTCGAAGCCGCGGTCTGCGCGCGCTGGGTTGCCGACAGCGTCGCCGGAACCCCGGCGCAGCCGAAGCTGTTCCAGCTGCCGCCGCCCGTCCTGCCGCCACCGGCCGCCGCCGGACCGGTCAGGGAGATCATGTCGGCCGGGCTCGGTGTGCTGCGCGATCGCGACGATCTGCGCGCGGCGATCGCGGCTTTGCAGCCGATCGCTTTCGGCAACGGGCCGGCCGCCGATCCGGCTGCCGTCGGCCTTGTCATCGCCGTCGCGGCGCTCGCACGCGAGGAGAGCCGCGGCGCGCATTGGCGCAGTGATTTTCCCCGCCGCTCGGCGGCGCCGGCGCGTCGCTCGCTGCTGCGCCTCGACGAGGCCGACATGATCGCCACGCGGCTTCTCGGCGATGCCGCCTTGGCCGCGGTTGGAGATTGAACCATGACCATACCGCCCCTTCCCCTTGTCCTGGTCGAGCCTCTGGTGCGCGCGGCGCTGGTCGAGGATCTCGGCCGCGCCGGCGACATCACCACGGATGCGATCGTGCCGGCCGAGGCGCGCGCCACGACCGCTCTGGTGGCGCGGCAGAAAGGCGTTCTGGCCGGGCTCGACCTGGCGCTGCTGGCCTTCCGCCTCGTCGATCCCGCGATCGCCGCGCGGATCGAGCGGCGCGACGGCGATCCGCTCTCGCCGGGCGCGGTCATTGCCATCATCGAAGGGCCGGCGCGCGGGATTTTGACCGGCGAGCGGGTGGCGCTCAATTTTCTCTGCCACCTCTCCGGCGTCGCTTCGGCAACGGCCGGAATCGTCGAAGCGATCCGCGGTCAGCGCGCGCGCGTCGTCTGCACGCGCAAGACCATGCCGGGCCTGCGCAGCGTGCAGAAATATGCGGTGCGGGTCGGCGGCGGCACCAACCACCGCTTCGGCCTCGACGATGCGGTGCTGATCAAGGACAACCACATCGCCGTGGCGGGCGGCATCCGGCCGGCGGTCGAACGCGCCCGTGCCGGGGTCGGCCATCTCGTCAAGATCGAGGTCGAGGTCGACACGCTGGCGCAGCTCGAAGAGGCGATGGCGGTCGGCGTCGATGCGGTGCTGCTCGACAATATGAGTGCGGAGGAGCTGCGCCGCGCCGTCGCGCTCGTCGAGCGTCGCGCCATCACCGAAGCGTCAGGCCGAATCACCCCGGCGACGGCGCCGGCGATTGCCGCGAGCGGCGTCGACCTCATCTCCGTCGGCTGGCTCACGCACAGCGCCGCGGTGCTCGATATCGGGCTCGATTATCGGGAGTGAGACCCCTCACCCTCCCATCGCTCCGCGATGGGCCCCTCCCTCTCCCGCAAGGGGAGAGGGGGTGTTCATCAACCGCCGACGATTTCGAACTGGACGTCGACGTTGCCGCGCGTGGCGTTCGAGTAGGGGCAGATCTTTTCGTGCGCTTCGCGGGCGAGCGCCGTCAGATCGGCTTGCGGCAGGCTGCGATCCTCGACCTGCATCTTGACGGCAATGCCGAAGCCACCAATGTCGCGCGGACCGATCGAGACGTCGCAGGTGATCTTCGCCTTGGTCGCGTCCTTCTTGTGCTGCTTGGCGACGTAATCGAGCGCACCGCCGAAGCAGGCGGCATAGCCGGCGGCGAAGAGATGCTCGGGCGTGGCGGTGCCGGGCTTGCCCGGGCCGCCCATGGCTTTCGGTACGGAGAGATTGACGCTCACCATGCCGTCGCTCGATTCGGTATGGCCGTTGCGGCCGCCGGTCGCGGTCGCGCTGGCGGTGAAGAGCGACTTGATCTTGTCCATATCCCCTCCGATCGGTTTGGATTGAAGACCGAAGGTGCGCGTTCTAACGGGACGCCGCCTGCTTCTTGTCGCGGGCGGCGAAATGGTCGCGCACCAGGATCTCGGCGATCTGCACCGCGTTGAGCGCCGCGCCCTTGCGCAGGTTATCGGCGACGACCCAGAGGTTGAGCCCGTGCGGGACCGTCGGATCCTTGCGGATGCGGCTGACGAAGACGGGATCCTCGCCGGCCGATTCCTGCGGCGTTACATAGCCTTCGTCGACGCGGTGATCGACGACGCTGACGCCCGGCGCGGCGCGCAGCGCGGCGCGCGCCGCCTCCTCGCTGATCGGCCGCTCGAACTCGACATTGACCGCTTCGGCATGGCCGATGAACACCGGCACGCGCACGCAGGTGGCAGTGACGGCGATGTCGGGATCGAGAATCTTGCGCGTCTCGACCGCCATCTTCCATTCCTCCTTGGTCGAGCCGTCTTCCATGAAGACGTCGATATGGGGAATGACGTTGAAGGCGATCTGCTTGGTGAAGTGCTCTTTCTTCGGCGGGTCGTTGACATAGATGGAGCGGGTCTGCGTGAAGAGCTCGTCCATCGCCTCGCGGCCGGCGCCCGAGACGGATTGGTAGGTGGCGACCACGATGCGCTTGATGCGGGCGAGATCGTGCAGCGGCTTCAGCGCCACCACCAGCTGCATGGTCGAGCAATTCGGGTTGGCGATGATGCCGCGCTTCTTGTACTGCGCGATCGCCTGCGGATTGACCTCGCTCACCACCAGCGGCACTTCGGGGTCCATGCGGAATTGCGAGGTGTTGTCGATGACGATGCAGCCGGCCTTAGCGGCGCGCGGCGCATGCACGGCCGAAACCTTAGCGCCGGGCGAGAACAGGCCGATATCGACGCCCTTGAAGTCGAACTTGTCGAGGTCCTGCACCTTCAACACCTCGTCCTCGCCGAACGAGACCTCGCTGCCGACCGAGCGCTCGGACGCCACGGCGCACACCTCCGAGGCGGGAAAATCGCGCTCGGCCAGGATGTTGAGCATCTCGCGGCCGACCACGCCGGTGGCGCCGACCACCGCTACCTTGAACGCCATACCGCCTTCTCCCGGGAACGGGGCAACCGGCCCCTGTGGGCGCTTCAATTACGCTCTCGGACGCCGATTGACAAGGGGCCGGGGCGGCCCACAGTGACGGAGCAGGGGGTTTCGGAGAAGACCACATGGCGACCCGATTCAGCAGCTTCGCCGCGTTCTGGCCCTACTATTTGCGCGAGCATGGCCGTCCCGGCACGCGCGCCCTCCACTATCTCGGCACCTCGCTCGGCATGCTGCTGATGCTCGGCTTCCTCGTCGGCGGCGGCTGGCGCCTCCTTATCGCCGCGCCCATCGCCGGCTATGGCTTCGCTTGGCTCGCCCATGCCGCAATCGAGCGCAACCGGCCCGCCACCTTCACCCATCCGCTCTGGTCGCTCATGGGCGATTTCTACATGCTCTATTGCTGGGCGACCGGCCGGCTCGGCGCGGAAATAGAGCGGGCGAAGCCGGCCTGATCGACGGCGAACTCAGCCCGCATGCGGCAGCTGCCAGTGCTGCCACACGGCCACGACGCGCAGCACGAAGCAAGCGAGGCCGCCCGCGATCGCCACCGGCAGCGGCCGCAGGCGCAAGGCGCGCCCGCAGACATAGATTAGGGAGCCGAGAAGGGCGGCGGTCGCGTAGATGTCGACGCGCAGCACGCCCGGCACTTGCGCCAACAGGACGTCGCGGATCGTGCCGCCGCCGGTCCCCGTGATCGTACCCAGCAGCGCGGCGATGAAAGGGTTGACGCCGTAATCGAGCGCCTTTTCCGTCCCGGCAATCGCGAACAGCGACAGGCCGGCGGCATCGAGGCCGATGACGAGAGGCCGCGGAATATGTTCGAAGACCGGCCACAGCAGAAAGGTAAGACCGGCAGCGGCGAAAGCCATGGTGCAATAGCGCCAATCCTTGATGGCGGCGGGCGGCACCGCGCCGATGAGAACGTCGCGGACGATGCCGCCGCACAGCGCCGACGAGAAGGACAGCACGGCGATGCCGAGGAGATCGAGATTGCCGGCGATCGCGCGCAGCGCACCCTCGGCGGCGAAGACGAAGATCCCCGCCAGATCGGCGGCAAGAACCAGGGTCGGCGCCGCGTATCTAATGCCACTTTCCCGGTTATGGGCCAGCGATCTCATCAGCACCTCCGACCCCCCGCGAACCTCTCCGTCTCTAGCGCTGACGATCGCAAATTCGTGACGCCCCACCTCACCCCAACCCTCTCCGCCCCTGAGGGGCGGAGAGGGGGGACCCGCGTAGCGGGTGGGTGAGGTGGGGCGTCGACGATCTCCCGCACCGTCTCAAGCATTTCTGATTCGGGCGCCGGGGCCTCCCGTGTCAAGCACGGGCCGGCGCGCGCGCTCCGGCAGCGCTCCGCTCGCGCTCGAGATCCTCGAGGCCGCGCAGCGCCGGCTCGATGCCCCAGAGGGCGACGACGACGATCTGGATGACGAGGAGACCGATCATCAGGCCGAGCACGCCGGGCACGCCATAGGCTTTGAGCAGCGAGACGACGAAGAAGGGCGTGAACACGGTAAAGCCGCGGCCGAAGAAGTTGCAGACCCCATTGGCGCGGAGCCGCACGCCAGTCGGGAACAGCTCGGCGGTGTAGACGCCGTAGAGCATCGCGGTCAGCACATAGATGCCGATCATCAAGAGGAATCCGACGCCCAGCACCAGCGCCGGCGCGGCGACGAAGGGATAGATCGCGCCGAAGACGATCGCCCAGAGCGAAGCGCCGATGATCGAGCGGCGGCGGCCGATCCGGTCCGCGCCGAAGGCGCCGATGGCGCAGCCGATGAGCGAGCCGGAATCGATGACGAAGGTGTACCAGAAGGATTTGGTGACGCCGAGCCCCTGCTGCAGGAAGAAGGTCGGGATCCAGTTGACGAAGCCGAAGATCAGCGTGTTGATGGTGATGAGGGTGACGCAGCCGACCACCATGCGCGGCAACAGGCTGGGACCCACGAGGTCGCGCCAGCCCAGAGACGGCACGACGACCGACGGCGCCGGCGGCGGTAGAGATTTTCCGGCAGAGACTTCGCGCTCGATCGTCTGCAGCAGTGCCTCGGCCTCGGCGCCGCGGCCATTGGCTTCGAGCCAGCGCGGCGATTCCGGCAGGTTCTTGCGCAGATACCAGACGATGATCGCGCCGATGCCGGCGACGATGAACAGCGGCCGCCAGCCATAGGAGGGAATGGTCAGGCTGGCGAGGAGCGCGGTCACCGGCAGGCCCGAGACGACGACGAAGGCCATGAACGCCATCCATTTGCCGCGCCGCGCCGGCGGCACGAACTCGGTCATGGTGCCGTAGCCGACGACGATCTCGGCGCCGAGGCCGACGCCCATGACGAAGCGCAGCGCGTTCAGCATTTCGGCATTGACGGCAAAGGCCGCGGCGAGCGAGGCGATGCCGAACAGCATGAGGTTGAACTGATAGGTGAAGCGCCGGCCATAGCGGTCGCCGAGCACGCCCGCCAGCACCGCGCCGAGGGTCATGCCGACGAAGGTGAGCGAGACGAACCAGCGCGCCGTGTCGAGCGTGGCAAAATGGCTTTGCACCGTGGCGCCGAGCACGGGCGCCTGGATGTAGAGATCGTAGCCGTCGAAGAACATGCCGGCGGCGATGAGGAAGAAGATGCGGTAATGAAACCGGGCAATCGGCAACCGGTCGAGCCGGGCACCGGCGGTAACGCTGCTCTCCATCGGATCTCCTCCCCTCACGGCGCTGCCGGCGCCACGCCTTTGTTGGCGGCCAGTATGGCCGGCGGCGGCACCGGCGAGTAGCGAAATTTGCGGCAAGACCAGGGATTTGCGGCAGGACCGGGGATTCGTGTATGTCCCTCCTAAGCAACAAACCGGGAGGAACGATGCCCGCCGACGCCCTCGACCCCGCAAGCCTTGCACCGCTCTTCCGGCCCGCTTCGATCGCGGTGATCGGCGCCTCGACCGACGCCACCAAGATCGGCGCCATACCGCTCGTCCACATGAAGGCGAGCGGCTATCGCGGGCGGCTCTATCCGATCAATCCGCGCGCCGCCTCGGTCCTCGACATCCCTGCTTTTCCCGCCCTCAGCGCGGTGCCGGGCCCCGTCGACCTCGCCATCATCGCGGTGCCGGAAGCGCATGTCTTGCGGGCGATGCGCGACTGCGCCGAGAAGGGCGTGCGCGCCGTGGTGCTGTTCAGCTCCGGCTTCGCCGAGGTGAGCGAAGCCGGACGGCGCGCGCAGGAGGAGATCACGGAGGTCGCGCGCGCGGCGCGCCTCAGGCTGCTCGGCCCCAACTGCATGGGCCTCGTCAATTTCGCCGAAGGCGTGGTGGCGACTTTCCACCCGGCATTCGGCCCGGGGCTCGCCCCCAAAGGCCGTATCGGCCTCATCACCCAGAGCGGCGCTTTCGGCGGGCTCGCCTATCAGGTGGCGCAGGACCGCGCCCTCGCCTACAGCCTCATCCTCACCACCGGCAATGAGGGCGATGTCGACGTCGCCGACGGCATCGCCTATCTCGCCGATGATCCCGAGACCGCCGTGATCATGCTGTACATCGAAGGCTGCCGCGACGGGCGAAAGCTCGCCGCGGCGCTGGCGCGCGCCCGCGCGCGGCGGAAGCCGGTGGTCTGCCTCAAGGTCGGCCGCACCGAGGCCGGCATCGCCGCGGTCGCCTCTCATACCGCAGCGCTCGCCGGCGCCGACGAGATCTTCGACGCGATGTTCCGGCAGCAAGGCGTCTATCGCTGCAGCACGATGGAGGAGTTCTTCGACATCGGCTACGCCGCGGCGCAGGCGCCCGCGTTGCCGGCCGGCAACCGCGTCGCCATCATCACCGTCTCGGGCGGCGTCGGCGTGCTGATGGCCGATGCGGCGGCAGCCGGCGGGCTCGACGTGGCACCGGCGCCGCAGGCGCTGCAGGACGGCATTCGCGCCATGGTGCCTTTCGCCGCAACGCGCAACCCTATCGACGTCACCGGCCAGGTGGTGAGCGATTTCGGACTGCTCGAACGCGCCGTCGAGATGACGCTCGCCACCGGCGAGTACCAGGCCGTCACCTGCTTCGCGGGCTCGGTCGGCCGCTCGCCGGTCAACGGGCCGCGCTTCATGGAGGCCTTCCCGCGGCTGCGCCAGCGCCATCCCGAGACGCTGCTGGCGGTCGCCTGTTATCACACGCCGCAATTCCGCGCCGCGCTCGATGCGGGCGGCTGCCTGCTGTTCGACGAGCCGACGCATGCGCAGCGCGCGCTGGCCGCGCTGGTGCGGTTCCGCCGCGCCTTCGATACCGCGCCCGAAGCGGCGGTGACGCTGCCCGCGCCAGAGACGCTGCCGGAGGGGCCGCTCGACGAAGCGGCATCGCTTGCCATTCTCGCTCGCACCGGCATACCGGTGATGCCGCACCGCGTGGTGCAAAGCGCCGGCGAAGCGGCGGCGGCGGCCGCGGCGCTCGGCTTGCCGGCGGCGCTCAAGATCGTCTCGCCGGACATCCTGCATAAAAGCGACCTCGGCGGCGTTGCGCTGAATTTGGCGACGCCGGACGCGGTCGGGCGCGCTTTCGACGAGGTGATGGCGCGCGTTGCGAAGGCCGCGCCCGAAGCGCGCCGGCGCGGCTGCCTCGTGGCGCCGATGGTGACAGGCGGGGTCGAGACGATCCTCGGCGCGCATTGGGACGCGGTGTTCGGCCCGGTGATCATGCTCGGGCTCGGCGGCGTCTTCGTCGAAGCGCTGGAAGACGTGACCTTCCGTCTCGCGCCCTTCGACGAGAGCGAGGCGCGGCGCATGATCAGGGAGCTGCGCGCCGAGCGGGTGCTGCACGGCATGCGCGGCCAGCCCGCGGTCGATCTCGAGGCGCTGGCCGAAGCGCTGGCGCGACTGTCGCGCTTTGCTGCGGCGCAGGGGCCGCGCCTCAAGAGCCTCGACATCAACCCCTTCCTGGTGCTGCCGGAAGGCAAGGGCGCGCTCGCGCTCGACGCCGTCATCCTGCCCGCTTGAGTGTGCCGAGGACGCTGCGATGACCGAAAGCCCGATGACGCCGTTCTACGAGATGGCCGGCAAGAGCCCCGAAGAGGCTAAATTCTTCTGGAGCGGCGGTCCGGTCGAGGTCGCCCCGCGCACCTGGTTCCAATCCATGCTCTCCGGCGTCACCGCTTTCGAGACCGATGCCGGGCTGGTGCTGGTCGATAGCGGGCTGCGCCAGCTCGGCGCGAAGCTCGCCGGCATGCTGCGGCAGCGCACCAGCGCGCCGGTGCACAGCGTCATCTTCACCCAGGGCCATATCGACCACGCCTTCGGACTCGAGGATTTTCTCGTGCCCGGCCAGGCGCGGCCCCGCATCGTCGCGCACCGCGCCATGCCCGAGCGCTTCCAACGCTACGAGCTCACGCAGCGCTTCAACGCGGCGATCAATGCGCGCCAGTTCGGCGGCAGCGTCAGCCGCGCCGAGACGACCGAAGAGTTCAACAATTTCCGCACGCCGGAGCTGGCGCCCGACACGCTCTACGAGGACCGCCTGGCGTTGAGCGTCGGCGGGGTCCAGTTCGAGGTTCACCATTGCCGCGGCGAGACCGACGACCACTCCTGGGTCTGGTGTCCCGAGCGCCGCGTGCTATGCCCGGGCGACCTCTTCATCTGGGGCGTGCCCAATGCCGGCAATCCGCAGAAGGTGCAGCGCTATCCCCGGGACTGGGCGTTGGGGTTGCGGCGCATGGCGGCGCTCGAGCCGAGGAGCCTCTGTCCCGGCCATGGCGGCCCCGTGGTCGACAACCCGACGCTGATCCGCCGCATGCTGCTGGAGACGGCGGATTATCTCGACAGCCTCGTGGCGCAGACCCTCACCGCGCTCAACGACAGCGCGCCGCCGCATGTCGACATCATCCATCGCGTCACGCCGCCGAAGACGCAATCGCCCTGGCTGCAGCCGGTTTATGACGAGGCGGAGTTCATCATCCGCAACATCATCCGCTATTACGGCGGCTGGTGGAGCGGGCGGCCGAGCGAGCTGAAGCCGGCGCCGCGCGGCGCGCTCGCGCGCGAGATCGCGGAGCTGGCCGGCGGCGCCGCGGCGCTACTGCGCCGCGCCGAAGCGCGCGCCGCCGCCGGCGATCTCCGCCTCGCCTGCCATCTCGCCGATTACGCGCTCGAGGCGGCGCCCGAAGACCCCGCCATCCGCAGCGGCGTCGCCGCGCTCTATGACCGCCGCGCGGAGCGCGAGACGAGCCTCATGGCGCGCAACATCTTCCGCTCCGCCGCCGCCTATGCGCGCGAGGGCCGCGCCTTCGCCTGACGCGCGAGGCGCGCGGCGTGGTTAACAACTCTTTAGGACTCGCCGCCTAGGCTCCACAAAGGGGCGGTGCCGCCGCGACGCTGTGCGCGCCCACCGCGCAGGAGCGATCATGACCGACACAGAGGCCGTCGAGGCCGACATCCCGTTCCGCGCCGTCGACGATATCGGCGTGCGCGTACCTTACGGCCTGGCCGTCGATCCCGAGATCGAAAGCAAGGTGAAGCTGTTTGCGGGGATCATGCGCGGCGCCGGCATTGTCATGGCGGCCCGCGAGATCGCCGCCAATCCCTCGGAACAAGCTCAGCACCATACTGTCGCTGCTGAAGGTGCTGGCCTTCGGCCGGGCGCAGCAGACCATCGATGAGCAGACCGCCACCGCGCCGCGCCTGGCCTGCAAGAGCGGCTGCGCCTGGTGCTGCCATCAGAGCGTCGAGGTGACGATCCCCGAGGCGCTCCTGGTCGCAGCGCAGCTCCTCGATCCCGCCGATCCCCGCCGCGCCGCCGTGCTCGCAAACGCGAAAGCGTTCCGCGGCATCGACGAGCGGGAACGGCGCCGCACCGGCACGCCCTGCGCGCTCCTCGTCGACAATCGCTGCTCGGTCTATGACGACCGGCCCTTGATGTGCCGGGCGATGATGGCGCCGGCGGCGGAGGGCTGCCACGCCGCCCATGCCGCGGCGCTCGCCGGCGACCCCGTACCGCTGGTCGAGCTCTACGTCGTCGCGCAGTACTTCATCCTGGGCGATCAGAGCGGCTTCCGCGGCATCCTCAGGGATATGGGGCTGCAGGACGATCTGGTGGAGCTGACGCAGGCGGTGGCGGCGCTGCTCGAAGATCCGACGCTGATCGACCGCTGGCTTGCCGGCGAGCGCATCTTCGGCCGCGACTTCGCCGCGCCGCCGCTGTAGCGCATCCATCCTGTGTCACCGTGCCTGCGACACAAAAAGATTCACCACGGAGGCACAGAGATCACGGAGAAACGAAGAATGGCGCGCTTCGCGCGCCAGACACGCAATCTCGGTGTCCTCCGTGCCTCTGTGGTGAATCTATCTGCGACCGACGCTTGGTGCGCAGCTAGACGAGCTTCTCGAGTTCGTGCAGCAGCGTGTCGCCCATCACCGTCGTCGAGACGCGCGCCGTGCCGGGCTGCATGATGTCGCTGGTGCGGACGCCGCCTTTCAGCGCGTTCTGCACCGCGCGTTCGACGAGCGCCGCTTCCTCGCCGAGATCGAAGGAATAGCGCAGCATCATCGCGAAGGAGAGGACAGAGGCGAGCGGGTTCGCCATGTCCTTGCCGGCGATGTCGGGAGCGCTGCCATGGACGGGCTCGTACAGCGCTTTGCGCCGGCCGCTTTTGTCCGCCGCCCCCAGCGAGGCCGATGGCAGCATGCCGAGCGATCCGGTCAGCATCGCCGCGCAATCCGACAGCAGATCGCCGAAGAGATTGTCGGTGACGATGACATCGAACTGCTTCGGATTGCGCACCAGCTGCATCGCGCAATTATCGGCATACATATGCGCGAGCTCGACCTCGCGGTATTCGGTGTCGTGCAGCTTCTGCATCTCCTCGCGCCAGAGCACGCCCGATTCCATGACATTGGCCTTTTCGACCGAGGTCACCTTGCCGCGGCGCTTCTTCGCCAGCTCGAAAGCGACGCGGCCGACGCGGATGATCTCGGGCGTGGTGTAGACCTGCGTGTTGAAGCCGCGCCGCGTGCCGTCGGGCAAGGTCTCGATGCCGCGCGGCTCGCCGAAATAGACGCCGCCGGTGAGCTCGCGCACGATCATGATGTCGAGGTCGCGCACGATCTCGGGCCGCAAGGTCGAGGCGCCGATCAGCGGCTCGAAGACCATCGCCGGGCGGAGATTAGCGAAGAGCTCCATCTCCTTGCGCAGCCGCAGCAGGCCGCGTTCGGGCTTCAGGGCGAAGGGAAGATTGTCCCATTTCTGGCCGCCCACGGCGCCGAACAGCACGGCGTCGGCGGCCATCGCCGCTTTCAGCGTGCTGTCGGCCAAGGGCGTGCCATGCACATCGTAAGCGGCGCCGCCGACGAGATCCTCGGTGAGATCGAAGCTGGCGATCCGCTTCCGGTCCATCCATCCGGCGACGCGGCCGACCTGGCGCATCACCTCGGGCCCGATGCCGTCGCCCGGCAGAACCAGAACCTTCCTGTTGGATGCCATGATGTGCTCCTTGAGCCGTGCGGCCGCGTCACGCCCAGCGCCAGGGCTGGGCGAGGCGGCTCTTCTCCTCATAAGCGGCAATGCTGCCGGATTTCTCGAGCGTAAGGCCGACATCGTCGAGGCCGTTCAAGAGGCAATGCTTGCGGAAGGGATCGATCTCGAACGTGACGACGCCGCCATCGGGCCGGGTGATGGTCTGCTTCTCCAGATCGATGGTGAGCCGCGCATTGGCGCCTTTGCGCGCATCATCCATCAGCTCGTCGACGATCTCCTGCGGCAGCTTGATCGGCAGGATGCCGTTCTTGAAGCAGTTGTTGTAGAAGATGTCGGCGAAGCTCGCGGCGATGACGCAGCGTATGCCGAAATCGAGCAGCGCCCAGGGCGCATGCTCGCGCGAGCTGCCGCAGCCGAAATTCTCACCGGTCACCAGGACCTTGGACCGGCGGTAGGCCGGCTTGTTAAGGATGAAATCCGGATTTTCCGAGCCGTCCTCGCGATAGCGCAGCTCGTCGAACAGCACCTTGCCGAGGCCGCTGCGCTTGATCGTCTTCAGATGCTGCTTCGGGATGACCTTGTCGGTATCGACATTGATCATCGGCAGCGGCGCGGCGATGCCGTCGAGCGTGGTGAACTTGTCCATGGCGGCAATCCTGTTCGGTTCTTCAAAGGATTAGCGAAAGCGGCCGGGGCACGCAAGGCAAGCCTGCCCCGCCATGGCCGGCCGCGACACGCGCTTTTGCGGGACCTTTTTGATCCAGCGCAAGGCGTGTCACGCCACTTGATCGCAGAGTGCGCCATGCAATGCGTTCAAACCGACCCGCTCGCGGAAATCGAGCGGCTGAAATCGCTTGCCGCGTGGTATCGCGACTGGGCCGATCTCGCCAGCAGCGACCATGAGCGCGACGGCCGGCTCAGCCTGGCAGCCCGGCTCGACGCAAAAGCGGCGGCGTTGGCCGCGGAATTGCGCCGCGCCGGCTGAGATCAGCTGGCGCGGCGCTCGGCGGGCTGATCGGCGCCGGCGCGCGGCAGGACGAGGGCGAAGCAGGAGCCGCGGTTGGGGATGGAGCGGACGCTGAGGCGGTGGCCGAGCATCTCCGCCGTGCGGCGGACGATGGCGAGCCCGAGGCCAAGGCCCTCGCTTTTGGGGTCGAGCTGGTAGAAATCCGCGAAGACCTCGTCGAGGCGGTGCGCCGGGATGCCGATGCCGGTATCGTGCACCTCGATGCGAAGCGCCTCGCCCTGCCGGCGGCAGCCGATGAGGATGCCGCCGCGCCTCGTATACTTGATCGCGTTGCTCACCAGATTGCGCAGGATCGTCGCGAGCATCTCGCGGTCGGACAGCGCCACTGCTTGCGAGGGCGCCGTCCGCAGCGCCAAGCCCTTGCGCTGCGCCGCGAGCGCATGCTCCGCCGCGATCTCGGCGATGATCGGCGCGAGCGCCACCGGCTCGAGCCGCGGCGCGAGCTGCTTGCCTTCAAGCCGCCCGGCTTCGGCGATGAGGTCGAGCTGATGCACGAGCCGGCGCAGCGCGTCATCGGCACGGGCGAGGTATTTGCGCTCGCGTTCCGGCAACGCGCCGGCGCCGATCATCTCATGGCTCAATTGCACGATCTGGATCGGCTGACGCAGATCGTGGCCGGCAATGGCGAGGATGCGGCTTTGATAGTCATGCGCCTTGCGCAGATCGCGCTCGCGCTCTTCGAGTGCCGCCGCCATCTGGTCGAAGGCGATGGCGAGGCGGCCGAGCTCGGTGCGCTCGTAAGGCGGGTCGACGCGGGCCGCGAGATCGCCGGCGGTAAGCCGCGCCGCCGCTTCGCCGAGCTGCCGCACCGGCCGCAGCAACAGCGGCGTGCCGCCGAGCAGCGCCAGCGCCACGCCCAGCACCGCAACGAGGAAGAAGATCCCGACATCGGCGAGCAGATCGCGTACCGCCGGCGCCAGCAAAGTGGTGCGGTCGATGCTTAGCAGCAGCGCCAGATCTGCCGGCGCGGTATCGCCGAGCGGCGCCAGCGCGAAGAAGCGCGTCTCGTCATCGCCGAACACGGCCTCGCCCATGGTCTTGCCGGCGCGCAGCAGCGCCTCGACACCAGGCGCCAGCGGCCGCCCGACATGCGGCTCGGGCCCGGGATAGCGCGCCAGAACCGCGCCGGTCGCGTCGACCAGGGTCAGCACCGTCCCTTTCTCGAGCGCCAGGGCGGCGAAGCGCTGATTCAGCCAATCGAGGTCGAGCGCAAGCTCCACGGCGCCGATCGCCTTGTCGCCCTCCGCGAACACGGGATACGCCAGATGGATGCGATGGAACGTGCCCGGCGCGGGGGCCGCCGCAGCATTGTCGCCGATGGCGAAGCGGCGCTCCGCGATCGCGCGCGCGACGGTGTGGCGATCGATGCTCACTTCCAAATGATGGGGGTTGTCGCTGCACAGGACGGTGCCCTCGGCATCGACCACCGCGGCCTGCGCGTAATAGGGCGAGCCGCGCAGCACACCACCGACCGCGCGCGAGCAGGCGGCAGGATCGCGCCCCATCTGGCGCACTTGCGGCAGGTTGGCGAGCGTGCGCAGCAGGAGCTGGCTGTCGCCGATCAGGACGCCGTCCGCGCCGCCGACGACGCGCACGCGATCCGCGAGATCGGCCACCGCCGACTGCACGCGCTCGCGGAAGACATAGAGGTCATACGCGGTCGCCAGAACGAAGCCCGGCAGCACCGCCAACAGGAAGAGCAGCGCCAATCGCGTGCGGATACTGCGCGGCACGAGATCCCCGTCGGGATTGCGGTGAGAAAGGTGCGTGCTGCCCAGAGCGCCAGTGAAGCGCGCCAGGGTTAACGCGGCGTTAACCCCTTGGCAATGGGTGGTTGGATTCGCGATTGGCGGAGGAGGACTGCCGGCACGGTGCGGGCTCTCGCGATTGCTGGCGCAATCGCTGACGCCCGCCCGGGAATTTCAGCTGACGCGGCGCGTCAGCTGAAATCCCGGACGTCAGTCAGGCGTCCCGTCACGGCGGCGGCAGCGGCCATGGCGGGGCTCACCAGATGGGTGCGGCCGCCGCGGCCTTGACGGCCCTCGAAATTGCGGTTCGAGGTCGAGGCGCAGCGCTCGCCCGGCTCGAGTTTGTCGGGATTCATGGCGAGGCACATCGAGCAGCCGGGCTCGCGCCATTCGAAGCCCGCTTCGAGGAAGACGCGGTCGAGGCCTTCCTCCTCGGCCTGATGCTTCACCAGGCCCGAGCCCGGCACCACCATCGCATTGACGCCGGCGGCCACGGTGCGGCCTTTGGCCACGGCGGCGGCGGCGCGCAGATCCTCGATGCGGCCATTGGTGCAGGAGCCGATGAAGACGCGCTGCACCGGCACCTCGGCGAGCGGTGTGCCGGGGACGAGCCCCATATAGTCGAGCGAGCGCTGCATCGCTGCGCGCTTCGCCTCGTCCGGCTCGGCGGCGGGATCCGGCACTTTGCCGGTGACCGGCAGCACGTCTTGCGGGCTGGTGCCCCAGGTGACGTGGGGCACGATCGCCGCCGCGTCGAGCGCCACCTCCTTGTCGTAATGGGCGCCGGGATCGGCCGGGAGCGTGCGCCAGAACTTGATCGCCTGCTCCCAGGCAGCGCCTTTGGGCGCGTGCGGCCGGCCCTTGAGATAGGCGAAGGTGGTTTCGTCCGGGGCGATGAGGCCGGCGCGCGCGCCGGCCTCGATCGTCATGTTGCAGACGGTCATGCGCCCTTCCATCGACAGCTTGCGGATCGCGCTGCCGGCGTATTCGACGACATGGCCGGTACCGCCGGCGGTGCCGATCCTGCCGATGATGGCGAGGATCAGGTCCTTGGCGGTGACGCCGAAGGGCAGATCGCCTTCGACCTTGATCAGCATGTTCTTGGCGGGCTGCTGAATCAGCGTCTGCGTCGCCAGCACATGTTCGACCTCGGAGGTGCCGATGCCGAACGCGAGCGCGCCGAAGGCGCCATGCGTCGCGGTGTGGCTGTCGCCGCAGACAATGGTCGTGCCGGGCTGGGTCATGCCCTGCTCCGGCCCGATGATGTGGACGATGCCCTGACGAATGTCGTCGACGGCGTAATAGGGGACGCCGAACTCCTTGACGTTGCGCTCGAGTGTCTCGACCTGGAGCCGGCTCTCGGGCTCGGTGATGCCCTTGCTGCGATCGGTGGTCGGCAGGTTGTGATCGGCCACCGCGATGGTGAGATCGGGACGCCGCACCTTGCGGCCATTGGCGCGCAGGCCTTCGAAAGCCTGCGGGCTCGTCACCTCATGCACGAGGTGGCGGTCGATATAGATGAGACAGGTGCCGTCCGCCTGACGGTCGACGACATGGCTGTCCCAGATCTTGTCGAAAAGCGTGCGCGGCTTCGCCATTCTTCGTCTCCTACGCCTCCCTAGAGCCACCCCGTCGCATCAACATCATTTCCCGTCCCCGCGCAAGCGGGGACCCAGGGCCGCTGGTTTCCCGCTTGGGCGCGAAAGGCGATGAGATGGGGTTCGTTGCTTCCGCGGATAACGGTCCCCTACTCCTGCGCGCCGGTCTCGGCGGCGCCGTCGGCATCGCGCTCGCGCTCGGCGATGCGCGCCGACTTGCCGGTGCGGCCGCGGAGGTAATAGAGCTTGGCGCGGCGGACCGCGCCCTTGCGCACCACCTCGATCGCGGTGATGCGCGGCGAGTAGAGCGGGAAGACGCGCTCGACGCCTTCGCCATAGGAGATCTTGCGCAAGGTGAAGTTCGAGTTGATGCCGGCATTCTTGCGCGCGATGCACACCCCCTCGAAAGCCTGGGTGCGGCGATGCGGCTTCTCGTCCTTCGCCTTGTCGCCCTTCTCGGGCTTCTCCCCGCTGCGATCCTCTTCCACCACGACGGTGACGCGCACCGTGTCGCCCGGCGCGAAGTCCGGCACCGGCCGTTTGGCGAGCTGCTTCTTGATCTCTTCCTGTTCGAGCGTGTGCATAACGTTCATGGCACGAACCTCCGACTATGAGCTTCCCGCCGGGCTTTGCCGGGCGAGGTAGCGTTCCCACAAATCCGGGCGACGCTGCCGCGTCGCCTCCGCCGCCTGCGCCTCGCGCCAGCGGCGAATCTCCTCGTGATGTCCCGAAAGCAGCACTTCCGGGACCGCGCGCCCCTGCCAGCTCTGCGGCCGGGTGTAGTGGGGATATTCGAGCAATCCCCGCGCGAAGCTTTCTTCCTCGAGCGTCGCCTCGGCGCCGACGACACCGGGCAAGAGGCGCACGCAGCCGTCGATCAGCGCGATCGCGGCGGGCTCGCCGCCGCTGAGCACGAAATCGCCGAGGCAGATCTCTTCCATCGCCCGCGCCTCGATGACCCGCTCGTCGACGCCTTCGAAGCGGCCGCACAGCAGCCGCACGCCCGGACCCGCCGCCAGCGCGGCGAGCCGCGCCTGATCGAGCGGCCGGCCGCGCGGCGAGAGATAGAGGAGCGGTCCGGGAGCCGGCGTCGCCTCGATCGCCGCATCGACGACATCGGGCCGCATCACCATGCCGGGGCCGCCGCCGAAAGGCGCGTCGTCGACGGTGCGGTGTTTATCGCGCGCAAAGTCGCGGATGTCCACCGTCGCCAGCCGCCAGATGCCCTCGCGCAGCGCCTTGCCGGCCAGCGAATGGCCGAGCGGTCCGGGAAACATCTCCGGGAAGATCGTCAGCACGGTGGCGATCCAGGTCATCGCCTTGCTCCGGTAGCGCATCCGGAGGCCAAATACCCCCTCCCCCCTTGAGGGGTAGGGCCGGGGTGGGGGGAGGTCGCAGCGTGGGCGGGGACATCGGGAAGCGCAACAAAGCGTTCGGCGTTCGTCAGTTTTTTGTTGGTGCGCTTCGCGCACGCCCCCCCGCCCGGCAGCGCGCGGCGCGCGCTGCCGACCTCCCCCTCAAGGGGGGAGGGGGTGGTGAGTGTTTGCGTCTCGGCGCTCATGCGTCTTCCTCGCCGCGCAGGACCGGACGGTCGAGGAGCCCCTCGGGCGGATCGATGACGACGCGGCCGGCGGCCATGTCGACCTCCGGCACGGCGGCCTCGGTGAAAGGCACCAGGACGAGGCGGCCGTCGGGGCGCTCGATCTCGAGGCTGTCGCCGGCGCCGTAGTCATGGACCGCGCGCACGCGGCCGAACGCGCTGCCATCCCGGAGCACCGCGGCGAGCCCGATGAGATCGGCGTGGTAGTACTCGTCCTCCTCGGGTTCAGGCAGCGCGGCGCGCGACAAATAGAGCCGGGTGTTTTTGAGCCGCTCGGCGGCGTTGCGATCGCCGACGCCGTCGACGCGCGCGATCAGCATGCCGCGCACCGTGCCGGTGAGCGTGAGCGCAAGGCAACGCCCGCCGCGCTCGTCCTCGAGCGGGCCATAAGCGGCGATGGCGTCGGGCTCGGCGGTGAAGCTCTTCACCCGCACCTCGCCCTTGATCCCATGCGCGCCGGTGATGACGCCCATCAGCACTCGATGCTCCCCGGAAGCGGCCAAACGCTAGGCCTGCGCCGCTTCGCCCGCCGCCTCGCCGGCAGCGGCAGCCGCCGCCTTGGCGCGCTCCTGCGCCTTGGCCTTGGGCGCCGATTTCTGCGGCGTCTGGCGGATCTCGGGCTTGGCGGCGAGACCGGCATCGCCGAGGAAGCGCTGCACGCGCTCGCTCGGCAGCGCGCCGACCTTGAGCCAGTGCTGGATGCGCTCGGACTTGAGCACGACGCGCTCGGCATGGCCTTTGTCGAGCATCGGGTTGTAGGTGCCGAGCTTCTCGATGAAGCGGCCGTCGCGGGGGCTCCGCGAATCGGCAACGACGATGCTGTAGAAGGGCCGCTTCTTGGTGCCGCCGCGGGTCAGCCTGATCTTCAGTGCCATGGTTCTCCTTTCAAGCGTTGGGTAACCGTAAATGGAAACAATCGCACGACGATATCGTCACTCGGCCTGATGGCGTACCGCTTCGATGCGGTTGCCGTCGGGGTCGATGATGAAGGCGGCGTAGTAACTGGCGTGGTACTGCGGCCGGAGTCCCGGCTTGCCGTTGTCGCGGCCGCCGGCGGCGAGCGCCGCGCGATGGAAAGCGACGACGGCGTCGCGGCTCGGCGCGGCAAAGCAGACATGGCCATTGGCGGCAACGGCGCGGTCGGCGCGCCCGATCCAGAACGGCAGCGCCTGCTCTTTCAGCGGCGCCGTCAGCGGCAGCCCATAGCCGGACGCATCATCGATGTCGAAGCGGCGGGCATAGCCGAGCGGCGCCAGCGCCGCGTCGTAGAAGGCACGCGCACGCGCGAGATCGCTCACCTCGATCGAGACGTGATCGATCATCGTCCGGCCCCGCCGCCGGGGAGCAGCGCGGAGATGCCATGGCGCATCAGCCCCTTCTTCCCGAGCTTGTTCATCTTCTTCATCATCGTCGCCATGTCCTGATACTGCTTCAGGAGGCGATTGATCTCCGGCACGCTGGTGCCGGAGCCGCCGGCGATGCGGCGCCGGCGCGAGGCGTTCAAGAGCTTGGGATTGCGCCGCTCCTCCTTGGTCATCGAGGACAGGATCGCCTCCTGGCGCTTGATCATGCCGTCATCGATCTTGGCTTCCTCGAGCTGCTTCTTCACCTTGTTGATGCCGGGCAGCATGCCCATGACGCCACCCATGCCGCCCATCTTGCGCAGCTGCTTCAGCTGCTGCGCGAGATCGTCGAGATCGAAGCCGCCCTTCTGCAGCTTGCGGGCAAGCTTCTCCGCTTCCTCGCGATCGACCGTCTCCGCCGCTTTCTCGACGAGGCTCACTACATCGCCCATGCCGAGGATGCGGCCGGCAACGCGCTCGGCGTGGAAGGGCTCGATGGCGTCGATCTTCTCGCCCGTGCCCATGAACTTGATCGGCCGGCCGGTCACCTGGCGCATCGAGAGCGCGGCGCCGCCGCGCGCATCGCCGTCGACGCGCGTCAGCACGATGCCGGTTATGCCGACACGCTCGGCAAAGGCCTTGGCGACATTGACCGCGTCCTGGCCGGTCATGGCGTCGGCGACGAGCAGCGTCTCGTGCGGCTGTGTCGCATCGCGCACCGCCGCCACCTCGAGCATCAGCGGCTCGTCGATATGGAGCCGGCCGGCGGTATCGAGGATGACGACGTCGTAGCCCTCGCGCTTGCCGGTATCGAGGGCGCGTCGCGCGATCGCCACCGGCCGCTCGCCGGCGACGATCGGCAGCGAGGTCACCTCGACCTGGCGGCCGAGCACGGCGAGCTGCTCTTGCGCCGCCGGCCGCTGCACGTCGAGCGAGGCGAGCAGCACCTTCTTGCGCTGACGCAGGCGCAGCAGGCGGGCGAGCTTCGCCGCGGTCGTCGTCTTGCCCGAGCCCTGCAGCCCGACCATCATCACGACCACGGGCGGCGGCGCTTCGAGATCGAGCGGCTCGGCCTCGATGCCGCCCAAGGTCTCGACCAGGTGGTCATGCACCACCTTCACCACCATCTGCGCCGGCGTCACCGAGCGCAGCACCTCCTGGCCCACCGCCTGCTCGCGCACGGCGTTGACGAAATCCTTGACCACCGGCAGCGCGACATCGGCTTCGAGCAGGGCGATGCGGATCTCGCGCAGCGCAGCATTGACGTCGTCCTCCGACAGCGCGCCATGGCGGCGCAGGCGGTCGAAGACGTCGTTGAGGCGGTTGCTCAGACTCTCGAACATGGCCATCCCAAAACCAAACGGGCCAGTGCGCGACACTCGCGGACTGGCCGAGCCCCCGACGGGGCGAGGCTAAGCGCTTCAAAGCGGAAGCGGGCGGAAAGTAGAGGGCGGGGGGAGCACTGTCAATTCACCATACCCTCTCCCCTTGCGGGAGAGGGAGGGGCCCGCCGCGTGAGCGGCGGGAAGGTGAGGGGGTGCGTGCCCCTGCCCCTCACCCTCCCAGCGCTTCGCGCTGGGTCCCTCCCTCTCCCGCAAGGGGAGAGGGGAAGATTGCTGCGCCCATTGACAGGGGATCGCTG